>NZ_WMBA01000020.1 GCF_009707865.1 Amycolatopsis pithecellobii
GTGAATAAGAGACAGGGCAGCATCAGAATGCTCCCGCGATGTGCTTCAGCTGGGGCGCCTCATCAGGGGTGGCCAGTATCGAGATCACGTCGAAGCGCAGAGGGCACCAGCGGACGCCTCGTTCGCGTAGCCATTGGCCTGTTATTCGGCGGATGCGGGCGCTCTTTTCGCCCGTCACGGCTTCGGCTGGGTCACCGAAGTTGCGGCCCGTGCGGGTTTTGACTTCACACACGACCACGGTCTGATAGTCGGTGGCCACGATGTCCAGCTCGCCCTCGCGGCAGCGCCAGTTTCGGTCCAGTACCACCAGACCGAGTGATTCCAGGTGCCGGGCGGCCAGCTCTTCACCTCGCCGGCCCAGGTGTAGGTGGGCGGCCGGTTCCGCCACAGTTTCCGTCATGCTTACCCCCAGTGCTCGAATCCTTACCGTCTGAGATGACGGTGCCAGGTTCGGCACGGGGAGCGCCAGAAGGAATCAGGTCACCTGTGGATAACCCGACCCTTGTGGACAACCAGGGCGGATCAGCCCGAGAACGGGCCGTCCTCGGGTAACCGCAGGTCGGGTTTCTCCAGCTCTTCGACGTTGACGTCCTTGAAGGTGATGACCCGGACGTTCTTCACGAAACGCGCCGGGCGGTACATGTCCCACACCCACGCATCCGACATCCGCACCTCGAAGTACACCTCGCCACCACCGTCGCGGACCTGCACGTCCACGGCGTTGGCCAGGTAGAACCGGCGCTCGGTCTCCACCACGTACGAGAACTGGCTGACGATGTCCCGGTACTCCCGGTACAGCGACAACTCCATCTCGGTCTCGTACTTCTCGAGATCCTCTGCGCTCATGGAATCCGCGCCCCTCCTCGCGAGCTCAACCGACTTCCGGCGGCGGAACCTTCATTCTGACTCACGACCTCGTCCAGAGCACGCACTGACGCCTCGAGCTGCCCCAATGCCGCCACGGTCAGCATCACCTTGTGCGGCGCCCGCCGCCCATGCGCGGCCGCGGCCGTCGCGACATTCGTGTACGACCACCGATGTACCGCACTGGGCCCGTACTCCGTGAGTGCCGCGCCGTGCTCGGTCGTGGTGTACCCCTTGTGCACGTCGAACCCATACATCGGATGCTCCCCATGCAGGTCGAACATGATGCGGTCCCTGGTCACCTTCGCCAGCACCGATGCGGCCGCCACGCACGCGACCGACCGGTCCCCCTTCACCACGGCCAGGCTCGGTGCCGGCAGCCCCGGCACCTTGAAACCGTCGGTGAGCACATAACCAGGCCGGGTCCGCAGGCCCGCGACCGCACGCCGCATGCCCTCGATGTTCATGACGTGAATTCCGAGCAGATCGACCTCGGCCGCCGGAATCACCACAATGGAGTAGTCGAGGGCCCGTGCTATCACCCGGTCGTAGACACGATCCCGGGCACGCGCGGTCAGCAGCTTCGAGTCGGTCAACTCGGTCAGGCGTGCGGCGTCACCGGGTTTGAGCACACAGGCTGCGACCACGAGCGGGCCCGCGCAGGCGCCACGACCCGCCTCGTCCACCCCGGCGACGGGCCCGAGACCGCGACGGTCGAGCACGGACAACATGCCCCAGAAAAGCTCCCCACGGACAACCGCCCGGGGTGGCCTGATCGGGGCCGCGAGCGCCGAAGAGCTACCCACTGCCTACCGCTTTCGCTTGACCGCCTTGCGCGCACCGGAACCCAGCTTGCGGCTGACAAACACCGCAGGCCACGCCGCGGCGGCGCCGATCCCGAGCGGCACGCCCTGCTGCCAGTCCGGCGCGCTCATGCCGAGCGCGACCGGCTGGGCGTTCTGCTGCGGGTTGGTATCGCTCACGCCGCCCCACCGGCCGGGCGGCAGCACAATGACGCGGGCCTTGCCGATGATGTTGTCGACCGGGACGACCCCGCGCAGCCCGCCGCCACCTTGGCAGCGCGAATCGCACGAGTCGTTGCGGTTGTCCCCCATGACCCAGACGTCGCCTTGGGGCACCGTCACCGGGTCGAACGGGTCCTGCCGCGGGTCACTCGGGTCGGCCCAGTGGATGTACGGCTCGTTCAGTGCCTTGCCGTCGACCACGACCCTGTTCTGCGCGTCGCAGCACTGCACGGTCTGGCCGCCGACGGCGACGATTCGCTTGACGAAATCCCGCTCGTCCGGCGGCGCGAGCCCGAACACCGAACCGACGTTCTGGAAAAACCGGACGATCGGGTTGCCGGACCGCTGGGCCGGAGCTTCGTTCTCGAGCCAGGGCTCCGGTCCCTTGAACACCACGACATCGCCGGGACCGGGGTCCGCGAAATCGTAGGTGATCTTGTCGACCAGGACCTTGTCGCCGTAGCAGCCCGTACAGCCGTGCAGTGTGCTCTCCATCGACGCCGACGGAATCGTATAGACCCTGGCGAAGAATTGCTGGAAAACAAATGCCAGAACCAGCGCGACCACAATCAAGATCGGCAGTTCCACCCAGAACGAGCGCTGTTTCTTCGGCTTACGACGCCGACGCTTTCCATTTGCGTCGTTTTCGCCGTTTTCAGCGCGTTCCGGTTCGTCCTCGGCAGCGCTCGAGGGCACAGGCTCAACCACGTCGCCAGGCTACTAGGGCGCGGGTCAGGAAGCCGTGGGGGCTTCGCGCCGCTCCTTGATCTTCGCCGCCTTGCCGCGCAGCTCGCGCAGGTAGTACAGCTTGGCGCGGCGCACATCACCGCGCTTGAAGACCTCGATCTGGGCGATATTGGGCGAGTGCACCGGGAAAGTGCGCTCGACGCCGACGCCGAAGGAAATCTTGCGCACGGTGAATGTCTCGCGAACGCCACCGCCCTGACGGCGGATGACGACGCCCTGGAACACCTGGTTGCGCTCGCGGTTTCCTTCGATAACGCGAACGTGCACCTTCAGCGTGTCACCCGGGCGGAAGTTCGGAATGTCGGAACGCAGCGACTGAGCGTCCAAGCTGTCCAGGGTGTTCATCGGGATTCCGTCCTCGTCCTTCGTCTGACTACGTACTTCCGGGCACGGACCAGCTGGCGCAGCGATCGACCCGGGGGCTCATAGAGCGCGCACATACAGCGGCGCACCAAGTGTCAAGTATGGCAGACGCGATCGTGGCGGGCTCACCCGGCCTGCCGCTGCTCGCCTCGGACGCGGTCGAGCACGGCGAGATCGCGCTGATCAAGACTACCTTCCGGCAGCCTGTCCAGAAGCTCGGGCCGCCGGCGCAAGGTGCGTTCCAGCGCCTGGTCCCGCCGCCAGCGCTCGATGAGCGCGTGGTTACCGCCGCGGAGCACCTCGGGCACCGCGAGCTCGCGCCACACCTCGGGTCGCGTGTAACTCGGCCCTTCGAGCAGGCCGTCGGAGAACGAGTCCTGTTCGGCGGACACGGGATTGCCCAGCACACCGGGCAGCAGCCGCACCGTCGCTTCGACCATGACCAGAACCGCGGCCTCGCCGCCGACCAGGACATAGTCACCTATGGACACCTCATCGACCGGCATGCGGCGGGCCGCGTCGTCGATGACGCGCTGGTCGATGCCTTCATACCGGCCGCAGGCGAACACCAGGTGTTCCTCTCGCGCGTACGCCCGCGCGGTCTCCTGGGTGAACGAGCGACCGGCGGGGGTGGGCACGACCAGACGAGTCGCCTCGCCGCACACCGCGTCCAGCGCGTCACCCCACACCTGGGGTTTCATCACCATGCCGGGCCCGCCGCCGTAGGGCGCGTCGTCCACGGCACGGTGGACGTCGTGCGTCCAGTCCCGCAGGTCGTGCACACCGATGTCGATGAGACCGCGCTCGATGGCGCGACCCAGCAGTGCGGCTCGTAGCGGGTCCAGGTATTCGGGGAAGATCGTGATGACGTCGATCCGCATGGCGGTCCCCACTGTGTCGATTGATACCAATCCGACCACAGTCACCGCGATCCGCCTGGCGTAGGTCGGCTTCCGGTTGACCGCGGTTGGCCTACTTTTGGTCAGATTGGTACTCGGTTTCGTCGAGCAGGCCTTCGGGCGGGTCGAGCACGACCCGCCCGGCCGCCACGTCGACGACGGGCACGATGGCCCGCACGAACGGCACCAGCACCGTCCGGCCCTCACGATCCAGTGTGAGCAGCTCGCCGCCGGGCGAGTGCACGATCTCCTGCACCGTGCCGACGACGGTGCCGTCAGCCAGTTCGGCGCGCAGCCCTTCGAGCTCATGGTCGTAGAACTCGTCGGGATCGTCGGTCGGCGGCAGGTCCGCAGTGTCGGCCAGCAGCAGCATCCCGCGCACCGCTTCGGCGTCCTCACGGGACTGGACCTGCTCGAAACTCACCAGCAGCCGCCCGCTGTGTGCGCGGGCGGCCGCGATGGTGAGGGAACGAGTGCGGCCGTCACGGTGACGTGCGGTGAGCACGGAACCTTCGGCGAATCGCGCTTCGGGTGAATCCGTGCGCACGTCCACCGCGAGCTCGCCGCGGATTCCGTGCGCCTTCGCGATCCGCCCGACCACTACCTCCACGATGCGGGTCAGCGGTCGGTGTCGACGACGTCCACCCGGACGCCGCGGCCACCGATACCGCCCATCACCGTGCGCAGCGCGGTCGCGGTGCGTCCACCCCGGCCGATGACCTTGCCCAGGTCGTCGGGGTGGACGTGCACCTCGAGCGTGCGGCCGCGCCGGGTCGTGATCAGCTCGACCCGGACATCGTCCGGGTTGTCGACGATCCCGCGCACCAGGTGTTCGAGGGAATCGGCGAGGAAGCTCACGCCTGCGCCTTACCCGCCTCGTCGGACTCGGCCTCGGCCTTCTTCGGGGCCTTCTTCTTCGGCGTGGTGGCCTCGGTCGCAGGCTCCTCACCGGCGGCGGCCAGCGCGGCATTGAACAGGTCCTGCTTCGACGGCTTCGGCTCGCGCACCTTGAGGGTGCCCTCGGCACCGGGCAGGCCCTTGTACTTCTGCCAGTCACCGGTGATCTCGAGGATGCGCTGCACCGGCTCGGTCGGCTGGGCGCCGACACCCAGCCAGTACTGGGCACGTGCGGAGTCGACCTCGATGAAGCTCGGCTCTTCCTTCGGGTGGTACTTGCCGATCGTCTCGATGGCCTTGCCATCGCGGCGGGTGCGCGCGTCGGCGACGATGATCCGGTAGTACGGCGCACGAATCTTGCCCAGGCGCTGCAGCTTGATCTTGACGGCCACGGGTGTGGGTACTCCTTGGTTTTCTCGGTGCTCGCTGGTGCCGGGTCACGATCCGAGTGGGGAGACGGACACGAGTACCCGAAGCTTTGGGCTGCCACGGCGCGGTGAGAGGGACCGGCCGCAGCGGGCAAGCAACAATTGTGCCAGACGCCGTCGGCCCGTGCGCTAGAGGGTCAGCACGCCCAGCGTCGTGAGCAGCAGCGTGAGCGCCGGCAGGAAGTTGTTCATCTGATGCGCCACGATCGCGGCGGGCAGTCGCCCGGTGAACAGCCGCGCGAGGCCGATCGGGACGGCGATCACCAGCAGCAGCGTGGTCCGCAGCGGTTCGAGGTGGCTGACCGCGAACACCGCCGTGGACAGCAGGAAGGCGGCGAGCCTCGTCCACCGTTCACTCCCCCACGGGAGCCGTTCCACCGCACCCCACAGCAGGCCGCGGTAGATGATCTCCTCGCAGATCGGGCCGAGCAGCCACAGGTAGACGAACATGATGACGGCCGCGGTCAGCGACATCGGCTGGTCCTCGACCAGCGCGCCGATCGCCGACGTCGCATTGTGCTCGCCGACGGCCTGGGTCCAGATGAACGCACTGACCGTGGTGAGGACGAGACCGAGCACGCCGAGTTTGAGGCCGAGCCGGATGTCGGCCCAGTGCCATTCGAGACGCAGGTCGATGCGTGGACCATTGCCGCGCCACGCGGTGATGAGCACGGCCACGAGTGCGGCCAGCACGGTCGGGGTGATCGTGCCGATCAGCACGTCGCGGACGGGGATCTGCGCACCGGCCGGCACCGGCCCCGCCAGCACGCTGACGAACGCGGCCGAAGCCAGCAGGACTGCTTCGACGACAAGGAAAGCCCCGAAGCCCCATCTGTGTACCGGCGTGGCGGGCGGGTCCGGCAGTTCGATCGAGTCCAGTGGCTCGCCGGGCTGCGTCGTGGTCACCCGCTGCCTCCATCCCATCCGACCGAACCACTTTCCGAGCCTAGTCGCCATGCCGGTCGCCGTTCACGTGAACGACAGCAAGGCGAGGGGCGCGTTTTCCACCGCACGCGCAGGGAAAATTGAATCGAGCGCGGCGCGACCAAACGCCCGCGTGCCCCCCTTCACGCTGTCCAGGCTAGGTGGCGGCGTGCGATCGGGCGAATTCGGGCCGTGGTGATCAGCGAATGACAACCCCGTTGAGCACGACGTGCCGCGGGGTGCGCAAAACCGCCAGATCCTCACGGGGATCGGTGTCGTAGACGAGCAAATCCGCCGGCGCGCCCTCGGTCAGCGACGGATGGCCCAGCCATTCGCGGGCCGACCACGACGCGGCAGCCAGCGCCTCCGTGCGGGACATGCCCGCGCGCCACAGCGCCTCGATCTCGTCGACAAGGCGGCCGTGCGCCACCATCCCGCCCGCGTCGCTGCCGGCGTAGATCGCGACGCCGGCCGATAGCGCCGACGCGATCATGTCCGTCACCCCGGCGTGCAGTGCGCGCATGTGCGCCGCGTACGCCGGGTACTTTCCCGCTTTCTCAGCGATACCAGGGAAATTCTCGATGTTGATCAATGTCGGCACGAGCGCCGTGCCGCGGTGGGCCATTTCGGTGAGCAGATCCGGGGACAGGCCGGTCCCGTGTTCGAGGCAGTCGATTCCCGCGTTGATCAGGCCGGGCAGCGCGTCCTCACCGAACACGTGGGCCGTCACGCGGACACCGGCTGCGTGCGCGATCTTGACCGCCTCGGCGAGCACATCGTCCGGCCACAGTGGAGCCAGGTCCCCTTTGGCCCTGTCGATCCAGTCGCCGACCAGCTTGACCCAGCCGTCGCCGTCCGCGGCCTGCTCGGCGACCGCCTCAGGCAGCTGATCCGGCGAGTCCAGATCGAGGCCCAAACCCGGGATGTAGCGCTTCGGCAGGGCGAGATGCCGGCCGCACCGGATCATCCGCGGCAGGTCCGGACGCTGCTGCAACGGGCGGGTGTCGATGGGCTGGCCGCAGTCGCGGATCAGCAGAGTGCCCGCGTCACGGTCCACCACGGCGTGCGCGATCGCCTCGTCCACTGTGGACGGACCGGCCGCACCGATGCCGGGATGGCAGTGCGCGTCGACCAGGCCGGGCACCAGAAAGCCTTCGGTGACAAGGGTTTCCGCGCCGTCCACCGGTTCGAAGGTGAGCCGGCCGTCGACCACCCACAGATCGCGCTGCCCGCCATCCGGCAGCACGGCACCCCGCAGGTGCATCACTTGTTCTTCGGCAGCTTGAACTTCGACGGGTCGAAACCGGGCACGTCGTTCATCCCGCCGCCCAGCTGGGAAAGGTCCGGCATGCCGCCACCACTGGGCGGGAGCATCGGCATCCCGCCGGGGAACCCGCCGCGCACCTTCGGCTGCGTCGGGCCGCGGCCCTTGCCCTTCTTCCCCTTCTTGCCCTTGCGGCTCTTGGTGGCGCTGCCACCGCCGAAGCCGAAGCGGCCCGCCATCTGCTGCATCATCTTGCGAGCCTCGAAGAACCGGTTCACCAGGTCGTTGACCTCACGCACGGTCACGCCGGAACCCAGCGCGATGCGCTGCCGGCGCGACCCGTTGATCATCTTCGGGTTCTCCCGCTCGGCGGGGGTCATGCCGCGGATGATGGCCTGCAACCGGTCGAGCTGCTTGTCGTCGACCTGGGCCAGCTGATCTTTCATCTGCCCGGCACCCGGCAGCATGCCCAGCAGGTTGCCGATCGGGCCCATCTTGCGGACCGCCAGCATCTGCTCGAGGAAGTCCTCCAGCGTCAGCTGCCCGGTGCCGAGCTTGGCCGCGGCCTTCTCCGCCTGCTCCTGATCGAACGCCTGCTCGGCCTGCTCGATAAGGGTGAGCAGGTCACCCATGCCGAGGATCCGGCTCGCCATCCGGTCCGGGTGGAAGGTGTCGAAGTCCTCGAGCTTCTCGCCGTTGGACGCGAACAGGATCGGCTGGCCGGTGACGTGGCGGACCGACAGCGCGGCACCACCGCGGGCGTCGCCGTCGAGCTTGGTGAGCACCACACCGGAGAAGCCGACACCGTCACGGAAGGCCTCCGCGGTGGTCACCGCGTCCTGACCGATCATCGCGTCGACGACGAACAACGTCTCGTCCGGCCGCACCGCGTCACGGATGTCGGCGGCCTGCTTCATCAGCTCTTCGTCGACACCGAGGCGGCCCGCGGTGTCGACGATGACGACGTCATGCTGGGCGTGCTTGGCCTCTTCGATCCCGCGGCGCGCGACGTCCACCGGGTCACCGACACCGTTACCGGGCTCGGGCGCGAACGTCGGGACGCCGGCCCGCTCGCCGACCACCTGGAGCTGGGTGACGGCATTGGGGCGCTGGAGGTCACACGCGACGAGCAGCGGCGCGTGGCCCTGCTTCTTCAACCACATCGCGAGCTTGCCCGCGAGCGTCGTCTTACCGGAACCCTGCAGACCGGCGAGCATGAGCACCGTCGGCGGGTTCTTGGCCAGGTTGAGCCGCCTGGTCTCGCCACCGAGGATCGCGACGAGCTCCTCGTTGACAATCTTGATGACCTGCTGCGCCGGGTTGAGGGCGCCGGAAACCTCGGCACCCTTCGCGCGCTGCTTGATCTGTGCGATGAACTCCCGCACGACGGGCAGCGCCACGTCAGCTTCCAGCAGCGCGATCCGGATCTCGCGCGCCGTCGCGTCGATGTCGGCGTCGGTCAGCTTCCCCTTGCCGCGCAGTGTCTGCAGCGCGGCGGTGAGCCGGTCGGAGAGGGTGTCGAACACGGGTGTACACGCTCCAGCTGGTCGTGGTTGCTCCGCAGACCAGGGTAGCCGCCCGCTGAGCCCGACCCGCGGGTGCTGGCCGGGTGGGGCGCTCATGCGGGTGGCTCGCCCCCTCGTCGAGCCACCCGCATGGTCACGCCAGACACCGCACGCCCCGCCGCGCTCGCCCGGACCCCCAGTACCGGGCGAGAGCCGGCCGTGGACATCTCGTCGCGATGTCCGCAAGCCTGCCCGGTACGGGAGTCACCCGGCAGCGTGACAACACCCAAGTAGCGGTAGGTAGAACTACTCAGGTGCGCGGCACTGCCGGTCGCAGCGGTGGGACACGTCACGGCGGAAGCCATGACGCGGAATTTCCGAGATTTTTTCAAGACGTCAGGATGCGGCGGCCAGTACGGCTTGCTCGACCCGGTGCCGCCACGACTGATCCAGCCGCACGCCGCGGGGCGCGACGGCGAAGGAGTCCACGACGGCACCGCCCAGGGTGGTGACCTTCGCCCAGCGAACCTCGGCGTCACACGATTGCAGGGCACCCGCGACCCGGTACAGCAGGCCGATCCGGTCGGCCGCGCGAAGTTCCAGCACGACGTTGTTCGGCCCGGAGGTTTCGTCGTCGAACCACAACACCTTGGGCCTGGCCACGACGCGCACCGGCGAGGAGTAGTCCCGTTCCTTCGCGGCGAGCTTCTGCTCCAGCGCCAGCCCGCCGGCGACCGCGCGCGAGAACTGTTCCCGCAGCAGCGCCGTGTCGGGCAGTGAGCCGAACTTGGGCGAGGCGACGAAAATACCCGCCCGCCCGTTGCCATGACCGCGCAGCGTCGCGGTGTGCACCTCGAGCGAGTGCAGGGCCAGCACACCGGCGGCCGGAGCGAGCAGTTCCGTGCGCGCCGGCACCGCGAGCACGACCGTCGCCATGTTGCCGTCGTGGCTGATCGACACCTCCGCGCGGCCGGTGCGCACAGCGGTCACCACGAGCTCACGCTGCGGGGCATCGAGCGGCTCCGGTGGGCTGAAACCCTTGCCCTGCATGAGTTGCCGGCAGCGCGTCACGAGGTTCTCGACGAGGCCGGCCTTCCAGTCGTTCCACATCCCGGGTCCGGTGGCGAGCGAGTCGGCCTCGGTCAGCGCGTGCAGCAGTTCGAGGAGCACGACGTCGTTGTCGACCGTCTTCGCGACGCGGTGCACGGTCGTCGGCTCTTCGATGTCGCGGCGGGTCGCGGTGTGCGGCAGCAGCAGGTGATGGCGCACCACCCCGGAAACCGTGGTGGCGTCGGCGTCGGACAAACCGATGCGTCGGGCCACCTGCGCGGAGATCGCCGCACCCAGTTCCGAATGGTCGGCCTCGCGCCCCTTGCCGATGTCGTGCAGCAACGCGGCGAGCAACAGCAGGTCCGGTCGTGACACGGTGGTGGTCAGCTTCGAGGCCTCCACACAGGTCTGGACCAGATGCCGGTCGACGGTCCAGGCATGTACCGGTGAGCGCGGCGGCAGGTCACGCACCGCGCCCCACTCGGGGAAAAGCCGTGCCCACAGCCCTGTCCGGTCGAGCGCCTCGACCGCGTCGATCAGCCCTTCGCCCGCACCCAGCAACTCGGTCAGCGCATCGCGCGCGTCGGCGGGCCACGGGGTTCGCAGCTCCGGCGCGGAGTCGGCGAGCGTTTTCAGCGTGCCGTGGGCGATCGGGACACCGGTGCGCGCGGACGCGGCAGCCACCCGCAGCAGCAACGCGGGGTCCTTCGCCGGGACCGCGTCCCGCGCGAGGGAGACCTCGTTTCCGTGCAGCACAACGCCTTCGTCGAGCGGGGTCCGGCTCGGCCGCCGCCCGAACCGGCCCTTCGGCTGGTCCACAGTGGACCGGAGCGCGACTTCGACCGCGTAGCTGACCGTGCGCCCGGCGCCGGCAAGCTTGCGCGCGAGCGTGAACCGGTCGCCGAAGCCCAGTTCCGCGGCCACCAGCTCCGCGTCGGGCGCGCTCAGCACGTCCCGGTCCCGCCGCAACTCACGCCGCAGTTCCGTGCGGACGTCCAGCAGCAACTCCTTGGCTTCGCGCAGTTCCTCGCTCGGACGATCGGTCAGCTGGGCCACCGCGAGCGCGTCCAGCACGCCGAGATCCCGCAGTCCGCCCTTGCCGTACTTGAGATCCGGCTCGGCGGACTGGGCGATCTCCCCGCTGCGCTGCCAACGTTTGTGGGTCGCCGACGCCAGCTCGGGCAAGCGTTTGCGCGCTGTGCGGCGCCACTGATCGCGCGCCGCGGTGGCCAGCCGCCCGGACAGCTCGGCGTCACCGGCGATATGCCGGGCGTCGAGCAAACCCATGGCGGTCCGCAGATCTTCCGAGGCGACCTGCAGGGCCTCCGCGGGAGTGCGGACGGAATGGTCGAGACCGATGCGCGCGTCCCACAACGGGTACCACAACGCGTCGGCGATTTCGGCGACCCCGGGGTTCTGGTGGTGCACCAGAACGAGGTCGAGATCGGAGAACGGCAGCAGTTCGCGCCGTCCGAGGCCGCCGACGGCGACCAGCGCGACACCGGGATCAGCGATGTCGACGCCGGCCGCCGCCGCGGCCTTGCTGAGCCAGAACTCGTACAGGTCCACCAGCGCGGCCCGTAGTGCGGCGGCGCCCAGCCGGCCGTGACGGCCTTCCAGCAACCGGTTCGCCGCCTTGGCGAGTTCCCCCCCGAGAACCATCCGCGCCTACAGTGCGTCCGTGCCGCGCTCGCCGGTGCGAACCCGGACGACGGTCTCCACCGGCGTGACCCACACCTTGCCGTCACCGATCTTGCCGGTGTGCGCGGCGTTGACGATCGCCTCGATGACCTTCTCCACGTTCGCGTCGTCGGTGACGACCTCGACCCGGAGCTTGGCCACGAAATCGACCGCGTACTCAGCACCGCGGTAGACCTCGGTGTGGCCCTTCTGCCTGCCGTAGCCCTGGACTTCGCTGACGGTCATGCCGAGCGCGCCGAGCTGCTCGAGTGCCGCGCGGATGTCGTCGAGGGTGAACGGCTTGACGATCGCCGTGATCAGCTTCATGCCTTGCTTCCTTCCAGTGCCGCGCGGTCCTTCGGCGCCGTCGCGAGCGGACCGGGACCGGTGCCGCCGTGCCCACCGAGGACGGACTGACCGAAGTCATACGCGCTTTCCGCGTGCTGCGCTTCGTCGATACCGCTGACCTCGTCCTCCTCCTTGACCCGGAAACCACCGGCCGCCTTGATGACGAAACCGATGATCAGCGTCAGGATGAAGGAGTAGCCCATCACGGCGAACGCGGCCGCGGCCTGCTTGCCCAGCTGGCCGAGGCCACCGCCGTAGAACAGGCCGTTCGCGCCGAGCGAGTTCACCTTGGTGGTGGCGAAGAAACCGATCAACAGGGTGCCGACGAGACCGCCGACCAGGTGCACGCCGACGACGTCGAGCGAGTCGTCGAAGCCCAGCTTGTACTTGAGCGACACGGCCAGCGCGCACACCGCACCGGCGATGATCCCGATCGCGATGGAACCCAGTGGCGTGACGAAACCACAGGCCGGGGTGATCGCGACCAGACCAGCGACCGCGCCGGAGGCGGCGCCCAGCGTGGTGGGCTTGCCGAACTTGAGCTGCTCGACCAGCAGCCAGCCGAGGGCGGCGGCGGCGGTGGCGACGGTGGTGTTGGTGAAGGCGACCCCGGCGAGATCACCGGCCGACAACGCGGAACCGGCGTTGAAGCCGTACCAGCCGAACCACAGCAACGCGGCGCCCAGCAGGACGAACGGCACGTTGTGCGGGCGCCCGGTGTCCTTCGGCCAGCCCTTGCGCTTGCCGAGCACGATCGCGAGCGCAAGACCCGCGGCGCCGGCGTTGATGTGGACCGCGGTACCACCGGCGAAGTCGAGTGCCTTGAGCTTGTTGGCGATCCAGCCGCCGAGCGCGTCCGGCCCGATGAAGCCGTCGAACGAGAACACCCAGTGCGCGACCGGGAAGTACACGATGGTCACCCAGACGACCACGAACAGCGCCCAGCCCCAGAACTTCGCCCGGTCGGCGATGGCACCGGAGATCAGCGCGGGCGTGATGATCGCGAACATCAGCTGGAACATCGCGAACGCGAGCACCGGCAGTCCGTCGGAGCCCGGCCACGGCACGGCCGGCGTGGTGTCGGTCGCCGCCGTGGCGAAACCGGCGAGCTTGCCCCACGTGTCGGCGAAACCGGCGTGCTGGAAGTTACCGATCAGCCCGCTGAAAGCGTCGTTGCTGAACGACTCACCAAAGCCGTAGAGCACCCACAGCACAGACACGATCGCCAAGCAGATGAAGTTCATCATGAGCATGTTGAGGACGCTCTTCACGCGAACCATGCCGCCATAGAAGAACGCCAGCCCTGGTGTCATGAGCATGACCAGCGCGGCGCTGGCCAACACCCATGCGGTGTCTCCTGCGTTCAGCACAATGTTCCTCCCGGTTCGAGATATTGCCGGGGAGTTTCGATTTCGGGTGTTTCACCGGACGGCATGTCACGTTTCGTGGAGGTGAACTGTCGTTCCGGCCTTGTTACGAGCACGTTTCCGGTGCACCCGCCTGCCGGGTCCTTTCACGAAACGTCGCCGTCAGATACGGACGGTGAGCCGGAGCGGCGCCGCTGCTCCGGTGGAGTAACGGCTCTGGTGTGATGACGGTATGGCCCTGCCTTCCGCCGTCGTCGATGCGCTGCGGTGCTCGATCTGCGGTGAACGGGTCGAGTCGCTGGAGCGCATGCTGCGCTGCCCCCGGCGGCACACGTTCGACCTGGCGAAGCAGGGCTATGTGAACCTCTTGCACGCGAAGGTCCCGGCGGGCACGGCGGATACCGCGGAGATGGTCGCGGCGAGGGCGGAGTTCCTGGGCGCCGGCCATTACGCCGGGCTGGCCGAACGGCTCGCCGACCGCGCGGCGGCGTTGCTCCCCTCGGGGCTGGTGGTGGACGCGGGCGCCGGCACCGGCTATTACCTCGCGCGCGTACTGGACGAAGCGAGCGGCGCGACCGGGCTGGCGCTCGACGTTTCCGCGCTCGCGCTGCGGCGCGCAGCCCGCGCCCACGACCGGCTCGGCGCCGCCGTGTGGAACCTGTGGTCACCGTGGCCGGTGGCGAGCGGGTCGGTTTCGTTGCTGCTCAACGTGTTCGCGCCACGTAACGCCAACGAGTTCCACCGCGTGCTGCGGCCCGGCGGGAGGCTGCTCGTGGTGTCACCACGGCCCGCTCATCTTCGCGAGCTGGCCGCCGTGGTGGATCTGCTCGACGTGGACGGGCGCAAGGATGAACGGCTCGGCACCGCACTCGCCGGGGGATTCGAGCTGGTTTCCCGGGAAGAGCACACGCAACGCATGACGCTGTCCCCGGCGGATGTCCGGCGCGCGGTCCTGATGGGACCCAACGCGCACCACCCGGAGCGGCTCACCCGGCTCGGCGACGTCCGCGAACCGCTGGAGGTCACCGCGTCCTTCCTGCTGTCGGAATACCGGCGGACACCGTGATGGCCCCGCCCTTCCAGGGCATGAGAATCTTGGCCTGCCTGCGTCATCCTGGGTAACGTCCCTCACGTGACTGAGCGCAGCTGGGGTTTCCGCACCCGTGCCCTGCACGCCGGCGGTACGCCCGACCCGGCGACCGGGGCGAGGGCGGTACCGATTTACCAGACCACGAGTTTCGTGTTCGAGGACGCCGCCGACGCGGCGAACCTGTTCGCCCTGCAGAAATACGGCAACATCTACAGCCGGATCGGCAACCCGACCGTGGCCGCGTTCGAGGAGCGCCTTGCCAGCCTCGAAGGCGGGATCGGCGGGGTGGCCACGAGCAGCGGGCAGGCCGCGGAGTTCCTGACGTTCTCCGCGCTCGCCGAGGCGGGCGAGCACATCGTGTCCGCGAGCGGTCTCTACGGCGGCACCGTGACCCAGCTGGCCGGCACGCTGCGCCGGTTCGGCGTGGAGACCACGTTCGTCGCCGGGGACGATCTCGACGCCTACGCGGCGGCGATCACAGAGAAGACGCGGCTCATCTTCACCGAGGTGATCGGCAATCCCAGCGGTGGCATCGCGGATATCGCCGGTCTCGCCGAGCTGGCGCACTCACACGACATCCCGCTGGTGGTGGACGCGACGCTCGCGACGCCGTATCTGTGCCGCCCGATCGAGCACGGCGCGGACATCGTGCTGCACTCGGCGACGAAGTTCCTTGGCGGGCACGGGACGACGCTCGGCGGCATCGTCGTCGAAGCCGGCACGTTCAACTGGGGCAACGGGAAGTTCCCGCGGATGACCGAGGTCGTGCCGTCCTACGGCGGGTTGAAGTACTGGGAGAACTTCGGCGAGTACGCGTTCTGCACCCGGCTGCGGGCCGAGCAGCTGCGCGACATCGGCGCGGTGCTGTCGCCGCATTCGGCGTTCCTGCTGTTGCAGGGCGTGGAGACGTTGCCGCAGCGGATGGAGGCGCACGTGCGCAACGCGAAGACGGTCGCGGAGTTCCTGGCGGCAGACGAGCGGGTGGCGTGGGTCGGCTACGCGGGGTTGCCCGATCATGAGCATCACGAGCGCGCGAAGAAGTACCTGCCGCAGGGGCCGGGCGCGGTGTTCTCCTTCGGTGTCAAGGGCGGACGGGCCGCGGGTGAGAAGTTCGTCGAGTCGGTCGAGCTGCTGTCGCACCTGGCGAACGTCGGGGACGCGCGCTCCCTGGTCATCCATCCGGCTTCGACGACGCACCAGCAGCTGAACGACGAGCAGCTGGCGGCCGGTGGGGTCGGGCCCGACCTGATCCGGCTGTCGGTCGGGCTGGAGGACGTCGAGGACATCTGCTGGGACATCGATCAGGCACTCGCGGCGGCGGTGAAGGAATGATTCTCGATACTTCCGTACCGGCCGGTGCGGTGCGCACCGAGTCGCCGCTCACCTGGACCCCGCCGACCGCGCGGGAACGGCAGGCGATCCTGGCGCGCACCAGGTCGGTGACGATCATCGGGGCGTCCGACAACCCGGCCAGGCCGAGCTTTTTCGTGGCGACATACCTGTTGTCGTCGAGCCGGTACCGGGTGCACTTCGTCAACCCGCGGCTGAAGACCCTGCTCGGGCAGCCGGTGTACGCGTCGCTCGCCGACGTGCCGGAGGTGGATCTGGTGAGCGTGTTCCGCAAGCACGCCGACCTGCCGGACGTGGCCGAGGAGGTCATCAAGGCCGGGGCGCGCACGCTGTGGCTGCAGCTGGGGTTGTGGCACGAACCGGTCGCGCAGCGGGCGGCCGAAGCGGGGCTCGACACGGTGATGAACCGGTGCGTGAAGATCGAGCACGCGCGCTTCGCGGGCGGCTTACATCTCGCGGGTTTCAATACTGGGGTAGTGAGTTCACGCCGGCAGTCGGCGCCGTGAGAAAAGGAAGAATCGTGCGGTCCGAACGGTTGTCCTTGATATGACTGGAGAACTGCGGGTTACCTTCATAGGTGGACCGACCGCGCTGCTGGAGATCGGCGGCAAGCGGTTGCTCACCGACCCGACGTTCAGCCCAGCCGGTGACTACGAGACCGCACCGGGCCGGACGTTGACGAAGACCGAGGACCCGGCCGTCAGCCTCGACTCGGTGGAACCCCTCGACGCCGTACTGCTCTCGCACGACCAGCACGTCGACAACCTCGACCCGGCGGGCCGTGCGCTCGTCGAGCGGATCCTGCTGACCCTGACCACGGTGAGCGGCGCGCGCCGCCTCGGCGGGACGGCGCAGGGCCTGCCCCAGTGGTCGGCGCTCGCGCTGGGGCAGCTGGAGGTGATCGCCGTACCGGCTCAGCACGGTCCGAGCGGGGCCGAGGGTGTGGTCGGCGAGGTGACGGGATTCGTGTTGCGGGGCCGCGATCTACCGTCGGTGTACATCTCGGGTGACAACGCGTCGCTGGAGCAGGTGCGGGCGATCGCACGCCGCGTCGGCCCGGTCGATGTGGCGCTGCTGTTCGCGGGCGCGGCACGAACTTCGCTGTTCGACGGCGCGGCGCTGACGCTCACGAGCGAGGCCGCCGCGGAGGCGGCTCGGATCCTGAACGCGAAGATCGTGATCCCGGTGCACACGCGTGGCTGGGCGCATTTCACGGAGGGCCCGGACTCGATCCGCAAGGCCTTCGCGAACGCGGGCCTGAGCGAGCGGCTGCGGGTGCTCGACCCCGGCGAGTCGATCACGCTGGTCAGCAGGCGCGCCACGTCCTGACGCCGTCCAAAGCCGGTATCAAGGCCGCGTGGTGTCGAAGCGGGCCGTGAATTCCCGGCGGCCCGCCTCCGTGAGCGCACCGTGCAGGCGCAGGCGGGCCATGCCGCCGTCCGGGTAGATGTCGAGGCGCAAGTACCGCAGCTCCCGCGTCTCGTCGAGCGGGAAGCGGTGGCGGGTGTCGGGTTGCAGGCGAGTCCGCGGCAGGATCTCGAACCACTCCTCCCCGTCGGCGGACCCCGACAAGGCGGCCCAGCCCGGCGCGTTTCCCTTGAAGTGACTGGTATCCAGCTCGGCCAGTCGCGGCACGCCCGTCGCGGCCAGCGCGATCACCACCCAGTCGTTGCCGTCGTCGCGCCGCCGCGCGGTTTCCCAGCCCTCCCCCATCACCGACGCGAATCCGGGTGCGATGAGGTTTTCCGGCGCCGCGAAGTACAGGTTGCTCGCCTCGCACACGCGCGCACCGTTTTCCAGTGCGGCGAGGTCCAGCGCGCCGAGGTCGAGCAAACCCGGGTCCGCCACCGGAGAACCGTGCACCCGCAACCGCGCCACGCCGCCGTCCGGGTGGATCGTCAGGCGCACATGGGTCCAGCGATACGGGGACCACACCGCCAGGAAGTTCTCCGTGTCGCCTTGCAACGGGGACTTCGGCACGAGCGTCGTCCACTTCAATGCGGACAGTTCTGCCGGGCTCGGGTAGTCCTCCACCGCGACGGCTTCGATCGACGCATACGGCGGGTAATTGCCGGTGAAGAATGCCGTGTCGACGATGACACCCGAGACCACGCCGGGCAGACCGAGCCGCACGATCGCCTCGTCGGAGCCCGGCTCGCGACGGCGGCGCGTCTCCCAGCCGTCATACAGCTGGCCCTTGTGCCCGAAGCTCCACGGCCGGAACTCCGGTTTCGCGGGCTTGATCAGGTTTTCCCGCTCGGCGAACAGCTCGTCGCTGGCCCACACCACGCTGCCACCGACCCGCCGCGACGCGAGCTCCGGCTCGTTTGTCCACTCTGGACGGTCTGTCACGAAACCCCTTCCCGCACCAGCAATTCACCCCGCGGCTGGTCGCCGATCTCCTGGCCCCGCAGCCATGTCGAGCGCACCAACCCGGTCAATGTGCGGCCGTCGTAAGCGCTGACCGGGTTGCGGTGCCACAGCTTCGCGACATCGACCACGAACTCCTCTTCCGGCGCGAACACACAGAAATCCGCGTCGGCGCCGACGTCGATGCGGCCCTTGCGCGTCAGCCCGGCCTGCGCGGCCGGCCGTTCCGCCATCCACCGGATCACCTCGGCGAGCGTGAAACCGCGATCCCGCGCACCCGTCCACACCGCGGGAAACGCGACCTGCAAGCTCGAGATCCCGCCCCACGCCAAGCCGAAGTCATTGGTGTGCTTCAACTCCGGTGGGCACGGCGAATGATCGCTGACCACGCAGTCGATCGTGCCGTCGGCCAAGCCCTGCCACAGCAGTTCCCGGTTACGTGACTCGCGAATCGGCGGGCAGCACTTGAACTCCGTGGCGCCGTCGGGGATCTCCTCGGCGCGGAAGGTCAGGTAATGCGGGCACGTTTCCACGGTCAGCGCCACCCCGTCCCGCCGCGCCTGGCCGATCATCGCGAGAGCGTCCGAAGAGGACAGATGCAGGATGTGCGCCCGTGCCCCGGTGCGCTGCGCCAGCTCGATGACGCGCGCGATCGCGACGTTCTCCGCCTCACGCGGCCGCGAGTTCAGGAAGTTTTTGTATTGCGCGCCAACGGGTTGCGATGCCTGTTCGATCGTCGCGGCGTCCTCGGCGTGCACGATCATCACTGCACCCAGCTCCCGCAGCAGCCGCAGATCCGCCGCCAGTTCGACGGCTCCCAGCGGCGGAAACTCGTCGACACCCGAATGCAGCAGGAAACATTTGAACCCGGACACGCCGGCTTCGTGCAGGCCGCGCAATTCCTTGCTGTTGCCGGGAATCGCGCCACCCCAGAAGCCGACATCGACGTACACGCGCCCGGCCGCGGCCTGCCGCTTCGCCTCCAGCGACGGGACATCGACCGTCGCGGGCACGCTGTTGAGCGGCATATCGACAATTGTCGTGATCCCGCCCGCCGCGGCGGCGCGAGTCGCGGTCTCGAAGCCCTCCCATTCGACGCGGCCCGGCTCGTTGACGTGCACGTGAGTGTCGACGAGACCGGGCAGCAGTACCTCGTCCGCTCGCAGCTCGACGACTCGCGGGCCACTCAGCGTGCCGTGCTCGTCCACGGCCACGACCCGGCCGCCCTCGACACCGACGTCGAAGGCCCCCTCACCGGCGGCGGTCACCGCATGCCGTGCCCGGAGGACGAGCTCCATGACCTACTCCCGGCCGGAGAGCCGGGCGACCAGCTCGATCAACGCCCCGTGGTCGAGGCGGCCGTGTCCCTGGGCTTTCAGCGAAGCCATCAGCTGCGAGACCACCGCGCCGAGCGGGATCACGACCCCGGCTTCCCTGGCGGCGGCCTGCACGATGCCGAGGTCCTTGTCGTGCAGCTCGACCCGGAAGCCCGGGGTGAACTCCCGCCTGATCATCGCGGCCGCCTTGCGGTCGAGGATGCGGTTCCCGGCCAGGCCGCCGGCGAGCACCTTGATCGCCGCTTCGGTGTCCACGTCGTGCGCTTCGAGGAACACCAGGGACTCGGCGACCAGTTCGATCGTGCCCGCCACGATGAGCTGGTTCGCCGCCTTGACGGTCTGCCCGGCACCGGCGGCGCCGACGTGCACGACAGTGCTGCCGACCGCGTCGAGGACCGCGCGGGCGGCGGCGAAGTCCGCGGCCGCGCCGCCGACCATGATCGACAAGGTGCCTTCGATCGCGCCCTGCTCACCGCCGGATACGGGCGCGTCGAGCGCCCGGATGCGCCCCGCGATCTCGCGCGAGACGTCGGGCCGGATGGTGCTGCAGTCGATCAGCAGCGTGCCGTCCCCGGCATGGGCCAGTACGCCGTCCTCGCCGAGGACGACCGCTTCGACGTCGGGTGAATCGGGCAGCATGGTGATCACGACGTCCGCGTCCGCGACGGCTTCGGCGACACTGCCGGCACCACGCCCGCCGGCCTCGACGAGCTTGTCCACTTTGGCCGCGCTGCGGTTGTAGCCGGTGACCTCGAACCCGGCCTGGACCAGGTTTGCGGCCATCGGGCCGCCCATGATGCCGAGGCCGATGAAGCCGATCTTCGTCATCGCTGTCCTTCCAGCCAGCCGAACGAGTCCTCGGTGCGCCCGCTCGGCCGGTACTCGAGGCCGACGTATCCGTCATAACCTGCCGACGCGAGTTTCGCCAGGTAGCCGGTGATGTCCAGGGTGCCGGTGCCAGGCTCCTGCCTGCCGGGAACGTCCGCCACCTGGACGTGACCGATCCGCGGGGTGTGCCGCTCGATCACGGCGTCCAGATCGTCACCGTTGGTGCCGAGGTGGTACAGGTCGAACAGCAGTGTGACGTTGTCCCGGCCCAGCTTGTCGAGCACGGCGAGCGCGTCGGCCGCGGTCCGGAGTGGATAGCGGTCGGCACCCGAGAGCGGTTCGATGGCCAGCCGCGCACCGATCCCGGCGGCCGCGGCGGCTGCGGAGTCCAGTGTGGACAGTGCGTGCTCGTCCTGCGCGGCGGGTTCCTGCCCGTCGATGCGGTTGCCGTACAAGGCATTGAAGGTGCGGCAGCCCAGTTGACCGGCGATACCGACGGCGATGTCCACACTGTCCGCCAGCTCCTTCTCACGGCCGATCCACGACACGATGCCACGATGACCCGCCGCCAGGTCATCGGCGAAGAAGTTCAGGCCCGCCAGAGTGACGCCGGCGTCGGCGACCGACCGGACGAACTCGTCGACCTCGCGGTCACCGGGCGCCGCCGTGTCGAACGGCCACCAGTACTCGACGGCGGTGAAACCCGCCGCGCGGGCGGCTTCGGCGCGCCGGCGCAGCGGAAGCTCGGTGAACAGGATCGAAAGGTTGGCATCGTATCGCACGGTTCCAGCTTCGCCGGTCGCATCGTGGGCGTCAACGGGATACGGTGCGGTGATGACAGCCGACCTTGGCGGATTCAACAACACGCCGCCGGCCGAGCTCCGGCCGGATCTCGTGGCGTGCCTGGATGTGCCGCGGTGGGTGGAAACCGTGCTGACCGGCCGGCCGTACGCCGATCTGGCCGCATTGAAGGCGCGGGCGAACCTCACGCTGGAGCCCGGCGAAATCCGTCGCGCGATGGCCGCGCATCCCCGGATCGGCGAGAAGACCGGCGGTGTTCCGGCGATGGAACAATCCGGTGTGGACAGTGCCGGCGCGGAGAAGTTCCGTATCGCCAACGTCGAGTACGAAGCGCGATTCGGGCACGTGTACCTGGTCTGCGCGATCGGTCGCAGCGGGGAGGAACTGCTGGACGACCTGCACAGCCGGATGGCCAACGACCCGGACACGGAACTCGCCGTCGCCGGACGCGAACTGGTGAAGATCGCCTTGCTGCGCCTGGAAAAACTGGCATGAGCCTGGTGACGACGCATGTCCTCGACGCGGCGGCCGGCCGGCCGGCGCCCGGCATCCCGGTGCAGCTGGAAACCGGCGGGCAAATCATCGCGCACGGGCTCACCGACGTGGACGGCCGGATCCGTGACCTCGGCCCGGACCAGCTCGTACCCGGCGTCTACCGGCTGGTCTTCGACACCGGAAATTACCTTGGCCCCGAAGGGTTCTTCCCGGAAATCATCGTGAGCTTCCGGATCACCGACGGCGCCGCGCATCACCACGTGCCGATCCTGCTCAGCCCGTTCGCCTACTCCACCTACCGAGGGAGCTGACCGGCCGTGGCCATCACCTTGGGCCCCAACCAGTACGGCAAGGCCGAAGTCCGCTTGGTCACGGTAAACCGCAACGGGCCGGTGCATTCGATCAAGGACCTCACGGTGTCCACCTCCCTGCGTGGTGACCTCGCGGCGACGCATTTGGCCGGTGACAACAGTGGTGTCGTGGCCACGGACACCCAGAAGAACATCGTGTACGCCTTCGCGAAAGAAAGTCCGGTCGGTGAGATCGAGGACTTCGCGCTGCGGCTGGGCCGGCATTTCGTGCGCGAATACGACACCATTACCGGCGCTCGAATTCTCATCGACGAGCACGGTTGGGAGCGCATCACGGTCGACGGCAAACCACACGATCACTCGTTTTCCCGTGCCGGCAAGGAAAAACGGACCACCGCGGTGACCGTGGACGGCGACCGCACGTGGGTCGTTTCGGGGCTGCGGGATCTGGTGGTGCTGAAATCCACCGGCTCGGAATTCCACGGCTTCCCGCGTGACAAATACACCACTCTGCCCGAGACCGATGATCGAGTGCTCGCCACGGCCGTCACCGCGCGCTGGCGATATCAGGGTCCGGTTCCCGACTGGGGCACGAGCTTCGCCGAGATCCGGCGGATCATGCTGGAGAAGTTCGCGACGCTGCACAGCTATTCGCTGCAGCAGACGTTGTACGCGATGGGCGAGGCGGTGCTGGCCGAACGCGCCGAGGTGGCCGAGATCCGGTTGTCACTGCCCAACAAGCACCATTTCCTTGTCGATCTCAGCCCGTTCGGGTTGGAGAACGACAACGAGGTCTTCTACGCCGCCGACCGCCCGTACGGTCTCATCGAAGGCACCGTGCTGCGTGACGACGCCGAGGATGCCGGTCTGGCTTGGTGAACACCTAGGTCCCGGTCAGGTGTTCCGGACGGACCGGGACGCGGGTCAGTGCCTTGCCAGTGGCCGCGCGGATCGCCGAGACGATCGCCGGGGTGGACGAGATCGTCGGCGGCTCGCCGACACCACGCACCCCGTACGGCGCATGGGGGTCGGCCAGCTCCAGCACGTCGATCGACATCGGCGGCATGTCCAGTACGGTCGGGATGAGATAGTCGGTGAACGAGGGATTACGGATTTTCCCTTGCTGTATCTGGATTTCCTCCATCACGGCGAGCCCGAGTCCCTGCGCGGACCCGCCCTGGATCTGACCGACCACGGCCTGCGGGTTGAGCGCCTTGCCGACGTCCTGCGCGCAGTCGAGCGCGACGACCTTGACCAGCCCCAGCTCCACGTCGACATCGACCACAGCCCGGTGCGCGGCGAAACCGTACTGCACATGGGCGTTCCCGGCGCCGGTCTCGGGATCGAGTGTCTCAGTAGGACGGTGGTGCCATTCGATCGTCTCATCGATCGCGGTGTCACCCAGTACTTCCACCACATCCACGCCCGGCGCGGCCGCCAGCCGGGCCGACAGTGCTGAGCGCACGGCGAGACTCGCGGCCCGCACCGCGCCCCCGGTCACGTAGGTCTGCCGGGAGGCCGAAGTGGACCCCGCATTGCCGATTGTGGTGTCCATCGGCAGGATCGTCACCCGCTCCACACCGAGTTCGGTCCGCACGATCTGCTGCACCACGGTGACCAGGCCCTGCCCGACCTCGCATGCCGCCGTCTGCACCGTGGCCGCCGGCTCGCCGCCGACGACTTCCAGCCGCACGCGCGCGGTGGCATAGTCGTCGAAGCCTTCGGAAAAGCAGATGTTCTTGATCCCGACCGCATAACCGATCCCGCGCACCACGCCTTCGCCGTGCGTCGTGTTGGACACCCCGCCGGGCAGCGTGCGCAAGTCCGGTTCGGACGGTGGCGAGGGCGGCAACGGCTTGGCTGCCACCCGTCGCAGCAGCTCCGCGACCGGCGCGGCCGAGTCCACCACCTGGCCGGTCGGCATGACCGAACCTTCGCTCATCGCGTTGCGGACGCGGATCTCGACCGGGTCCAGTCCGCACGCGTCGGCGAGTCTGTCCATTTGCGACTCGTAGGCGAAAGCCGCTTGCACCGCACCGAATCCCCGCATCGCGCCACACGGTGGGTTGTTGGTGTACGCACCCCAGCAGTCGATCGACACGTTCGGCACGTCGTACGGGCCGACCCCGAGCGTCGCCGCATTCGCCACCACAGCAGCGGTTGACGAGGCGTACGCGCCGCCGTCGAGATAGATACGCGCCTTGACGTACACCAGTTTCCCGTCGCGGTCGGCGCCGTGCTCGTAGTGCAGCGTCGCCGGATGCCGGTGCACGTGGCCGTAGAAGGATTCCTCGCGGTTGTACACCATCTTCACGGGCTTGCCGGTGCGCAACGCGAGCAGGCAGGCATGCACCTGGATGGACAGATCCTCGCGGCCGCCGAACGCGCCACCGACCCCGCCGAGGGTCAGCCGCACCTTCTCCTCCGGCAGCCCCAGCGCGGCCACGATCTGCCGCCGGTCCACATGCAACCACTGGGTCGCGACGAACAGGTCGACGCCGCCGTCCTCCGCCGGGACCGCGAGCCCCGACTCCGGGCCGAGAAACGCCTGATCCTGCATGCCGACCTGATACGAGCCGGTGACGACGACCTCGGCCTTCGCGTCCCCGCGCCCGCCGGCGCCAGAGGCATCGAACAGAGCACCACGGCGGATCGGCACCTGCCGCACGACATTCCCGCCGGGATGCAGATGGGGCGCCTCCCCGGAAACCGCTTTCTCGGCGTCCGTCACGGGTCCGAGCACCTCGTAGTCCACCCGGATCCGTTTCATCGCACGGCGTGCTGTCTCCGGATGATCGGCGGCGACGAGCGCCACCGGCTCACCCTGATACCGCACGACGTCCACGGCGAGCACCGGCTGATCGGGATGCTCGAGACCGTACCGGTTCACGCCGGGCACGTCCTCATGCGTCAGCACGGCGTAAACCCCTTGTACAGCAACGGCTTCGGTGACGTCGATTGCCTTGATCCTCGCGTACGGATGGGGACTGCGCAGCGTCGCGCCCCAGATCATGTCCTCATGCCACAAATCCGAGGAATAGGCGAACTCGCCGCGCACCTTGACCGTGCCGTCGGGACGGCTCGGGCTCGTCCCGATCCCGTTCTCGGTGACGCGCTCGACAGTGGTCATCGCAGGCTCCGGGCGGCACTGGCTAGTTCAGCGGCAAGCGTGCTTTCATCCGCGGTACGCAGTTCTCCTTCCGCCACCACGGTTTCGCCGCCGACCATGAGCAGTTTCAGCGGCGGCGTCGCGGCCAGCACCAGTGCCGCGACCGGGTCCTCGATGCCCGCGTAGCGCAGGCCGGTGAGGTCCCACACCGCGAGGTCGGCGAGCTTCCCGGGCTCCAGTGAACCCAGTTCTTCTTCCCTGCCAAGGCATCGGGCACCACCGATCGTGCCCATGCGCAACGCTTCGCGGACCGTCAGCGCCGTCGGGCCGCCGCGTTGCCGCGCCTGCAGCAACGCCTGATGCAGCTCCTCGCCAAGGCCGCCGCACTCGTTCGACGCGGCGCCGTCGACGCCGAGACCGACCGGCGCGCCCGCGTCCAGCAGATCCCGCACCGGCGCGATTCCCGTGCCCAGCCGTCCATTCGACGTCGGGCAGTGCGCGGCGCCGGTACCGGTCGCACCGAAGCGGCGGACCGCGGCCGGCGCGAGGTGCACCGAGTGTGCCAGCCAGACGTCCTCGCCGAGCCAGCCCAGCTTGTCGGCGTATTCGGCCGGGGTGCACCCGAACTCGTCCTGGCACTGCCGTTCCTCGTCGAGGGTCTCGGCGAGATGCGTGTGCAGCCGGACTCCCTTGCGCCGCGCCAGTTCCGCCGCGCCGGTCATCAGGTTCCCGGTCACCGTGAACGGCGAGCACGGCCCGGCTGCGATGCGAATGCGCGCGTTCGGTGCGGCGTCGTGGTAGGTGTCGATGGCCTGCTCGGTGCCGAGCAACGTGGCCTCGGTGTCCTCGACGAGATGGTCCGGCGGCAGTCCCCCGTCCGACTCGCCGCGGTCCATCGAACCGCGGACGAGATGCACGCGAACGCCGAGGCGCCGGGTTGCCTCGACCAACGCCGCGATCTGGTCGCCGCCCTCGCGCGGGAACACATAGTGGTGATCGGCGACGGTCGTGCATCCGGTCAGCGCTAGGCGGGCCAGCCCGGCGCTCGCGGCGGCCTGCGTGACGCCCGCGTCAAGCCGCCCCCAGATCGGGTACAGCTCGACGAGCCACTGGAACAACGTCGAGTCGGCGGCGAGCCCGCGGGTCGCCCACTGGTACAGGTGGTGGTGGGTGTTCACCAAGCCCGGCGTGATCAGGCAACCGGATACGTCGATCCGCACGTCGCCCTCGACGGTGCCAGGACCGACCGCGACGATCCGCTCGTCCTCGATCACCACGTGGCCGTCGCGATATTCCGTGTCCTCGGCGTCGACGGTCGCGATCGCCGCACCGGTCAGCACCGTCCTCATCGGACCGCCGCCATCCTGACCGCGTCCAGGATCTTCTCGTAACCCGTGCAGCGGCACAGGTTTCCGGCCAGCGCCTCGCGGATCTCCTCGTCGCTCGGGTCCGGCACCCGGTTCAGCAGGTCGTGTGCCGCGACGATGAGACCCGGCGTGCAGAATCCACACTGGACGGCACCGGAGTCCAGAAAGGACTGTTGCACCCGGTCGAACCCGTCACCTTCGGCCAGACCTTCGACCGTGCGCACCACCCGGCCTTCCGCCTGCCCGGCCGCGACCAGGCACGAGCACACCGGCACGTCGTCCAGATACACCGTGCACGAGCCACATTCCCCTTGCTCACAAGCGTTTTTCGACCCCGGCAGGCCAAGCCGCTCACGCAGCACGTACAGCAGGCTCTCGCCTTCCCAGACGTCGTCGGCCTGCCTGGCCTCGCCGTTGACGGTCACGTTCAGGCGCATGCGTTGTCCTACCTTCTTTGTTGGGTCTGAACTGGTCATTCGTAGGATCGGTGGACCCTGGGGCTCCGGTATGGCTCGCATGGTTCCGCCGCAGTGAAGGCTGAAAGGACTTGGCCGCCCGGGCCCCCGCGACGACTCGACCGCTCATTGGGATACGCGTGGATCGCTGTGCAGGACATCGTCGGCGTGGTCGTCTGTGGGCGATCGACCTGAACAGCGGCGGTGCCGCGCTGCTGATCGGCCTGCTGGTCAACCACGCCCAGGAATTGGTCTATATCACCGGGTTGAAGGTCCACCGCGCTGCCGGAACCTACCGGGGCGAAGGGAAAACCGACGCGAAAGACGCGTTCGTCATCGCCGACCAGGCCCGCCTCCGCCGCGACCTCGGCCCGTTGCGGGCCGGGGACGAGATCGCGGTGGACTTGCGGACCCTGACCAACCGGCGCACCGACCTGGTCTGCGACCGCACCCGGGCGATCAACCGGATCGGCCACCAACTGCTGGAGTACTTCCCCGCACTGGAACGCAGCCTCGACCCCTCCCGCAAAGGACACCTGGTACTGCTGACAGAACACCAGACCCCGGACCGAATCCGGCGACTTGGCGAGCAACACCTGACCCACTGGCTGCAGCACCGCAAGGTCCGCAAAGCCGAATCGGTCGCACACGCGGCCATCGAAGCCGCCGCCACGCAGCACACCACGCTGCCCGGTCAGAAACTCGCCGCCGCGATGGTCGAACGGCTGGCCAAGCGGACGATAGCCCTCAACGCCGAAATCGCCGAAATCGCCGAAATCGACGCGATGATCGAGGAACGGTTTCGCCAGCACCGCCACGCCGAGGTGATCCTCACCCTGCCCGGTTTCGGCCCGACTCTCGCTGCGGAATTTCTCGCCGCCACCGGCGGCGAGATGACCGCGTTCGGCTCGGTCGACCGTCTCGCCGGCTACGCCGGGCTCGCCCCGGTTCCCCGTGATTCCGGCCGAATCCGCGGCAACCTGCGACGACCTCGCCGCTACCACCGCGGTCTGCTGCGGGCCTGCTAGCTCGCCGCCTCGGCCAGCTTGCCCAGCTGCCCGATCTCCAAGGCCTACTACCAGCGCAAACACGCCGAAGGCAAACGACACGAACAAGCCCTGCTCTGCCTCGCCCGCCGACGCCTCAACGTCATATGGGCCATGCTCCGCGACGACGCTGACTACCACGCTTCACCCCCGATCCCGGTGGCTGCGTGACTTGACAATCCCCATTGGGAAGTCCTTTCCGAGAAGCTCCTGCCAGGCCCAGCCGAGCGTGCGCCGGGCAAGGACGGACAGTGCGTGCCTGCGATAGGCGGCGGTGCCGCGGACATCGTCGATCGGCTCCGCCGCCGCGGCGACGAGCTCACCGAACCTGCGCCCGACCGAGTCCGGCAGCGGCGAGCCCCACGGCAGCTCGGCGCTGAGGAACTCCTCCGCTTCCCGGACCCGGCGCGGCGTAGGCGCCGCGGACCCGATGGCCGCCCGCACGCGGTGGTCTTCGATGGCGATCGCGAACGAGCACACCGCGATGACCATCGCATTGCGGGTGCCGACCTTCGAGAACTGCTGCGCTCCCGCACGGACCGGCAGGTGCACCGCCGTGATCAACTCATCGTCGGCCAGCGCATTTCGTTTGACACCCACATAAAAATCCTCGGCCGGGATGAGCCTGGTACCACGTGTCGACGAGGCTTCGATCCGCGCACCGGACACGAGCAGCACGGGATGCGTGTCCCCGGCTGGCGAGGCCGCGCCGAGATTGCCACCGACCGTGCCCCGGTTGCGGATCTGCGGTGAGCCGACCGTCCTGGATGCCATCGCCAGACCCGGCAACCACTCGCCCAGCTCGGCGATGACCCTTGTGTAGGGCACACAGGCGCCGAGCCGGACCTGTGCGTCCGAAGTGGACCATCCGGCGAGCTCGCCGATACCGGTGAGATCGAGCAGGGCAGCCGGGCGGCGGTGGTCGAAGTTCAATTCGACCATCACGTCGGTACCGCCCGCGATGGGTACCGCGTCCGGGCGCTCGGCCTTCAGGGCCAGCGCCTCGGCGAGGGTCCGGGGCCGCAGGAAATCCACCTGGTCAGTAGAACGCCGCCACCCGCGCGACGGCAACGGCACCAAAGTATGAACCGAAGCGCCCGGTCAGGCCTGTAGTTGGTGCTTTCCCACGAACGCTACTGCGCCTTCGGCACGTAGAACGCCGTCGTGCGTTCCGCGGCTGCCTTCGCCTGCGCCGGGTCCTCACCGGACGCTTCGTGTGCCGCGCGCCAGGCGGCGGCGCTGGCGGTCATGAGCTCCCCCGCCTCGGGCGAGGATTCCCAGCCCTCATGCGGTCTGTCCACTCCGGCCAGATGCAGCGCGAGTCCGAAAACGGTGAGATCCCAGCCGACGCCCACCGCACCCGGCCCGAACTGCTCCCAGAACTTCTCGTCCACATCGCCGGAATGCTCGAGCACGAACTTCGTGCCGCTGTCGATGGAACTCAGCCGCACCTCGACGAAAGTCGCCGCCGCATCACCGAAGATCCAGCTCACCCGCAACAGCCGGGGCCGCTCGCACTTGAGGATCTCCCCGCCGGCATTGCCTTCGAGCTGATAGCGGCCGCCAAGCCGCAAGTCACCGCTGACCGGCAGGAACCAGCGGCCGATGCGCTCGGGATCGGTGCAGGCGCCCCACACGTCTTCGATCTCCGCCGGGTATTCGCGCTGGAGCACCACGACCCGGCCACGCACCTCCCGGCGGATGGCGTTGATCTCCCCGGCGATGTCCATCACGTCCCCTTCCGTCGTTCTCGTTTGCCTCGTGCCAGCTCGGTGCCCAGCGCGTCGAGGCGCTGGTTCCAGAACCCGCGGAACCTTTCCAGCCACGCGTCGACCTCCACCAGCGGAGCACTGTCCACTGTGTACAGCCGACGCGCCCCCTCGGCACGCACCGTGGTGAACCCGTTCTCCCGCAACACCCGCAGATGCTGGGACACCGCGGGCTGGGAAATGCCGAACTCGTCCCGGATGGCCGCGCCGATCGCCCCCGACGTCTGCTCTCCCGCCGCCAGCAACTCGAGAATGCGGCGGCGCACGGGATCGCCGAGAACATCGAACGCGTGCACCGGCCGATAGTCTCAGTGCTTGCTTATATAAGTCAAGGCTTAAATCGGTCGGGTAGGATCGAGAAGGCCATGACTTCCGTGCGGACCTTGCTCGAGATCCCGGAGCTGCGCCTGCGGCTGCGCACCGGGTCGGCCCTCCTCGGCCGCGAGATCACCCGCATCTACGGGACCGAGCTACCCGATCCCGGCCGGTACGTCTCCACGGGCGAGCTCGTGTTGACCGGTCTGCTCTGGTGGCGCGAGCCCGGCGACGCCGGTCCCTGGGTCGCCGCGCTGGCTGAAGCCGGGGTCGCCGCGCTGGCCGCGTCCGGTGCAGACACTTCCGGGATTCCCGAAGACGTCATCCAGGCCTGCGCGCGGCACCGGATCCCCCTGCTGGAGGTGCCGGCCGACCTGTCGTTCGCGGTGATCACCGAACGCGTCGTGCTCGCGCTGGCGGCCGGCCGGGGACGCGAGCCGAGCGGGGCACGCAAACGCCTACTGTCCACAGCGGACGCTCCACTGCCCGTACTGTTGCGGCAGGGCGCGGAAGAACTCGGCGCGGCGTGCTGGGTGCTGTCCGGTACCGGGCGTGTCGTCGGCGGGACCTCGCCGGAAGCGCCGCCGGTCGAGTGGTTCACCCCGGGCAGCGAACGCACGGTCCACGACGAGTATACGTTGCTGCCCATCGACGGGCGGTTCAGGATCCCGTGGATTCTCGCGGTGCGTTCACCCGAGGCGGACGACCTGACCGACGAGCTCGCCGGCCTGGTCAGCCTCGCCCGCGCTCGTGCCGAGGAGATCCGCCGGATGGCCGACCGGGCGGCCGAGCCACTGTTCGCCACGTTGACGGGCGGCCCAGGTGATCTGGCGGCTGCGTTCGCTGCCTCGGGCCGCGTGGCCCCGGCACGAGTGGTGCTGGTGCGGACACCCGGCAGCGACCTCGCGCGAGAGCTGCTGACCGAAGTGCTCGCCGAAGTGCCCGTGTCGTTCGGGGCACTCGGCGAAGACGCCTGCGCGATCGCGGAGGTCGACCCGCAGTGGCCCCCGAACTGGACGTCGAGCGCCCGGCATCGTCTGTCCACTGTGGCCCGGTTCACCGATGCTCCCCGCGTGTTCGCCGGGGTGAGCGGTCCGGCCACAGTGGACGGTCTGCGTGGCGCCGCTCAGGAGGCGTTGCACGCCCTGGAACTGGCGGCTCGCCGCGGTGAACCGGTGGCCGTCGTCTCAGGTGAGGATGTGGCGGTGCATCGCCTGCTGATCGCGGGCGCACCCGACGACCTCCGGCGATCGGTGCGGGAACGGGTGCTCGGTCCGCTGCTGGCCTACGACGCCGCACAGGGCACGGACCTGGTGCGGACCGTGCGGGTGTTCCTCGAATGCGCCAGTTCTCCCACCGCGGCCGCGAAGGCGCTACATGTCCACGTGAACACCTTGCGCTACCGCATCACCCGCGCGTCGGAACTGCTGGGCTTGGACCTCAGCGATTTCGCCACACAGGTGGACGTCTACCTCGCGCTCCAGGCATAAGCCGCCGTCGGGGTTCATGGTGCGGGCCCGCCACGCTCAGGAAATCCGCTCGTAGGCCGACAGCGTCAGGAAATCGACGTAGTGCTCGGCCAGCGCGACCTCTTCGAACAGCTCGACCGCCGAGGCCAGCAGGTCACCCGGGATCTCGCCGTCGAGCTCCTTGCGCACGTCGTCGAGCACCGACTTGACCAGGTCTCGTGTGACCGTCTCGCCGTTGTCGAGCGTCGTGCCGTTCTGCACCCACTGCCAGATCTGCGATCGCGATATCTCCGCGGTCGCGGCATCCTCCATCAGGTCGTGGATGCCGGCCGCACCGTTGCCGCCCAGCCAGGACGCGATGTACCGGACGCCGACATCGACCGCACCACGCAGACCCGCCGCGGTGGCCGAGCCCTCGGTGGCCGCCACGTTGAGCAGGTCGTCCGCGGTGACGGACACCTCCTCACGCAGCCGGTCGAGCTGGTTCGGCTTGTCCCCCAGCACCTTGTCGAACTCCTCGCGGCACAGGTCGACCATGCCCGGGTGCGCGACCCAGGAACCGTCGAACCCGTCGCCCGCCTCGCGTGCCTTGTCGGCGTGGACCTTCTTGGAGGCGTTTTCGTTGACCGCCGGGTCCTTGCTCGGGATGAACGCGGCCATCCCGCCGATCGCGAACGCGCCGCGCTTGTGGCATGTGCGCACCAGCAACTCGGTGTAGGCACGCATGAACGGCGCCGTCATCGTGACGCTGTTGCGGTCGGGCAGCACGAACTTCTCGCCCGCGTCACGGAAGAACTTGATGATGCTGAACAGGTAGTCCCAGCGGCCCGCGTTGAGACCCGAGGCGTGCTCACGCAGCTCGTAGAGGATCTCCTCCATCTCGAACGCGGCGGGGATCGTCTCGATGAGAACGGTCGCGCGGATGGTGCCGTGCTCGATGCCCAGCTCCTTCTCCGCGTAGCTGAACACGTCGTTCCACAGCCGCGCTTCGAGGTGACTTTCCATCTTCGGCAAGTAGAAGTACGGGCCGGCGTCGTTCGCCAGCAGCGCGCGCACGTTGTGGAAGAAGTACAGGCCGAAGTCCACCAGCGCGCCGACGCCCCTGCGGCCGCCGAAAGTCAGGTTCCGCTCGTCGAGATGCCAGCCGCGCGGGCGGACCACGATCGTCGCGAGTGGCGCGTCCTTCCGCAGCTCGTAATGCTTGCCGTTACTGTCGAGCGTGATGTCGCCCCGGATCGCGTCCCGCAGGTTGACCTGGCCACCGACAACGTTGCGCCAGTGCGGGGTGTTCGCGTCCTCGAAGTCGGCCAGCCACACCTTGGCGCCCGAGTTCAGCGCGTTGATCGTCATCTTGCGATCGGTGGGCCCGGTGATCTCGACACGACGGTCCTGCAGCGCCGGGGGCGCGACCGCGACCCGCCAATCGCCCTCGCGGATCTCCTTCGTGTCGGGCAGGAAGTCCAGCCGGCCGGTGCGCTTGGCCTCCTCGCGGCGCTTGCCACGAGCTCGGAGCAACTCGTCGCGGCGGGCGGCGAAATTGTCATGCAAGCCGGCGAGGAACTCCAGCGCCTCACGCGTCAGGATCTCGTCGCCTCGCTCGACCGACCCGCCGAGCACCTGGGCTTCAGACATGCGGCAACACTCCCAAAAGACATCCGTTCGTTTTTACATCTCGGACTATAGTTTCTGCATAGCGGAAGCTCAACGTGAGGAGGGCCGGTGCCCGAGGAAAAAACGGGTCGCGACGGCAGCGTCCAGTCGCTGCGTCGCGCCTTCGAGCTGCTGGAACACCTTGCCGATACGGGGGGCGAGGCCAGCCTGTCGGAGCTGGCGACGACCTCGGGTCTGCCGATGCCCACGATCCACCGGCTGATCCGGACCCTCGTGGCACTGGGGTACGTGCGGCAGAACACGAACCGCCGCTACGCGCTGGGGGCTCGGCTCATCCGGCTGGGTGAGAGCGCGAGCATGCAGTTCGGCACGTGGGCACGGCCGCTGCTGGCCGAACTGGTCGACGAGGTCGGCGAGACGGCGAACCTCGCGGTGCTGGAGCGTGACGAGGTGGTGTACGTGGCGCAGGTGCCGTCGAAGCACTCGATGCGGATGTTCACCGAAGTCGGGCGGCGGGTGCTGCCGCACGGCACGGGCGTGGGCAAGGCGATCTTGTCGCAACTGCCGGCCGAGGAGGCGCGCGCGCTACTGGGCCGGACCGGGATGCCTGCCTACACCGAGCACACGATCACGTCCGCCGACGAGCTGCTTCACCACCTGACGACGATCGCCGCGCAGGGATACGCGGTGGACGAGAGCGAGCAGGAGCTGGGGGTCCGCTGCGTGGCCGTCCCACTGACCGGCACCCCCGCGCCCGCCGCGGTCTCGGTATCCGGCCCGGAAGGACGGCTGACGAAGGACGCGGTTTCGCGCATCGCCCCGGTAGTCCAGCGCGTGGCGGCGACATTGTCCGAGCACCTGGCGAGCGAGGAGCTGAGCGCCTAGCTGCCCGCGACAACCCGTCAGCCCAGCAGCGCGTCCACGAAGGCGCCCGGTTCGAAGGGGGCCAGGTCGTCCGGCCCCTCGCCGAGGCCGACGAGTTTCACCGGGACCCCGAGCTCCCGCTGGACCTGGAACACGATCCCGCCCTTGGCGGTGCCGTCCAGTTTCGTCAGCGCGATCCCGGTCACGTCGATGACCTCGCGGAACACCCGCGCCTGCGCGAGCCCGTTCTGCCCGGTGGTGGCGTCCAGCACCAACAACACCTCGTCGACCTTCGCCTGCTTCTCCACGACCCGCTTGACCTTGCCCAGCTCGTCCATCAGGCCGGTCTTGGTGTGCAACCGCCCCGCGGTGTCGATCAGCACCGCGTCGACCCCGGCCTCGACCCCGCGCTTCACCGCGTCGAACGCGACCGACGCCGGGTCCGCGCCTTCCTTACCGCGCACGACCTCGGCACCGACCCGCTCCGCCCAGGTTTGCAGCTGATCGGCCGCCGCCGCGCGGAAGGTGTCCGCCGCGCCCAGCACCACGCGGCTGTCCTGCGCGACCAGCACCCGCGCCAGTTTGCCCGTGGTGGTGGTCTTTCCGGTGCCGTTCACCCCGGCGACCAGTACGACCGCAGGCTGCTTCTGCCCGTCGACCGTGTGCGGCAACGCCCGCACGGCACGCGGCGCGTCGGTTTCCAGCGCACCGGTCAGCACGTCACGCAACACCTGCCGCGCCTCCTCCGGCGACCGCACGGTGCGCGTGGTGATCTCCGTCCGCAGCCGTTCCACGATCTCCGTTGTGGTGGCCGCGCCGAGGTCCGCGACCAGAAGCGTGTCCTCGATGTCCTGCCACGAGTCTTCGTCGAGGTCACCGGCGCCCAGCAGCCCCAGCAGGCTCTGCCCGAACACCGACCGGGACTTCGACAGCCGCCCGCGCAACCGTTCCAGCCGTCCGGCGGCCGGCTCGGGTTCCTCGACGGCGACCGCCACCGGCTCCGGTTCGGCAGCGGGCGCGGGCTCCTCGGTCGGCAGTTTGACGTCGACGATCCCCCGCCGCGGCGCATCCCTCGGCACCGACGCGTCGTCGCCGACGCCGGGCTGGCCGTCGACCTCCGTGCGCTCACCAGCCGGATGCGGTGGAGCCTCCTGACCACCAGGCGCCAGCGCGATTCCGCCGTCCGCCCGGTAGCCGCCGCCTCTCGGTTTGGGCTCACCCTCCGGCCGTTCGGGCGCGCGCAGGGTGATCCGCCGGCGCCGCGCCACCGTCAGACCGGTGACCAACGTGATCGCCAGCAGGATGACGACTACCAGGATGATCCAGAACCAGAGGTTGCTCGACACGCCTCAATCCTCGCATCTACCGGGTGACCGGCGAGAACACCCCGTGCGGTAGCGACCTGGAGTTGCGGTCCGGTCACCGGCCGACTACACCGCTGCCGCATGGGTGAACGCGTCGCCGGGCTCATCTCCGGCACCTCCATCGACGGTATCGACGTAGCGGTCGCCGACCTGCGGCTGGACGGCGGCGAAATCGTGCTGCGCCCGCTCGGCGCGCTCGAAGTTCCTTACCCCGCCCAGTTACCAATCCGGCTGCTGGACGCGTTGCCGCCCGCGAACACCAGCGCCGGAGAGCTCACCCGCCTCGACACCGGCGTCGGTCAGGCGTTCGCCGAGGCCGCCTGGCAGGCAATCGAACGCTTCGGCCCGGCCGATCTCATCGCGTCGCTTGGCCAGACCTTGTTCCATTGGGTCGAGGACGGCCGGGCTCGCGGCACTCTGCAACTCGGCCAGCCGGCGTGGATCGCGGAACGGACGGGCCTGCCCGTGGTGTCGGATCTGCGCGCCCGTGACATCGCGGCCGGCGGGCACGGCGCCCCGCTGGCCGGCATCCTCGACCGGTTGTGGTTGCGCGGTCTCGCCGAATCCTCCGGGCACCCCGCCGTCGCGCTGAACATCGGCGGCATCGCGAACGTCACGGTGGTCCAGCCGGACGGTGCTGCGATCGCCTATGACACCGGGCCCGGCAACGCGCTGCTCGATCTGGCGGCGCGGCGGGCCGGGCTGCGCTGCGACGTCGACGGAACTCTTGCCGCACAAGGGAAAGTTGACCACGAGCTGCTGAGGAGGTTGCTCGCCGAACCGTATTACGGCGCCGCACCACCGAAATCCACCGGCAAGGAACTGTTCCACAGCGGCTACCTCGACGGTATAGACCTGGAACTGACGGACCTGCTGGCGACGCTCACCGAACTGACCGCCCGGACCGTCGCCGCCGCCTGCGGAAACGCCAGGACGGTGGTCGCGTCCGGTGGTGGCGTGGAAAACCCGGCGCTCATGCGCGCCCTCGTGAGGAACCTTCCCGGCACCCGCCTTGTCACCAGCGATGAACTCGGCCTGCCACGCGCGGCGAAGGAGGCTTACCTGGCCGCGCTGCTCGGCTGGCTCACCTGGCACGGCCTGCCGGCGGACGGCGTCACCGGCGGCGGACCGCGCCTGCTGGGCAGCATCACGCCCGGCCGTGACCCACTGACGCTGCCGCCACCATCTACGGAAATCGTTACCCGGCTACGGGTGGCGGCCGTGACTCCGGAAGAGTAGGAGAGACGAATGCATCCGGTGGACCTGGTCATCATCGTCGTCTACCTCGCCGCCATGCCGGCCATCGGCGTGCTGGTCGGGCGCAGACAACGATCAGCGGCGGACTACTTCATCGGCGAGCGCAGCCTGCCTTGGTGGGCCGTGTGTTTCTCCATCGTCGCCACCGAGACGTCCACCCTGACCGTCATCAGTACCCCAGGGCTGATCTGGGCGGCGTCGGGCAACTACAACGGTTTCACCTATCTACAGCTGCCATTCGGCTACATCATCGGCCGGACGCTCGTGTCGTTCGTGTTGCTGCCGCGGTATTTCCAGGGCCAGCAGTCCACGGCCTACGCCTACCTCGGGGAACGCTTCGGCCCGACGATGCAGGGCGTGTCGAGTGTCGCGTTCATCGTCACCCGGCTGCTCGCCGAGGGCGTGCGGCTCTTCGCAGGCGCGATCCCGATCCAGGTGATCCTTTCCCACTACGGCCTGCACGTCCAGTACTGGCAGATCGTGGTGGTCCTGACCGCGCTGACCGTCGTCTACGCGCTCGTCGGCGGGATCAAGGCGGTCGTGTGGGTGGATGTCATCCAGCTGACCGTCTACGTCGGCGCCGCCATCGTCGCGGCGATCGTGCTCGCCACGAAACTGCCGTCCGGCTGGACTTCGCGTGCCTCGGATGCGGGCGTCTTCAAGGTGTTCGACTTCAACTTCGCCGGGCTGCACCTGCTGACAAGCCAGTACGCGTTCCTGACCGCTGTCGTCGGTGGCGCGATCTTCACGATGGCCTCGCACGGCTCCGATCAGCTGATCGTGCAACGGTTCCTGGCCTGCCGCAGCATTTCGGATGGGCGCAAGGCGTTGATCGGCAGCGGGATCGCGGTGACCATCCAATTCGGACTGTTCCTGCTCGTCGGCGCGATGTTGTGGGCCCACAACGGGTTCCGCAACCTCAAGGCGCTGGGCGTGAAGAGCAGTGACGACGTCTTCACCAATTTCATCACCAGCGAGCTGCCCGTCGGCGTGGCCGGGCTGCTGATCGCGGCGATCCTCGCCTCGACGATGGGTGCACTGGCCTCCGCGCTCAACGCACTCTCGAACTCGACCGTCGCCGATCTGTACCAGCGGTTCACCCGGCGCAAACCCGAGGACTCCAAGGTGTTGCGGCACGGTCGCATGTGGACACTCATATGGGCCGTGGTGTTCGCGGTGTTCGGCTCATTGTTCTCCAGCCGCAACAATCCGGTGATCGAACAGGGCCTGTCGATCACCGGCTACACCTACGGCGCGATGCTGGGCGCATTCTTCCTCGGCATGTGGATCACCCGGGCCCGGCAGCTGGACGCGATCATCGCGTTCGTGGTGACGGTCGCCGCGATGGCCGTCGTGGTGCTGTGGGTGAAGATCCCGCCCGCGCCCGGCGCGAAGCCGGTCGTGCTGGCCTTCCCCTGGTACACCCTGCTCGGGGTGCTCATTACGCTGGTCGTCGGCGGAGCGCTGTCGCTGCGTCATCGCACTCGTGACCCGCGAGTCGATCAGGAGGCAAGGGAACCGGAGCCGGTGTAGATGGACGCGAAGATCCTGCTCAGTACGGCCGAGGTGTGCGCCGGGTTCCTCTCCGGCCACCTCGACCGCGACTGGGCCGCGAAGGTACCCGACCTGGACATGACGGTCGCCGAGGTCGTCGCGCACACCGGGGACTGCATGCACTGGTACGCCTACGATCTCGCCGCCGGCCCCACGGAGCTGTCCACAATGGACATCAAGACGCGCCCGGAGTCGGCGCCCGCGGAGCTGCTCGTCACACTGGGCACCACGGCGAAGGTGCTGGCCGCGGTCCTGCACACGACGGCACCCGAGGCACGCGGTTTCCACCCGGCCGGTCTCGCCGACGTGTCGGGGTTCGCGGCGATGGCCGGTGACGAGCTGCTGGTCCACACCTACGACGCCGCGCTCGGCCTCGGCACCGGATTCGAGGCGCCGCCGCGGCTCGCGGCCGCCGTGCTGTACCGGCTGTTCCCGTGGGCGCCCACGGACACCGATCCCTGGCCGACCCTGTTGTGGGCCAACGGCCGCGCCCCGCTCGACGACCTGCCACGACTCACGAAGTGGCAGTGGCACTGCGCCCCACTGTCCGAATGGGACGGCAGCGTCCCGATCAGCTAGCGGCGTCCGGCGCCGAGAACGGCGCGTTGAGGTCGCCGGCCTCGTGGCCACCGGCCGGGTGCGGGTACTCGACCGGCTCGTCGTCGGTCTGGTGGCTGAACAGCGGCTGGTCGGCCGGGGTCGGTGCACTCATGGAACTCCTCTAGGAGACGGCCGGCGCGCGCAGTGGCGCACCGACGGCGTGCAGGTGGCTCAGTACCTGTGCATACGAGCCGACTGCGGTGGTCTGGTGGTACGGCAGGCCGAGCCGGGCGCAGAACTCGCGAACCAGTGGCTGAGCGTGCCGCAGGTTCGACCGCGGCATGCTCGGGAACAGGTGGTGCTCGATCTGGTAGTTCAGCCCGCCCAGGACGTAGTCGACGACCCGTCCACCGCGAACGTTACGGGATGTCAGCACCTGCTTGTGCAGGTGGTCGAACTTCCGCGCCGCGGTCAACGTCGGCATGCCCTTGTGATTGGGCGCGAACGAGCAACCCATGTAGACGCCCCACAGCCCTTGGTGCACCACGATGAACACGAGCGCCTGCAGCGGCGAGAGCACCAGGAACACCGCGGCCAGGTAGGCGGCGATGTGCCCGAAGATCAGCACGGATTCGAGCTTGTGGGCCTTGACCTCGCGGCGCACGACGGCACGAATACCCGAGTGGTGCAGGCTGAAACCTTCCAGGAGAAGCAGCGGAAAGAACAGATACGCCTGGTACTTCGCGATCCAGCGCAGCATGCCGCGCTTGCCCATGGCCTGCTCGGTGGTGAAGGCCAGTGCCGGGATGTCGAGGTCCGGATCGTCGTCCTCGTGGTTGGGGTTGGCGTGGTGCCGGTTGTGCTGGCCGACCCAGTTGCCGTAGCTCATCCCGACCAGCGCGCCGTGCAGGTGCCCGACGAAGTCGTTGGCCCGCTTGCCGCGGAAGATCTGCTTGTGCCCGGCGTCGTGGCCGATGAAGGCGAGTTGCGCGAAGACGACCGCGAAGAACGCCGCCGTCAGCAGGTTCCACCACGATGCTCCGATGAGGACGAACGCGACGCCGCCGACGGTGAGCAGCAGGCCGTTGAGGGCGAACTTCACGGCATAGTCGCCGGGGCGCCGCTTCAGCAGCCCCCGCTGGTTGATCAGGCGGGACAACCGCGTGAAGTCGCTGCCCGGCCGTGCGGGCGCGCTGGACGTGTCGATCACCAAAGCTGGTCACCAAGAACTTTCGTCGGGGTCCGGATAGCCGAAGGCTCCGCGAAGCGCGCTGGCGACACGACACGCAAAACAGGCGACTTTACGTGGAAACGCCCGGGCAACCGGAAAGGTTCCGCTGGCCGCGACGACCCCGGCCTCCTGCCAGTACTGGGTCATTCGTTACCGATCCGACAGCAGCCACGGCGGAAACGGGTGTCCACAAGCAGATCGGCTGCGGACCGTATCCGCCTACTTTCGGTCGGATCGGTAAAATCGAATCATGGACCGGGCAGCTGACCGCACGTTCGATCTCAGTCGCGGCCTCGAGGGATACGTGCGTGCTGTGGCCGACGCCCTCGACCTTCCCGCGGAGGGCACCAGCTTCGAGATCAGTGACACCGCCACCGCCTACCTGGCACTCCGCAGGGAGGCCCGGCACCCGGGCGAGGACCTGATGCTGGTGTGGAGCGAGCGCGACGGCTGGGCGCTCGCCGTGGAAACCGCCCCGTCCGCGGTGATCGCATACTTCGGCGAAGACCCGGTGCCGGAACCGCCGTTGGTGGCCCGTTTCGTGCGGGACGTGCTCGCGGGGCGCCGGCGGGAAGGGCACCGGCCGGCGTTCAGCACCGACGGCAACCGGCCCGGTCTGGCCGAACGGCTACTGCCCTACGTGTCCTAGCTCAGTCCACTGTGGACACTACTTCGACCTTGTCCTCGCGCAGCCGCTGGGAGATCACCTTGGTGATCCCGTCGCCCTGCATGCTGACGCCGTAGAGCGCGTCGGCGATCTCCATGGTCGGCTTCTGGTGCGTGATGATGATCAGCTGCGACGAGTCGCGCAGCTGCTCCAGCAGGCCGATCAGCCGCCGCATATTGGTGTCGTCCAGCGCGGCCTCGACCTCGTCCATGACATAGAACGGCGACGGCCGGGCGCGGAAGATGGCCACCAGCATGCCCACCGCGACCAGTGACTTCTCGCCACCGGACAACAGCGACAGCCGCTTGACCTTCTTGCCGGGCGGGCGGGCCTCGACATCGACGCCGGTCGCGAGCATGTCGCCCGGCTCGGTCAGCACCATGCGACCTTCGCCACCGGGGAACAGCACGGAGAACACGGTTTCGAACTCGCGCGCGACGTCGTGGTAGGCGGACGTGAAGACCTCGAGGATCTTGTCGTCCACCTCCTTGATCACCGTCAGCAGGTCCTTGCGCGTCGCCTTGAGATCCTCCAGCTGCGTGGACAGGAACTTGTAGCGTTCCTCCAGCGCGGCGAACTCCTCCAGCGCCAGCGGGTTGACCTTGCCGAGCATCGACAGGTCCTTCTCCGCGCGCTTGGCGCGGCGCTCCTGCGTGGCGCGGTCGTACGGGATCGGCGGCGGCGCGGTCACCGACTCGCCGCGCTCGCGCGCCTCTTCGTACTCGGCCATCTCCCCGGCGCCGGGCGGCACCGGAACGTCCGGCCCGTACTCGGAAACCAGGTCCTCCAGGCCGATGCCGAAGTCGTCGGAGATCTTGGTTTCCAGCTGTTCCAGCCGCAGCCGCTGCTCGGCGCGCAGCACCTCGTCCCGGTGCACGGCGTCGGTCAGTTTCTCCAGCTCACCGGCCAGCTCACGGACCCGGCTGCGGACCTGCGCGAGTGCCGTCTCCCGGCCCTGGCGCGCGGCCTGCACCTCGTCGCGCTCGGCTGCCGCGCGCTGCACCGACTGCTCGATGCGGTCCAGCGCGAACTCACCGGCGTCGACGACCGCGGCGGCGATGGCGGCACCTTTCGCCCGTGCCGCACGGGTTTTCTCCGCGCGCTCGCGCGCCTGCTGCTCGGCGTACGCGGCCCGGCGCAGCGACTCCGCGCGACCCGCGATGCTGCGGGCCCGCTCCTCCGCGGTGCGCAGTGACAGCCGCGCCTCGACCTCTTCCTGCCGGACGACCGCGAGCTGCTCGGCCATCTCGTCCCGTTCGCTGGTGTCCGGATCCTCGTCGACCGACTCCTCGGCGACCAGCGACAGCCGTTCCTCCAGTTCGGCGAGCTTTCCCACGGCCTCTTCGCGACTGGCCTCGACCTTCGCGCGCTGCTGGTGCAACCGGCTGACCTCGGCCTCCGCCGAACGGGCCGCCTGCTGCAGGCGGTTCAGCCGCTCCGAGGACCGCGCCTTGCGGACTTTGGCTTCGTTGAGCGCTTCCCGGGCCTCGGTCACGTCATCGGCACGCGCCTGCTGCTCGGCGCGAGCGCCGTCCAGCTCGGCGGCGGTGCGTTCGAGACCGCGTTCCGCGGCCAGCAACCGGTCCTGCGCCTCGTCGACCGCGGCCTGGACCTCGATCACGCTTTCACTGCGCGCGGAACCGCCGACCGCCCAGTGCGCACCGAAAACGTCGCCCTCGGTGGTCACCGTGCTGACCTCGGGATGCACGGCGACCAGCCGGCGCGCACCGTCCAAATCGGATACCACGGCGACGCGGTCCAGCGCGCGTTCCACCGCCGGCCGCAACACCTCCGGCGCGGCAACGACTTCACGCGCCCATCGGGCACCTTCAGGCAGCGAGGGCCAACCCGAAGTGTCCACTGTGTACTGTTGTCCGCCGAGCAACACGCCCGCCCGGCCGGAGTCGTTGTCCTTCAAGTACTTCAGCGCGGCGATCGCGCCTTCGCCGCCGTGCACCGCGACCGCGTCGGCGACCGGCCCCAGCGCGGCGGCGAGCGCGACTTCGAAACCCGGCTCCACGGTCAGCAACGCGGCGACGGAACCGAGCAGGCCCGGCAGCTGGTCCGAAGCGGACAGCAGTGCGCCCGCGCCGTCCTTGCGCCGCAAGCCCATCGACAGCGCGTCCACCCGCGCCTTCTCCGAGGCGATCTCCCGTTCCGTGGCGCGCTCGGCCTTGACCAGCTCGTCGACGCGCGCCTTCGCGGCAGCCGCCGCCTCGATCGCGCGGTCATGCCGGGCTTTCAGCTCCAGGTCGTCGGACTCCTCGATGCCGCCCTCGGCCTTGGCTTCTTCGAGTTCCTCGACCGCAATCTCGGCGCGCGCGGCGGCCTCGTCGATCGACGTGGTGAGCCGGTCGATCTCGTCGGAGGTGGCGCCGTTCTTGCTGCGTAAGGCTTCCACCTGGCCGGTCAGCTTCGCGATGCCCTCACGGCGGTCGGCGATCGCGCGGACGGCGGCCATATGCGCCTTTTCCGCGGCCTGCACCGCGTGTTCGAGCTGCTCGCGCCGCTGCACCGCCTCCGACAGCATCGCGCGAGCCTGCGTGACGGCCTCGTTGAGCTCCTCTTCGCGCTCGGCGACCTGTTCGGCCTCGGCGAGCAGCTCCTCGGGATCCCGTCCGGTCTGCTGGGTTTCGACGTCGGCGGACAGGTGTCGCTGCCGCTCGACGGCGAGCCGCACCGTGCCACGCAAGCGCTCGCCGAGGGCCGAAAGCTTGTACCAGGTGTCCTGCGTCGCGGCCAGCCGCGGCGCGTCCTCGGCCAGCAGTGCTTCGAGCTGGTTCTCCTCGGCGCTGACCATTTCCAGCGCCTGCTCGACCTCGGCGCGACGCGCCCTGGCCGTGGCCTCGTCCGCCTCTTCTTTGGCGATCGCGCCGCGCTGGGTGACGAGGTCGTCGGCGAGCAGGCGCAACCGCGCATCCCGCAGCTCGGCCTGGACGGTCTGCGCCTTGCGGGCGATCTCGGCCTGCTTGCCCAGCGGTTTGAGCTGGCGGCGCAGCTCCGCGGTCAGGTCACCGAGGCGGTCGAGGTTGCCCTGCATCGCGGTGAGCTTGCGCAGCGCCTTTTCCTTGCGCTTGCGGTGTTTCAGCACCCCCGCAGCCTCTTCGATGAAGGCGCGGCGCTCCTCGGGCTTGGACTCCAGGATCTGGCTCAGCTGGCCCTGCCCGACGATGACGTGCATCTCGCGGCCGATCCCGGAGTCCGACAGCAGTTCCTGGATGTCGAGCAGGCGGCACGAGCTCCCGTTGATCTCGTACTCGCTCGCGCCGTCGCGGAACATGCGCCGGGTGATGGAGACTTCGGAGTACTCGATGGGCAGCGCGCCGTCGGCGTTGTCAATGGTGAGCGTGACCTCGGCGCGGCCGAGCGGGGCGCGGCCGGAGGTGCCGGCGAAGATGACGTCCTCCATCTTGCCGCCGCGAAGATCCTTGGCGCCCTGCGTGCCCATCACCCAGCGCAACGCGTCGAGCACGTTCGACTTGCCCGAACCATTCGGCCCCACCACGCAGGTGATGCCGGGCTCGAACCGCAGCGTGGTGGCCGAGGCGAAGGACTTGAAGCCCTTCAACGTCAAGCTTTTCAGATGCACGTGGCGGGGACCCCTCCGGTGCTGCGAGCACTGCCAGATCTGGGCGAGTCTACCGAGGCGCCGTGGGCGATCGCGGGACGCACAGCTCGGTCCGGCGTGCCGCACCTCAGGCGTCACAACGAACTCAGCAGCCTCATTTTTCGTCGAATCCGTAGAGGCCACCCTGAGCCGATGACCAATGCTCCACGACCTGATCCACACTTCCGGGTGATGAATCGGACCTTAGTAGGGACAACAGCTGCTCACAGTGATCTTTCGGCCCCTCTGCGATGATCTCGACTCTGCCGTCCCGCAGATTCTCCGCGCTGCCGACCAGCCCGAGCTCAAGCGCACGGCAGCGGCACCACCAGCGGAAACCGACGCCCTGCACCCTGCCGCTCACCCACGCGGTGAGCCGCACCGCATTCTGTTCGGGATTCACGGCTCCCATGGTGCCGCACCCCGGATGACTGCGGACAGTCAACACTGCGCGCTAGACCGCATGCACACCGTGAACGGGCGGTGCTAACCTCCCGGTCGGGTCCACCCGCCCGGGCTGTTCCGCCCAGGCAACAAAGGCTGAATTCCCTCATCAAGGAGCCACCATGACCCAGTCAGGGTCACGTTCGGGTCAGCGCATCGCGGTCGCCCCACCCCGCGATCCCTCGTCGCGCGCGAAGCGCACCGGTTACGTGCTGCTCGCCGCCAGCGGCGTCGTGCTCGCCACGGCATTCGCCGGTATCGCGCAGCTGGCGACCCCGTCCACGAACGTCGCCTCCGATCTCAAGGGCGGCAACGCGAACTCTTCGTCCGGTCCGCAGGTGATCGAGGGCAGTGCGGTGCCGGGCACCATGACGGTGAGCGGCCCGGCCAAACCGGACCCGACGAAATCGCCGACCGCCGTGGTGTCGGTCGGCCCCGACGGCACGCCCGTGGTGACGATCTTGCCCGCGCCCGGCTCGAACGCGCAGCCGATCGTGCTGCCCCCGGGCACGCCGATCCCGCCCGGCACCTACATCCCGCCCGGCACGACGATTCCGCCGACGAACCCGACCAGTCCCCCGCGCGAGGACCCGCCGTCCTCGCCGCCGCCGCACTCGTCGACCACGCCGAAGCCGCCGTCATCGACGCCGCCCAGCTCGACGCCCCCGACCAGCTCGAGCTCGGCCACCCCGCCGTCCACCTCGTCGACGCAGAGCAGCACTCCCCCGGACAGCTCCACGTCGACCGGCAGTGGCAGCACAAGCCCCAGCGGAAACTGATTCCGCGAGCCAGCCCCGCGCGAGTTGAGCGTTGCGAGCGTGCGAGTTGAGCGTTGTGTGCGCGCGAGTTGAGCGTTGCATGCGCGCGAGTTGAGCGTTGCATGCGCGCGAGTTGAGCGTTGCATGCGCGCGAGTTGAGCGTTGCATGCGCGCGAGTTGAGCGTTGCATGCGCGCGAGTTGAGCGTTGCGTGCGAGTTGAGCGTTGCGAGCGCCGGGAACGCTCAACTCGCGCATCGGGAACGCTCAACTCGCGGGGTCAGAGTTCGAAGCGGTAGCCCATGCCGGGTTCGGTGAGCAGGTGCCGGGGCCGCGACGGTTCCTGTTCCAGTTTTCGGCGCAGCTGGGCCAGGTACACGCGCAGATAGTGGCTTTCGTTCTCATACGCCGGGCCCCAGACCTCACGCAGCAGCTGCTTCTGCGAAACCAGCCGCCCCCGGTTGCGGATCAGCAGTTCCAGCACGCCCCACTCGGTTTTCGTCAGGTGCACTTCCTGGCCGTCGCGTTCGGCTTTCTTCGCCGCGAGGTCCACAGTGAACGCTCCGGTCCGCACCACCGCATCCGCACCATCCATAGTGGACACCGAGGACCGGCGCACGGCGGCGCGCAGCCGGGCCAGCAATTCGTCCATCCCGAACGGTTTCGTCACGTAGTCGTCCGCGCCGGCGTCGAGCGCCTGCACCTTGTCCGGCGAGTCGCTGCGCGCGGAAAGCACGATGATCGGCACCGTCGTCCAGCCACGCAGGCCCGCGATGACCTCGTTGCCGTCCATGTCGGGCAACCCGAGATCCAGCACCACCACGTCGGGTTTCGTGTCCGCCACCGCACGCAGCGCCGCCGCGCCGTCATGCGCGGTGATCACCTTGTAACCGCGCGCGGTGAGGTTGATCCGCAACGCTCGCACGATCTGCGGCTCGTCATCCACCACGAGGACCGTCGCCGGTGTCATCGGCGCTGTCATCTCACCCGCTCCTCGATATCCACCAGCGGCACCACCTGTGGCGCCGCGTAGGCCCGCAGCGAGATCACCACGGTGAGTCCGCCGCCGGGCGTGTCCTCCGCCCTGATCGTGCCGTCCATCGCCTCCGTGAACCCCTTCGCCACGGACAAACCGAGCCCGATGCCGGGCGTGTTGTCCCGGTCTCCGAGCCGCTGGAACGGCGCGAACGCCGATTCTGCCGCACCTTTGCGCAACCCGCGCCCGTGATCGACGATGCGCAGCTCCACGTACTCCGCGTAGGTGCTGCCCCGGACCGACACGGGCTCGGCTACCCGGCCGTTCTTGCCGTGGCGCAGCGCGTTGTCGATCACGTTCGCCACGACGCGTTCGAGCAGCCCCGGATCGGCGAGTACCGCGGGCAGCCGTTCGTCCACATCGACCACCACCGAGTCCGAATTATCCACAGTGGACAGTGCGTGTGCGACCACCTCGTCGTACCCGACGGGCCGCGGTTGCGGGCGCACCGCGCCGGTCGCCAGCCGCGACGAGTCGAGCAGGTTGTCCACGAGCGCGGCGAGCCGGTCGGTCGATTCCTCCGCGGTGGCAAGGAGTTCCTCGGTGTCCTCAGGCGACAGTTCGATGTCGTGCGCGCGCAGGCTGCCGATCGAGGCCTTGATCGACGTGAGCGGAGTGCGCAGATCGTGCCCCAGCGCGGACAGCAACGCCGTCCGCAGCTCGGTTGCCTCGGCCTTGCGCTCGGCACGTGCGGTCGCCGCCGCCATTCGCTGCTGCCGCAACGCAAGCAGCGCCTGCCCGGCCGCCGCCTCCAGCACTCGCCGGTCTTCGGCGGGAAGGGCCCGGCCGCGCAACGTCAGATGCACGTCGGGAGTCACCGGGACGTCGATATCGGCCTCGTCGGGTTCACCACACGGATTGGGCCCGCATTCTTCGACCCTGCGCCATTCACCGTCCTGTTTTTCCAGCAGGCTCACCGATTCCAGTCCGAAGTTCTCACGTACCTTCTCCAGCAGCCTCGGCAACGGCGCGGTGTTCGTGAGCACCGTACGCGCGTACGAAGCCAGCAACGATGCCTCGGTCCTGGCCTCCGCCGCCTGTTTCGCGAGCCGCGCCGCCGTGTCCACCACCAGCGCGACGAGCACGCCCACCACGACCATCGCGACCAGCGTGATGACATTGCTCTGGGCATGCACGGTCAGCGTGTAGAGCGGCTCGGTGAAGAAGAAGTTGAGCAGCCCGGCCGAAAGCAGCGCGGCCACGAGCGCCGGTCCGAGCCCGCCGACCAGCGCGACCACGACGGTGGCCAGGAAGTAGTCGACGATGTCCGTGGACAAGTCGAGCTGACCACGCAGCAGCACCCCGATGACCGTGGCGAGGCCGGGCACCAGCGCCGACAGCGCCCAGCCGAGGGCGCGGCGCGACGGCTTCAGCGGGCTCCGTCGCGGTAGCAACCTCCGCAACCGGCCACCGGCTTCCTCGTGCGTGACCATGTGCACGTCGATCGCACCGGAGCGCTGCACCACGGTCGCCCCGATCCCCTCGTCGAACAGCCGCGCCAGGCGTGACCGGCGCGAGGTGCCGACCACCAGCTGAGTCGCGTTGACCCCGCGCGCGAACTCCAGCAGCGCCGTCGGCACGTCGTCGCCGACGACGGTGTGGAAGGTGGCGCCGAGCTGCTCGGCGAGCTTGCGGTAGCGCCCCATTTCGGCGGGCCCGAGCCCGGACAACCCGTCACCGCGCAACACGTGCAGCACCAGCAGTTCCGCCCCGGCGCGCGCGGCGATGCGGCTCGCTCGTCGGATCAGTGTCTCGCTTTCCGGCCCGCCGGTGATCGACACGACGACCCGCTCGCGGGTCTCCCAGGTGTCGGTGATGTGCTGCTGCTGCCGGTACCGCTGCAACGCGACGTCCACCTGATCGGCCACCCACAGCAGCGCCAGCTCGCGCAACGCGGTGAGGTTGCCGGGCCGGAAGTAGTTGCCGAGTGCGGCGTCGATCCGTTCGGCGGGATAGACGTTGCCGTGCGCAAGCCTGCGCCGCAGCGCCTCGGGCGTGATGTCCACCAGCTCCACCTGCTCGGCCTTGCGCACGACCTCGTCGGGCACGGTTTCCTGTTGCGGCACGCCGGTGATCTTCTCCACCACGTCGTTGAGACTCTGCAGATGCTGGACGTTCACAGTGGACAGCACGTCGATCCCGGCGTCGAGCAGCTCCAGCACATCCTGCCAGCGCTTTTCGTTGCGAGAACCGGGAATGTTGGTGTGCGCGAGCTCGTCGACGACCGCGACCTCCGGCCGCCGCGCGAGCACGGCGTCCACGTCCATCTCGGTGAACTCATGACCGCGGTACTCACCGCGTCGGCGGGGCACGATCTCCAGCCCCTCCACCAGCTCCGCGGTCTTCTTGCGACCGTGCGTCTCCACGATGCCGACGACCACATCGGTACCACGTTCCTTGCGGCGCCAGGCCTCACCGAGCACGGCGTAGGTCTTTCCCACGCCAGGAGCCGCACCGAGGTAGATGCGCAACTCTCCCCGGCGCGGCTTGTCCTGCTGTCCGTCCACCTTCTCAGTGTGCTCTCGCGGCGGCCACGGCCACATTCAGTTCGAGGACGTTCACACCCGGGATACCGATCCCGTAGCCGGTCGTGTTCTCCTCGACCAGCTGGCTCACGAACGCCTCGGGCAACCCCGTGTTCCGCGCGACCCGCGCGATCTGGAGGTCGGCGTACGCGACGCTGATCGTCGGGTCGAGGCCCGACGCCGAAGCCGTCACCGCGTCCGCGGGCACCGCGCCCGGCGCGACGCCTTCCCGCTGCGCGATGGCATCCTTGCGCTCCTGGATCTGCCCCACCAGCTTGTCGCTGAACCCGCCGAGGTTCGACGCGCCGGAGGCGGGCAGGCTCGCCGCCGACGGCCGGGTGTGGAAGTACGGGTCACGGGCGGGGTCGGCGGGCACCGGGTCGATCCCGATCAGTGACGAACCCACGGCCTGCCCGTGCACCGTGACGACCGAGCCCTCGGCCTTCGCTTGCAGGCCCGGGACCCGGGACACCACCCAGATTCCGAGCGGATAGAGCACCCCGAGCAGCACGGTGAACACGAGCAGCACCCTGAGCCCGGCCATTGTTTGCTTGAGCATCACAGTTCACATTCCCGGAATGAGGCGGACCAGCAGGTCCACCAGCCAGATGCCGAGGAACGGCGCGACAATCCCACCGACACCGTAGATCAGCAGATTTCGCCGCAGCAGCGCCGAAGCGCTCGACGGCTTGTACCGCACACCGCGCAGCGCCAGCGGAATCAGGGCCACGATGACCAGGGCGTTGAAGATCACCGCCGACAGGATCGCCGACCGCGGCGAGTGCAGCTGCATGATGTTGAGCACGCTCAGCTGCGGGTAGATCGCGACGAACATGGCCGGCAGGATCGCGAAGTACTTCGCGAGATCGTTGGCCACGCTGAACGTGGTCAGCGCGCCGCGGGTGATCAGCAACTGCTTGCCGATCTCCACGATCTCGATCAGCTTCGTCGGGTTCGAGTCGAGATCGACCATGTTCCCGGCTTCCTTGGCCGCCGAGGTGCCGGTGTTCATCGCGACCCCGACGTCCGACGCGGCCAGCGCGGGCGCGTCGTTCGTGCCGTCGCCGGTCATCGCGACGAGCCTGCCGCCCTCCTGCTCCTTGTGGATCAAGGCCATCTTGTCCTCGGGCTTGGCCTCGGCGAGGTAGTCGTCGACACCGGCGTCCGCCGCGATGGCCTTCGCGGTGAGCGGGTTGTCCCCGGTGATCATCACCGTGCGGATGCCCATCTTGCGCAACTCGGCAAACCGCTCGCGCATGCCCGGTTTGACCACATCGGACAGCCGGATCACGCCACGCACGAACGCGCGCCCGCGGACGAGTTCGGCCACCACGAGCGGAGTTCCGCCCTGCTGGCCGATTTCGTCGGCCGCCCGCTCGGTCTGGTCCGGGAAATCCCCGCCGTGTTCGCGCACCCAGTCCCGCACCGCACCGGTCGCGCCCTTGCGGATCTCGCGGTCACCGATGTTGATCCCGCTCATCCGGGTCTGCGCGGTGAACGGGACGAACTCGCCACCGGGCTCGGCGCTCGCCGGGCCGGTCAGCTCGATGATGCTGCGTCCTTCCGGGGTGCCGTCCGCGAGGCTGGACAACCGTGCGGCCTCGACCATCTCGTCCATAGTGGACTGTCCAACCGGGATCAGCTCGGTCGCCTTGCGATTGCCGAAGGTGATGGTGCCGGTCTTGTCCAGCAGCAGCGTCGACACGTCGCCCGCCGCCTCGACCGCGCGACCACTCGTGGCGAGCACGTTGCGCTGCACCAGCCGGTCCATGCCCGCGATGCCGATCGCCGACAGCAACGCGCCGATCGTCGTGGGGATGAGACACACCAGCAGTGCGGTCAGCACGATCACCGACTGCTCGCTGCCGGAGTAGCGTGCCATCGGTTGCAGCGCCACGACGGCGAGCAGGAAGATGATCGTCAGCGTGGACAGCAGGATGGTGAGCGCGATCTCGTTCGGGGTCTTCTGCCGGGAAGCACCTTCCACCAACGCGATCATGCGGTCCACAAAGGACTCACCGGGCTTGGTGGTGATCTTCACGATGATCCGGTCGGACAGCACCGTGGTGCCACCGGTGACGGCCGAGCGGTCCCCGCCGGACTCCCGGATCACCGGGGCCGACTCACCCGTGATGGCGGATTCGTCGACGGTCGCGATGCCCTCGACGACATCGCCGTCACCCGGGATCAGCTCGCCCGCCTCGACGATCACGAGGTCACCGACCTTGAGCTCGACTCCGGGCACCGGCTCCTCACCACCGGAAGCGGTCACCCGGCGGGCGACGGTCTCCTTTTTGGTGCGGCGCAAGGATTCCGCCTGCGCCTTGCCACGCCCCTCGGCGACCGCCTCCGCCAGGTTCGCGAACACCACGGTGAACCACAGCCACAACGCGATACCGATCGAGAACACACTCGGCTCGCCGATCGCGTACACCGTGGTCAGCACCGAACCGACCCAGACCACGAACATCACGGGATTGCGCAACTGGTGCCGGGGGTTGAGCTTGCGCAATGCGTCCGGGACCGACGTCAGCAGCTGGCGCGGCCGGAACGCGCCCGCCCCGACCCGGTGGTCCTCCACCGGGGTTTCGATCCTGGGTTTTTCTTCGGTGACGGTCATGCCAGAGCCTCCGCAAAGGGGCCGAGCGCGAGCGCCGGGATGAACGTCAGCGCCGCGACGAGAACGATGGTGCCGGCCAGCAGCGAGCCGAACAGCGGCCCGGTGGTGGGCAGGGTGCCTTCGTTTTCCGGAACCCTCTTCTGCTGCGCGAGCGCACCGGCGAGGCACAGCGTGGCCACGATCGGCACGAACCGGCCGAGCAGCATCGCGACGCCGAGCGTCGACTGGAACCAGTTGCTGGTCACGGTGATCCCGGCGAACGCGCTGCCGTTGTTGTTACCGGCCGAGGCATAGGCGTAGAGCAGTTCCGAAAGTCCGTGCGCGCCATTGTTGTTGAGCGCCGAGGACGTGTCGGGCATCAGCAATGCCGCGCCGGTGCCCAACAGGACCACGGTCGGCATCGCGAGGATCGAGATCGCCGCCGCGGTCACCTCGCGCCTGCCCAGCTTCTTGCCCAGGTATTCGGGCGTGCGCCCGACCATCAGGCCGGCGAGGAACATCGCGATGATCGCCACCACGAGAATTCCGTACAGGCCGGTGCCGACCCCGCCCGGAGTCACCTCGCCGAGCAGGATGTTCAGCAACGGTCCGCCGCCACCGAGACCGGTGAAGCTGTCGTGCATCGAGTTCACCGCGCCGGTCGAGGTCCCGGTGGTGCTCGTGGCGAACAGCGAGGACGCGGAAAGGCCGAACCGCTGTTCCTTGCCTTCCAGGTTCGCGCCCGCGAGCAGCGCGGCGGGACCGTTCGGGTGCGTCTCGGCGAGCCACACCCACGCCAGCACCGCAGCCCAGATGCCACCCATGACCGACACCAGCACGTAGCCCTGCTTGCGATTGCCGACCATCGTGCCGAATGTGCGGGTCAGGCACACCGGGATCACCAGCAGCAGGAAGATCTCGATGAGATTGGTCCAGATGTTCGGGTTCTCGAACGGGTGCGCGGAGTTGGCGTTGAAGATGCCGCCACCGTTGGTCCCGAGTTCCTTGATGGCTTCCTGGCTCGCCGTCGGCGCGAGCGCTATCTGTCCACTGGGGACGTCCACACCGGACTTGAGGCTCTGCGTCACGCCGAGTGCGATCAGCACAAGCGCGAACAAGGCCGACATCGGCAGCAGGACCCGGATCGTGCCACGGGTGAGATCGACCCAGAAGTTCCCGAGCCGGTCGGTCTGGCGGCGGACGAACCCGCGCACGAGCGCGATCGCCACCGCGAGCCCGACCGCCGCGGACAAGAAGTTCTGCACGGTCAGCCCGGCCATCTGCACGGTGTCACCCAGCACCGACTCCGGCACATAGGACTGCCAGTTCGTGTTGGTGACGAAGCTGACCGCCGTGTTGAACGCCATGCCGGGGCTCACCGCACCGCGGCCGAAGCTCAGCGGCAGCACGGATTGCAGGCGCTGCAACAGATACAGCAGCACGACCGACACGAACGAGAAACCGAGTACACCCATGGCATAGGTCGGCCAGCGCTGTTCGACATCCGGTTTGACCCGGAACAGCTTGTACATGCCCCGTTCGATCGCCAGGTGCTTCTCGGACGTGAACACCCTGGCCAGGTAGTCGCCGAGCGGTTTGTAGACCACCGCGAGGGCGACGAGGAGGATGCCGACCTGGATGAAGCCGGCAGCGAGGTCGCTCATCTCAAAACTTCTCCGGCCTGATCAACGCGATGAAGAGATAGCCGATCAATCCCAGTGCCAGCACGCCACCCACGACGTTGGCCACCACGCCGGTCCCCGTCACAGTTTCTCCAGTCCGCGCAGGGTCAATGCGAGCGCCGCGAACACGGCGATCAGCAACACGGCGTACAGCAAGTCCGCCACTTCGCACCTCTTTCAGCGGGTCACCCGGATGGCGACCGCCCCGGGCAACACTGTGCGACCCCGGGCTGCGCCCGGTGAGCTGCGCTGACGGTGTCTTGACGCGCGTTTCCTGCGCATTTACGCCTTCTTGACGCCTCGTGAGACCTCCCACACCCACCGTTAACACAACCGCACAGATCCGACAATTCGCGCAGACACCGAGGGCGCTTCTGTGTTACTACTGCGTTACGCATAGTTGCAGTCACTAAGCAAACTGGGAGGCAGTGGCACATGTGCGGTATCACGGGCTGGGTTTCGTTCGACGCGGATCTCACCCAGGAACGCCAAGTTCTCGACGCGATGACGGCGACGATGGCCTGCCGTGGCCCCGATGACGAGGGCACGTGGCTCGCGCCGCACGCGGCTCTCGGGCACCGCCGCCTCGCGATCATCGACCTGCCGGGTGGCCACCAGCCGATGTCGGTGCGCACCCCGGCAGGCGAGGTGGTCATGGTCTACAGCGGGGAGGCCTACAACTTCACCGAACTGCGCGAACAGCTGACTGGTCTGGGCCACTCGTTCGAGACCGACAGCGACACGGAAGTCGTGCTGCACGGCTATCTCGAATGGGGCGAAGCCGTCGCAGACCACCTCAACGGCATGTACGCGTTCGCGATCTGGGACGCCCGCGACGAGAAGCTCGTCATGATCCGCGACCGGATGGGCATCAAGCCGTTCTACTACTACCCCACCCGCGACGGGGTGCTGTTCGGCTCGGAACCCAAGGCGATCCTCGCGAACCCGTTGGCGCGCAAGGTGGTCGACGCCGACGGGCTGCGCGAGCTGTTCGCGTTCACCAAGACGCCCGGCTGGTCGCTGTGGAAGGGGATGTACGAGGTCGAGCCGGGCACGATCATCCGCGTCGACGCCTCGGGCACGCACCACCGCACGTACTGGAAGCTCGACGCGGTCCCGCACACCGACGACCAGGAAACCACCGTCGCCCGCGTGCGTGAGCTGATGACCGACATCGTGCACCGGCAGCTCGTCGCGGACGTGCCGCGCTGCGTGCTGCTGTCCGGCGGGCTCGACTCCAGTGCTGTCACCGGTCTCGCCGCCGCGCGCCTGGCCGAACAGGGCGAGCAGTTGCGTACGTTCTCCGTGGATTTCTTCGGGCAAGAGGAGAACTTCCAGCCCGACGAGATGCGTGACACCCCGGACTCGCCGTACATCCGCGACGTCGCGAAGCTGGTCGGCTCGTCCCACCAGGACGTCATGCTCGACCCGGTCGCGCTGAGCGATCCGGCGGTGCGCCGCGCGGTCGTCACGGCTCGCGACATCCCGGCCGGCTTCGGCGACATGGACACGTCGTTGTACCTGCTGTTCAAGGCGATCCGCGGCGAGTCGACGGTCGCGCTGTCCGGTGAGTCGGCCGACGAGGTGTTCGGCGGCTACCGCTGGTTCCACGACGAGACCGCACGCAACGCCGACACGTTCCCGTGGCTGGCGTTCCAGAACCCCTTGACCGATCGCAGCAACCTGTTGCGGAAGGATGTCACGAACCTGCTCGACCTGGACCGTTACGTCGCCGACCAGTACCAGACCGCCGTGGCCGGGGTCGAGCACGTCGAGGGCGCGAGCGAGTTCGAGCGGCGGATGCGGACCGTCTGCAACCTGCACCTGACCCGGTTCGTGCGGATGTTGCTGGACCGCAAGGACCGCGCGTCGATGGCCGTCGGGCTCGAAGTACGCGTGCCGTTCTGCGACCACCGGCTCGTCGAGTACGTCTACAACACGCCGTGGTCGCTGAAATCCTTTGACGGCAGGGAAAAGAGCCTGCTGCGGCATGCCACGAAACACGTGCTGCCACAGTCCGTTGCGGAGCGGGTGAAAAGCCCCTATCCGTCCACACAGGACCCCAACTACGCGAAGGAGTTGCAGCGGCAGGCGAAGGAGGTGCTCGCCGAGCGCGACAGCCCGGTGTTCACGTTGATCGATCGCACCTGGCTGGCCGGTGCTGTCGAGATGGAGCACGGCTCGATCACGCCGTTGGTCCGGCAGGGGCTGGACCGGACGCTCGACCTGCACCACTGGTTCGACATCTACCGCCCCGAGATCGAGCTAGCCTGACGCGGCACACCTGAAAATTCGCTGTGAAATTCCGGCATAAGGCACAAGCGGCGCGGGGTATGCGTTGAGGAGGGTAGAGAGGTGAGAGACATGACGACAGCGTTCACGCAGACCGCGTTCAGCAACGCCCCCGCGAACCCGCAGCTGCCGACGCTGCCCACCGGGTGGCCGATCGGGTCCTACGACTCGTACGAGCAGGCCCAGCGGGCGGTGGACCACCTTGCCGATGCCGACTTCCCGGTGGCCGACGTGACGATCGTCGGTATTGAGCCGATGCTCGTGGAGCGTGTCGCGGGGAAGCTCAGCTGGGGCCGGGTGCTTCGCAACGCCGCGATGTCCGGTGCCTGGTTCGGTTTGTTCGTCGGGCTGCTGCTGAGCATGTTCAGCACCGGTGCCGGGCTGCTGCCGATCCTCATCGGGCTGGTCGCGGGTGTCGCGTTCAGCATGGTGTTCGCCGCAGCCGGGTACGGCGCGAGCCGTGGCCGCCGGGACTTCGTTTCGCACAGCCAGCTGGTGGCGCGCCGGTACGACGTGCTGAGCCAGCCGCATAACGCCGAGCGCGGCCGGGAGCTACTGGCCAACCTGGCGGCACGCACGGGTTTGAACAGCTGATCTTGCCTGGGAAAGGGCCTCGCGTTCGCGCGGGGCCCTTTCCTCATGTGTCCACAGTGGTCAGTTGCGCCGCGGACGGACCTGGCAGCGCGGGCAGAAGTAGGAGGACCGGTTCATGAACGGCTCGCGGCGGATCGGGGTGCCACAGCGGGGGCAGGGCTGGTCAGCCTTGCCGTAGACGTTGAGCGAGCGTTCGAAGTAGCCGGACTGGCCGTTTACGTTGACATACAAGGCATCGAAGGACGTGCCGCCCGCGTTGAGTGCCTCGGCCATGACCTCGGTCGCGGCTTCGAGCAGCTTCGAGCCTTGCGCGTTGGTCAGTTTTTCGGTCGGCCGGGACCAGTGGAGGCGGGCGCGCCAAAGGGCTTCGTCGGCGTAGATGTTGCCGACGCCGGATACCAGGGTCTGGTCCAGCAGCGCACGCTTCACCTCGGTGCGGCGTGACCGCAGCGCGCGCACGGCCTGCCGCGGGTCGAACGCGGGGTCCATCGGGTCACGGCCGATGTGCGCGATCGGCGCCGGGAGGAGTTCGGGGCCGGCGAGATCGGCCAAGGCCAGCCCGCCGAACGTGCGCTGGTCGACGAACCGGAGTTCGGGCCCGCCATCGTCGAAGCGGACCCGCACGCGGAGGTGCTTCTCGTCGGGTGTGCCTTCGGGCTGGACGAGCATCTGCCCGCTCATGCCGAGATGCGCGAGAATGGCTTCCTTGTCGGACAATTCGAGCCACAGATACTTACCCCGCCGCCGCGCGGCTTCGACGCGAGCCCCGGCGAGGCGGCCGGTGAAGTCCTCCGGCCCGAGCTCGTGCCGCCGGATCGCCCGCGGATGCAGCACGTCCACCCGCGCAATGACGCGCCCGGCCACATGCGCCTGCAACCCGGCGCGGACCACCTCGACCTCGGGAAGTTCCGGCACAGCTCCAGGTTACTGTTCGCGATACCCTTGACCAGAAGAGGAGGTGGCCCCGTGAGCATCGCCCTCGAGCCTGCTACCGGCTGGTCAGCACTGTTTCAGGCCTGGCAGACGCTTGATGCGCCGGACGGCTGGAAAGCCGAGATCGCCGACGAGGCCTTGCGCCTCACCCCACCTCCCGCGGACGCGCACCACAACATCGCCGATCTTGTCAGCAGGATGTTGATCATGGGGTTGGGCGAAGAACGGGGTATCTACCAGCGTCGCGGTTTGCGCATTCCGGAACTCGCCAGCTTGTACGTGCCGGATCTCCTGGTGATGCCGCGGGACACGCCTCGCGAGCAGCACGGGACGGTTCTGGCCGAACACACCTTGCTGGTCGTCGAGATCACCTCACCGGGCAACGCGGACTACGACCGTCGCAACAAGCTCGCGGCCTACGCGTACGGGCGAGTTCCGGTGTACCTGCTGATCGACGATCACGCACCGGAGGGCGCACGCTGCATCGTCTACGCCGAACCTGCAAAGGGTGAGTACCGCAAAACCACGATCACGCCGTTCGGCGAGAAGGTCGAGATTCCCGAGCCGATCGGGCTCGAACTGGATACCAGCCGCTTCGGCTAGTTCTCGTCCTGTTTGAGTTCTTCGTTCAGCGAGCGCCAGGCGGTTTCCGCGGCCTTCTGCTCAGCTTCCTTCTTCGTGGTGCCGTCACCGTGGCCCAGGTCCCGGCCGGCGATGAGCACCGTCGCGCTGAACTCCTTGCGGTGGTCCGGACCGGTGTCTTCGACCTTGTACTCGGGCACCCCCAGACCCGCCGACGCGGTCAGCTCCTGCAGGCTCGTCTTCCAGTCCAGCCCGGCCCCGCGCAGCGGCGCCTCCGCCAGTAACGGGTCGAACAGCCGGTGCACCAGCGCGCGCCCCGCCTCGATGCCCTGTGCCAGGTACACCGCGCCGATCATGGCTTCGAGGCCGTCGGCCAGAATGCTCGCCTTGTCCCGCCCGCCGGTGAGCTCCTCGCCCTTGCCCAGCAGCAGATGTGCACCGAGCCCGCCTTCGCCGAGGCCGCGGGCGACACCGGCCAGCGCGTGCATGTTCACCACGCTGGCCCGCAGTTTCGCGAGCTGCCCCTCGGGGAGATCGGGATGCGCGTTGTACAGGTGATCAGTGACCACGAGCCCCAGCACGGCATCGCCGAGGAACTCAAGCCGCTCGTTCGGCGGCAACCCACCGTTCTCGTAGGCGTACGAACGGTGCGTCAACGCAAGATAAAGCAGCTCGGCGTCCAGATCGACGCCGAGCGCTTCGAGCAAGGGCGCAGGGTCGGTCACCGGCCTTCCCGGCTTCGGCTTACCCCCCATCTCGGTCAGCCTCAGGCGGGCTCGACAACCTGCCGACCGTCGTACTGGCCGCAGGTCGGGCAGGCCACGTGCTGCGGCTTCAGCTGCCGGCAGGCACGGTTCGAGCAGGCCACCAGCTGCACCGGGGCCGCTTTCCACGACGACCGGCGGGTGCGCGTGTTGGCTCGCGACATCTTCCGCTTCGGGACGGCCACGACTACATCTCCTCGTCAAGGTTCTCAGCCCGCTGGTGCGAGCCTGCTTACTGGCTGGGCGAGCTGGTGCTCGTCAGGCTTCCTGGTCGGGACCCGCAGCCGGAGCATCACCGAAACGCTCGACCAGCGCGGCCCACCGAGGATCTATGGTCTCATGCCCGTGTCCGGGCTCGAGATCGGCCCACTTCGCACCACAGTCCGGGCACAACCCGGGGCAGTCCTCGCGGCACAACGGCACCTGCGGCAGCGCGAGCACCAGCGCGTCACGGACCACCGGCTCCAGGTCGATCCGGTCGTCGATCAGGCGGCTGACCTCGTCTTCTTCGGTGGTGGCCTCGGTGGTCGAGTCCGGGTAGGCGAACAGTTCGGTCAGGTGGATCTCGGTGTCACCCTCGATGGGGTCGAGGCAGCGCGAGCATTCGCCGGTGGTGTGCGCGGTGGCGGTACCGGTGACCAGCACACCCTCCACAACGGACTCCAGCAGCAGGTCGAGCTCGATCTCGGACCCCTCGGGCACGACGATCACGCCGGGAAAGCCGAGCGAGGCTCCGACCGGGACATCTCGGCGCACATCGCGGCTCAGGCCGGCGCGACGCCCCAGCTCACGGGTGTCGACCACCCAGGGATTGCGGGTGTCGAGGGAACTGTGTTCGTCAGACATTTTGGGTGCACTCGGATCGTCGATGAGGCGGACAGCCTCACCAGCCTACCGGCCCTTACGGCTGGAAGTCGTAGAGCGGGCTTCGCTGCCCGGCACCGGGCGGGGTGCGCAGGTGGTTGCGGCCGGAATCGACCGTGCGCAGCGTGGTCGACAACAGTTCCGAGAACTCGGCGAGTTTGCCGTCCACATAGGCGTCGCACTCACTGCGCTGGCGATCGGCCTCGACATGCGCCTCGTCGACGATGCGGGCCGATTCCGCGTGCGCGGCCTGCACGACCTCGGTCTGCGAAACCAGCCGGGCCTGCTCGTGCCGCCCGTCCTCGATCGCCCGCTCGTACGCGGCGCGACCGGCTTCGATCATGCGTTCCGACTCGGCCCGCGAACGTTCCACCAGATTCTGGTACTCGGCCTGCCCGCCGGCGACCATTCGCTCGGCCTCGGCGTGCGCATCGGCCATGATCTGCTCCGCCCGTGCCCGTGCGTCTTCGAGCAACCGCTGGGCCTCCTCGGTCGCCTCGCTTACGGTGGTGTCCGCCTCGGCGCGGGCGCCGTTGACCATCGCATCGGATTCCGCACGGGCCTTGTCGATCAGCTCGTCGCGCTTGTCCAGCACGTCCTGGGCGTCGTCCACCTCGCGGGGCAGCGCGTCCCGGACATCGTCGAGAAGTTCGAGGACGTCACCGCGTGGCACCACGCAGCTCGACGTCATCGGCACTCCACGTGCCTCTTCCACGATCGTGACGAGCTCGTCGAGAGCCTCGAACACCCGGTACACGGCAACTCCTTGACTAGCCCTTCCCCGCTGGCTCGCTCCAGTCTGCCGGGTCAGCGGGGAAGACGCCCGGAAGCGGCCTCCGGCGTGTCAGCGACGCGGAGCGTCTCCGTGAGGGGTGGTGGTCGGGCTGACGGGTGGGGGTGTCAAGAGGATCAAGAGGATCAAGAGGATCAAGAGGAAACGTCGACCAGGTCGAAACTCGCGTAGTGGTCGGAGGTGTAGAAGTACTCGCCGCCCTCGCCGGTGATGATGCGGCGGGCGCCGCGGTCGTCACTGCCGGGTGTCTCCACCGTGTACTCGTGGTAGTAGCCGCTCGCACAGCCGGGCAGCAGGCCTTCGCGGTTCTGGAAGACCGTGCCGTCCTGCGGGTACGGGTACGGCCCGCCCTGCTGGATCTCGTCGTAGGTGTCCGTCGCCTCGGGCGGCAGCGAGCTGAGCGCGACGACGGTGAAGCCGGAGGTGTCCCCGCACTCGGCCTGCGCGACGACGGCCGGGACGGCGACCGACGCCTGCGCCGGCACGGCGAGCCCCAGTCCGGTGAACAGCGTGATCGCCAGCGCGAGAAGGCCGGTGAGCAACCGTTTGTTGGTCATTTTCGGACCGTAGCCGGATGAGGTGGCCCCGCTGGAAAACTCCCGACGAACGAACTCAGCCGTTCAGGTTACGTTCGGCCACTTTCGCCGTGAGGCGCTCGAACACCACGCCCGGCACGAGGTTCTTCACGTCCCCGCCGTAGTTCGCGATCTCCTTGACCAGCGAGCTCGACACGAACCCGTACTGCGGGTTGTTCGACATCAGCAGCGTCTCGACCCCGGACAGCTCGCGGTTCATCTGTGCCATCTGCAGCTCGTAGTCGAAATCGCTGACCGAGCGCAGCCCCTTGGCGATCGCGCCGATCCCATGGTTCCGGCAGTAGTCGACGAGCAGGCCGTGCCACGAGTCGACGCGCACGTTGGGCAGCCCGCGGGTGATCTCGGTGAGCATTTCGAGCCGCTCGTCGATCGTGAACAGGCCCTTCTTGCTTTTGTTGATCAACACGGCGACCACGACCTCATCGAACAACTTCGAGGAGCGCTCGATGATGTCCAGATGGCCGTTCGTCACGGGATCGTAGGAACCGGGGCAGACCGCTCGCACCATGGCGCGGACGTTACCCGGTGCTCACCCGCCGCTGCGCGGGGAAGTGACGAACTCCGCCCAGTGCAACGCCGTGTCCCCGTGGCGCATCGTCCGCACCGGGGCGAAACCCGCCGGCCAGCCGGGTTCGCCGTCCCGTTTGGCCCGCTCGACGATCACCAGCCCGTCGTCGGCGATCCAGCCCCCGGCGGCGAGTGCGGCCAGCATCGCGCCGAGCCGGACGGCGTCCACCGCGTACGGAGGGTCGGCCAGTACCAGGTCGAACGGCTGGTCGGCGGGCTGGGCCAGCACGCTCTCCACCTGGCCGGCCCGCACCTGCCCGCCGAGGGCGAGTTCCGCCACATTGCCGCGCAGGACCTGCAGGGCGCGGCGATCGGACTCGACGAACAGCGCGTCCCGGGCACCACGGGACAGCGCCTCGAGACCCAGCGCACCCGAGCCGGCGTAAAGGTCCAGCACCCGGGCGCCGTCCAGCTCACCGGCCGATTCCAGCGCGTTGAACAGGGACTCACGCACCCGCTCCGAGGTGGGCCGTGTCCCTTGCGGCGGTACCTTGAGCCGCCTCCCGCCCGCGCGCCCCGCGACGATCCTGGTCACAGCTGGCATTTTCGGCCATCTTCACCACCGCCGTTTTGGCCGGGACTTGGTGAACCGTTCGGACGGCACGCGTAGAGTCGTTCTTCCTGTTGCCGGCGAGTGAGCTGTAGGAGAGCGTGCGTGTCGGAACCCCGGGTCAGACGGGCCGAGATCGCCATCGAGCAAGAGCACGTCGACCGCGTCTACCGCCGGCTTGCCGAGCTACGCGCACAAGCCGAAGCCATGCGTACCAAGGGATACGAGATCGGGCACGGCGCGCAGCGCGAGGCCGTCTTCGAACAGGCGTCGATGTTGTTCGAGCGCGACATGATGGTGTTCCACGCGAACCAGACCCTGCAGACGCTCGACGCCGAGTACGAGGGCCTGGTGTTCGGCCGGCTCGACCAGACCATCGGCGAGAAGATCTACGTCGGCCGCCTCGGCATCCGTGACGCCGAGTTCGACAACCTCGTCACCGACTGGCGCGCGCCCGCCGCGGCGGCGTTCTACCAGGCCACCGCCGAAGAGCCGATGGACGTGGTGCGCCGCCGCGTCATCCGCTGTTCCGGGCAGAACGTGCTCGACGTCGACGATGACGTGCTGATCCCCGACGCCGTTCCGGACGACATGCAGGTGGTCGGTGAGGGTGCGCTGATGGCCGCACTCGGCCGGTCCCGCGGGGAGAAGATGCGCGACATCGTCGCGACCATCCAGCGCGAGCAGGACGAGGTCATCCGCGCGCCGTGGCGGGGTGTCACGGAAATCACCGGCGGCCCCGGCACCGGCAAGACCGCCGTCGCGCTGCACCGCGCCGCCTACCTGCTTTACCGGTACCGGCGGCAGCTCGGCGGGGCCGGGGTGTTCGTGCTCGGGCCGTCCGGCGTGTTCACCAGCTACATCTCGCGCGTGCTGCCGTCGATGGGGGAAACGAACGTCGAGTTGCGCGCGCTCGGTGAAGTACTGGACGGCGTCGTCGCGACGCGGCAGGATCCGGGGCCGCTCGCGGCGATCAAGGGTTCGCTGCGTATGCGGAAGGTGCTGACGCGCGCCATGCGTGACACCCCGCCGGACGTGCCCGCCGAGTTGCGCATCGTCTACCGCGGCGAGGTGCTCCGGCTGCAGGGCAAGGAACTGGAGAAGGTCCGCCGCAAGGTGCACGGCCACGGCGGGCCGCCGAACCGGTCGCGGGTGCGTGCGGCCGAGACGTTACTGGAAGCCTTGGCGGACAAGGCGGAAGAGAACGCGCGCGCCGACGGCGGGTCGGTGGACCGCACCGAGTTGATCATGGAACTGGGTGAGCGGATCGACTTCCACCGGTTCCTCGTCGTGTGGTGGCCGGTGCTGTATCCGGGCGAAATCCTGCGCTGGCTCGGCGACCCGGCGCGACTCGCGCGCGCGGGCAAGGGCGTGCTCAAGCGCGACGAGGTGGATCTGCTGGCCGCCTCGTTCGCGGATCGGGAAGCCGACTGGACGGTCGCGGACGTCGCGTTGCTGGACGAGCTGCGGGTGCTGACCGGGCCGCCACCGAAGCGGCGCCGCCGGGCGCAGCAGGTCGAACTGGACGCCGCTCCCGCTGCGCGCACCGAGCAGGGCCCGCATCGCCCGGAACACTACGACGAGTACTCGCATATCGTCGTCGACGAGTCGCAGGACCTGTCGCCGATGCAGTGGCGGATGATCGGCCGGCGCGGCAAGTACGCGAGCTGGACGGTGGTCGGTGACCCGGTGCAGAGTTCCTGGCCGGACCCCGCGGAGGCGGCGCAGGCACGCGATCAGGCGTTCGGGCTCCGGTCCCAGCGGCGGCGCTACACGCTGCGCACGAACTACCGGAACTCGGCGGAGATCTTCGACCTGGCGGCCGGCGTGGTCGCCGGTTACGCGGGTGCCGACGAGCTGCCGAAAGCCGTGCGCACCACGGGAATCGAGCCCGACGTGCGGATCGTCGAGCGGACCGGCGTCGAGGTCGGCACTCAGGCGGCGGCGAAGGAACTGATGGACGCGGTCGAGGGCACGGTCGGCGTGATCTGCGCGATGGACCGGGTGACCGAGGTGCAGGGCTGGTTGCAGGGCCGGGCGGACGAGCGGCTCAAGGTCGTCGGCAGCCTGGACGCCAAGGGCCTCGAATACGACGCCGTCGTGCTGGTGGAGCCGACCGAGCTGATCACCGAATCCACGACGGGGCGCCGAGTGCTCTACGTGGCGCTGACCCGCGCCACCCAGCAGCTGACGGTGGTGGCCTCCGACCGGGAATGGTTGTGATCGTCCCGCTGTCGGTGCTCGATCTCGTTCCCATCGCCAGTGACGGGGACGCCGTGACCGCTCTGCACAACACCCTTGACCTCGCGCGGCACGCCGAGCGTCTCGGCTGTCGCCGGTACTGGATCGCCGAGCATCACAACATCCCGGGCGTGGCGAGCGCGGCGACAGCGGTGCTGGTCGGGCAGGTGGCGTCGGCGACGGCGCGGATCCGGGTCGGTTCCGGTGGGATCATGCTGCCCAACCACGCGCCGCTCATCGTCGCGGAGCAGTTCGGCACGCTGGATGCGTTGCACCCCGAGCGGATCGACCTCGGCGTCGGCCGCGCGCCCGGCACGGACCAGCGGACGGCGCTCGCGGTGCGGGGCGCACGGACTGCTGAGGACTTTCCGGCGCAGCTGAGCGAACTTCTGGGGTACTTCGAGCCTGACGAGACGCGCGCGGTCAACGCCGTGCCCGCGATCGGCCGGAAACCGCAGGTGTGGCTGCTGGGTTCGAGCGGGTTCAGCGCGCGGCTGGCTGGACGGCTGGGGCTGCCGTTCGTGTTCGCGCATCACCTGAGCGCGCGCAACACCTTGCCGGCGGTGCAGACCTATCGGGAGTCGTTCGAGCCATCGGAGGCGCTCGGGGAACCCCTGCTGATGCTGAGCGTGGCGGCGATCTGCGCGGAGACGGAGGAGCAGGCGGACTGGCTGGCGGGGCCGGTCAAGTTGCGCTATCTGAGCCGCCGCCACGGCAACCCGATCCGCCTGCCGAGCCCGGAAGCCGCGGCGGCCTACGCGTACACGGAGGAAGACCGGCGGTTGATCGACGGCCGGTTCGGCAGTGCCGCCATCGGCTCACCGGAGACCGTGCGCAAGCGCCTGGACACGCTCGTCACGGACACCGGCGCGGCCGAGGTGATGGTCACAACCATGGTGCACGGTCACGCGGACCGGGTGCGCTCGTACGAGCTCCTGGCCGGCTGAGTTTCACGCGGCAGGAGTTTCGCGCCGTTCCAGTCGTTCCATAGATGGCCACCGGACGGGCTCAGGACAACAGCGCCGTGCGGGTTCTCGGGAAGCCGGACTGGCCTAGATCGCCTGTCTTCACCGCCAGTACCTGGTTCACGCCGATCGAGCCGCGTTCGAAGGTCAATGCCGAAGCGGCCATGTACAGGCGCCACACGCGGGCCCGGCCCTCGCTGCTGAGGCGGACCGCGTCGGCCCAGTGGGACTCCAGGTTCGCGACCCACGCCCGCAGCGTCAGCGCGTAGTGCTCGCGCAGCGCCTCGACGTCCCGCACCTCGAACCCCGCCTCTTCGATCGCGTCGACCATGACGCCCAGCGGCTCCAGCTCGCCGTCCGGGAAGACGTACCGGTTGATGAACGACGTCCGCTCCCCCGTGTGGCCGTGCACGCCCACCTTCCGCGAGATCGCGTGGTTGAGCAGCCGCCCCTCGGGCTTGAGCAGGTCGTACAGCGCCTTCGTGTAGGTCGGCAGCATCGCCTGGCCGACATGCTCCGCCATGCCGATGCTCGAGATCGCGTCGAACGGGCCGTCGTGCACGTCCCGGTAGTCCTGCACGCGGATCTCGACCAGCTCCGAAAGCCCTTCCTCGGCGACCCGTTTGCGCGCGAATTCCGCCTGCGCCTGGGAAAGCGTCACACCGACGGCATGCGCGCCGTACCGCTTCGCCGCGTGGATCACGAAGGTGCCCCAGCCGCAGCCGACGTCGAGCACACGTTTGCCCTCGTCCAGCCCGAGTTTGCGCGCCACGAGATCGACCTTGGCGATCTGCGCGTCCTCCAGTGACGTGACGCCCTCGCCCCACACCGCGCACGAGTACGTCATCGACGGGCCGAGAACCAGTGCGTAGAAATCGTTGCCGACATCGTAGTGGTGGCTGATCGCCTGCGCGTCCCGCCGTTTCGAGTGCAGCCTGCCGCCCAGCCGGATCTCCTCGGCAGGCGGCTTCGGCGGCAGCCCGATCGCACCCAGCCGCAGGCCGGACTTGATCATGTCCAGTTTGACGCCGCGCTCCACGTCCAGCGGCCCGGACTGGTTTCCGATGACGCGCTCGAGCTGCGAAAGGCTTTCGAAGAAATCCGATTCGACGTCGAGATCACCGGATACGAAGCATCGCGCGATACCGAGTTCGTTCGGCGCCCACAGCAACCGCCGCAACGCGCGACGGCGGCGCAGGACCAACCGGACCGGCGCGTCCGGCGGGCCCGCTTCGCTGCCGTCCCAACAACGAATGAAAAGGGGGAGTTCACTGCCGAGCGCGACGCGCACCAGGGTGTGCACGGCGCTCGCCGCATTGTGCGAGGTAGCCACGTGCCTCATTCAAGCACTTATGCCTACTTCACGTGCAACCGTGTATACGGCTTCGCCGGAAACATCCGAATCGCGCCACGTGTGCGCTATTCGAGTACCAGCAGCAGATCGCCGCCTTCGACCTGCTGGACCGAGTTGATCGCGAGCCGCGCGACCTTCCCGCCGGCCGAAGTGGTGATCGCGGCCTCCATCTTCATCGCCTCGATCGTGGCGACCGTCGCGCCCGCCTCGACCCGGTCGCCTTCGGACACCGACAGCGTGACGACCCCGGCGAACGGGGCGGCGACATGCTTCGGATTGCCCTTGTCGGCCTTTTCCGCGGCGGGCAGATCGGAGGCCACCGAACGGTCGCGGACCTGGATCGGCCGCAGCTGCCCGTTCAGCGTCGACATCACGGTGCGCAGACCACGCTCGTCGGCCTCGCCGATCGCTTCGAGTTCGATGAGCAGCCGCACACCGGGTTCGAGGTCCACTTGGTACTCCTCCCCCGGCCGCAGCCCGTAGAAGAAGTCCTTGCTGGGCAACACACTCGTGTCACCGTAGGCCTCGCGGTGCGCCTCGAACTCCTTCGTCGGCGCCGGGAACAGCAGGCGGTTCAGCGTACGGCGCCGGTCCTTCGCCAAGGCTTCACGGTCCTCAGTGGACAGTTCCGCGACCGGTTTCGGGGCGGCACGGCCTTCGAGAGCCTTGGTGCGGAACGGTTCCGGCCAGCCACCGGGCGGGTCACCCAGCTCACCGCGCAGGAAGCCGATCACCGAGTCGGGAATGTCGAACTTGTTCGGCTCCGCCTCGAACTTCTCCGGTGAGACACCGGCGCCGACGAGATGCAGTGCGAGGTCACCGACCACTTTGGACGAAGGCGTGACCTTCACCAGGTGACCGAGGATCTTGTCCGCCGCCGCGTACATCGCCTCGATGTCCTCGAACCGGTCACCCAGCCCCAGCGCCCGCGCCTGCGTGCGCAGATTGGACAGCTGGCCGCCGGGAATCTCGTGGTCGTACACGCGCCCCGTCGGCGAAGCCAGGCCCGCCTCGAACGGCGCGTAGATCTTGCGCACGATTTCCCAGTACGGCTCGAGGTTCCCGATCGCTCGCAGGCTCAGCCCGGTCGGCCGCTCGGAATGGTCGGTCGCGGCCACGATCGCCGACAGCGAAGGTTGTGACGTGGTGCCCGCCATCGACGCGACCGCACCGTCCACCGCATCCGCGCCCGCGTTGATCGCGGCCAGGTAGGTGCCCAACTGGCCACCCGCGGTGTCGTGCGTGTGGATGTGCACCGGCAGGTCGAATTCCTTGCGCAGCGCGGAAACCAGCTTCGCCGCGGCCGGCGCGCGCAGCAGCCCGGCCATGTCCTTGATCGCCAGCACGTGCGCGCCCGCACCGACGATCTGCTCGGCCAGTTTCAGGTAGTAGTCCAATGTGTACAGTTTCTCACCCGGGTCCGACAGGTCCGAGGTGTAGCACAGCGCCACCTCCGCGACCGCCGTCCCGGTCTCGCGCACCGCCTCGATCGCCGGGCGCATCTGCTCGACGTCGTTGAGCGCGTCGAAGATCCGGAAGATGTCGATCCCGGTCTTCGTGGCCTCTTCGACGAACGCGTTCGTCACCTCGGTCGGATAGGGCGTGTAGCCGACGGTGTTGCGGCCACGCAACAACATCTGCAGGCAGATGTTGGGCACCGCCGCGCGCAGCCGCGCGAGTCGCTCCCACGGATCCTCGGCCAGGAACCGCAACGCGACGTCGTAGGTCGCGCCGCCCCAGCATTCCAGCGACAGCAACTGCGGGACCGTGTGCGCGACGGCGGGCGCGATCGCCAGCAGGTCCTTCGTGCGCACGCGGGTGGCCAGCAGCGACTGGTGGGCGTCGCGGAACGTCGTGTCGGTAACGCCCACGGTCGCCGATTCCCGGATCCAGCGGGCGAAACCCTCCGGGCCCAGTTCGGTCAGCTTCTGCTTCGACCCGGCAGGCGGCTCGCCGCCGGGAATCTCCGGCAGCTTCGCCGTCGGGTCGATCAGCCGCGGCCGTTCGCCGTTCGGCTTGTTCACCGTGACGTCGGCGAGGTAGGTCAGCAGCCGGGTACCGCGGTCGGCCGAGTGCCGCGCGGTGAGCAGATGCGGGCGCTCCTCGATGAACGACGTGGTGACGCGGCCGTCACGGAAGTCCTCGTCGTCCAGAACCGCCTGCAGGAACGGGATGTTCGTGGCCACACCACGGATCCGGAACTCCGCCAGCGCCCGCCGGGCACGCCCGGCCGCCGTGCGGAAGTCACGGCCGCGGCAGGTCAGTTTCACCAGCATCGAGTCGAAATGGGCGCTGATTTCCGTGCCGGCGAAGGCGGTTCCGCCGTCGAGCCGGATCCCGGACCCGCCGGGCGAGCGGTACGCGCTGATCATCCCGGTGTCCGGCCGGAAGCCGTTGGCGGGATCCTCGGTGGTGATACGGCACTGCATCGCGGCGCCGCGCAGGTACACCTTTTCCTGTGACAGCCCCAGATCTTCGAGGGTCTCCCCCGAGGCGATACGGATCTGCGACTGCACGAGATCGACGTCGGTGACCTCCTCGGTCACCGTGTGCTCGACCTGGATGCGCGGGTTCATCTCGATGAAGACATGGTTGCCCTGCTTGTCCAGCAGGAACTCGACCGTGCCCGCATTGCGGTAGCCGATCGTGCGGGCGAACCGGACGGCGTCTTCGCAGATGCGGGCCCGCAGTTCGGGATCGAGGTTCGGGGCCGGCGCCAGCTCGATGACCTTCTGGTGCCGCCGTTGCACGGAACAGTCGCGCTCGTACAGATGGATGACGTTGCCCTGGCCGTCGGCAAGGATCTGCACCTCGATATGCCGCGGGTCCACCACGGCCTTCTCGAGGAACACGGTCGGGTCGCCGAACGCCGACTCGGCCTCGCGCGCGGCCGCCTCGATGGACTCGCGCAGGTGCGCCGGGTCGTCGACGCGGCGCATCCCGCGCCCACCACCACCGGCGACGGCCTTGACGAACACGGGAAAACCGATCTCGTCGGCCGCCGCGACCAGCTCGTCCACGTCGGTCGACGGCTGCGACGAACCCAGCACCGGCACCCCGGCTTCGCGCGCGGCGGCGACCGCGCGTGCCTTGTTGCCGGTCAGTTCCAGGATCTCGGCGCTCGGGCCGATGAACGTGATCCCGGCCTGCTCACAGGCCAGCGCCAGATCCGGGTTCTCCGACAGGAACCCGTAACCGGGATAGATCGCGTCCGCACCGGCCTTGCGTGCCGCGCCGACGATCTCCTCGACGGAGAGGTACGCGCGCACGGGATGGCCCTGCACACCGATTTCGTAGGCCTCATCGGCCTTCAACCGATGCAGCGAGTTTCGATCCTCATACGGGAACACCGCGACTGTGCCCGCGCCCAGCTCATAGCCGGCGCGAAACGCACGAATGGCGATCTCCCCGCGATTGGCGACGAGTACCTTCCGGAACATGCCCGGTCCTTCCCTTTGGGGTGCGAATCGGCAGATGCCTGACGTTACCCTGCCGATCCCGCGGGGCGGGAGTTCAATCCCGGGTGATGGACATCATTAGGGGGCCGGAGCGGGCACTGGAACGGTTACGGGAACGGTGCAGAGCAGGCGGTTCGGGGTGCCGGCGGGCAGACCGGTGAGCACACCGGGAGTCGCAGCGTCGACCAGTGCCCGGGAAACCTCCGCCGCGGTTGCGGCCGGATGCCCCGCGCGGTAAAGCGCGGCGGCGCCCGCGACGAACGCGGCCGCCATCGATGTGCCGGACGCCGGGTCGCCGGGCGCCGCAGTGGGGATGGCGGTACCGGGCGCGAACAGGTCGACACCGGCGCCGAAGTTGGACTTGGCGGCGATCGCGTCGTGGTCGTCCGTCGCACCCACGGTGAGCACCTCGGGGACGCGGCCAGGCGAGGACGTGCTGACGTCCGTCGCCGACCAGCCGGCCGGGACCGCCACCGGCATCACCGCCGTGAGCGCCTTCACCGCGTTGTCGAGCGGCACATTGCCCGGCCCGCCGATCCCGAGCACGGCGACCGCGGGCTGCGTGGCGTTCTGCGCGACCCACTGGATGCCGGAGATGATGCCGGGCAGAGTCCCGTTGCCACTGTCGTCGAGCACCTTGACCGGCACGATGCGTACTTTCTTGGCCACACCGAAGTCCTTGCCGCCGACGATGCTCGCCAGCCGGGTGCCGTCGCCGTTGCCATCGGTGGTTTCCGTGGTGCCGTTGACGAAGTTGCGGCCCGGTTGGACCCGGCCCTCGAACTCCGGCAACGCCGCGTCCACACCGGTGTCGATCACGTACACGGTCACCTCGTCCGCCGTCGTGTCGTAGTGGTAGCGCTGGTCGAGCGCGCCGTCGTGCTGGTCGATCCGGTCGAGACCCCAGCTCGGCGGGTTCTCCTGCACGGCGGGATCGGCCACGGCCGCCGGTGCGGTCGCGAGCGCGGCTACGGTCAGCAGTAAGGAAATCGCGGAAAGCTTCATCACGTCAGGCAGGGTGGTCCTGCCCTCGGGTCAGGACAAACGCTGTCCCACTATCGAGTCAGGACTTGTCGAGATACTCGGCGCGGTCGTCGTCGATCACGGACGCGACGAGGTGCGCCAGCCCCGGATGTGCCGCCAGTTCGGGATCACCGCTCACGATTTCCTGTGCCCGCAAGCGAGCCTCGGCGATCGTGTCCTCATCTCGAAGCAGGGACAGCAGTTTCAGGCTGGACCGCGTACCGGACTGCGCCGCGCCGAGGATGTCGCCCTCGCGGCGCAGTTCGAGGTCCAAACGCGACAGTTCGAAACCGTCCGTTGTGGACTCCACCGCGGCGAGCCGGTCCCTGGTGGACGTGCCGTCGATGGTTTCGGTGACCAGCAGGCACAGCCCGGGCACGTCGCCACGGCCGACGCGCCCGCGCAACTGGTGGAGCTGGCTCACGCCGAACCGGTCCGCGTCCATGATCACCATGGCGGTGGCGTTCGGCACGTTCACTCCGACTTCGATCACCGTGGTCGCGACCAGCACGTCGAGCTTCGCCTCGGCGAAAGCCCGCATCACAGCGTCCTTCTCGTCCGCGGGGAGCCGGCCGTGCAGGACACCGACGCGCAACCCGTCCAGTGGCCCGGCTTCCAGCTCGGCCGCGACATCGAGCACGGCCAGCGGCGGGCGCTTGTCCCCGTTCTTGTCCGACGGCGGCTCGTCCCCGATACGCGGGCACACGACGTAGGCCTGGTGCCCCTTGCCCACCTCTTCCCGCACGCGCTGCCACACGCGGTCCAGCCACGCGGGCTTCTCCGCGACCGGCACGACGGTGGTCGAAATCGGCGACCGGCCGACCGGCATCACGCGCAGCGCCGAGGTTTCCAGGTCGCCGTACACCGTCATCGCGACCGTGCGCGGGATCGGTGTCGCCGTCATCACCAGCACATGCGGGCTCGTCCCGTTCGCGCCGCGGGTGCGCAGCGCGTCCCGTTGCTCGACGCCGAACCGGTGCTGCTCGTCCACCACCACGAATCCGAGGTCGGCGAACGACACCGTGTCCTGGATCAGCGCGTGCGTGCCGACGACGATGCCTGCCGCGCCACTGGCCGCGTCCAGCAGCGCCTGCTTGCGTTCTTTCGCCGGCAGGGAACCGGTCAGCAACGTCACCTTCGTCGCTTCCTCGGCCGCGCCCAGCTCGCCCGCCTGCCCCAGCTCGCCCAGCATCTCGCGCAGCGACCGCGCGTGCTGGGCGGCGAGCACCTCGGTCGGCGCGAGCATCGCGGCCTGCCGTCCGGCATCGACCACCTGCAGCATCGCCCGCAGCGCCACGACGGTCTTGCCGCTGCCGACCTCGCCCTGGAGAAGGCGGTTCATCGGATGCCGGCCCGAGAGGTCGTCCGCGATGTGCTCACCGACTTCGCGCTGACCGCTGGTGAGCTCGAACGGCAGCCGCTTGTCGAAGGACTCGAGGATTCCGCCGGGCTTGGGCGGGCACGCGGGCGCGGGGCGCGAGACCGCCGATTGGCGGCGCTGCGCGAAGATCAGCTGGATCGCCATCGCCTCGTCCCACTTGAGCCGTTTCTCCGCGGCCTCGCGAGCGGCGTGGTCCTTGGGGCGGTGGATTCCGTGCAGCGCATCGAAAAGGTCGATCAGTTCGTAGCGCTTCACCAGTTCCCGCGGCATCGGGTCTTCTTCGCGTTCCAGCGTGTCGAGCACCTGACGCACACAGCGGCCGATCGACCACGACGGCATTCCCGATGCGGCCGGATAGACGGGGATGATGGCGCCGAGGAAATCGTCCAGCGCGGAACCATCTGTGGATTCATCGTCGGCATCGAGCATCTGGTACTCGGGGTTGGCCAGCTGTAGCTTGTTGCGGAACGCCTTCACCTTGCCCGCGAACAGGCCCGTCTTGCCCAGCTGTAGTTCCCGCTCGCGCTGGTGGGCGTTGCCGAAGAAGGCGCACTCGAGCCGGCGATGCCCGTCGGTGATGGTCATTTCCAGGATCCAGCCCGGTTTGTTGCGCATCCGTCGCTTGGCGACCTTCTCGATGCGCGCCATGACCGTCGCGTGTTCGCCGATCTCCAGCCCCGCGATGTCGGTGAGTTCGCCGCGCTCGGCGTACCGGCGCGGGTAGTGCCGCAACAGGTCGGCGACGGTGTGGATGTCCAGCGCCTCGGCCAGTGCCGCGGCCGTCTTGCGGCCCAGTACCGAGGTCAGCTTGTCACTCAGGACTGTCATTCCTACTCCACGCCGATCAGCAACACGGCCTCGGTCTGGCCTCCGGGATAGCTCACGAACTCGACCTCCGGCCGCTGCTCATGCAGCCGGTCGGCCAGCTCACGCCCGAACCCGTCCGGCGCCGCGGCGCCCGCCAGCACGGTGACGAGTTCACCACCGACCGCCAGCATGCGCTGCAGCACGGTCATCGCGGCGCTCAGCAGGTTCTCATCCGGCTCCACCAGCACGACTTCGCCGTCGACGAACCCGATGAGATCACCGGCATGGGCCAGCCCCACCCAGGTTATCGACTCCTCCTCGGCGACGACGAGCTCGCCACGCCGGGTCGCGGCGGCGGCCTCGGCCATCGCGACGACGTCGTCGTTCACGCGTCGTGCCGGGTCGTGCACGGCCAGCGCGGCGAGCACCTGGACCGGTGACGCGCACGGGATGACGACCACCTCGCGGTCACCGATCATCGCGTGCCCGGCCGTCTCGTCCGCCGCCTCGGTGAGTTGCGGGTCCCCGGCGAGGATGACGATGTGGCCCACCGCGCGATCGGTGACGAGCCCCAGCATTTCTTCGACGCTGGGTTTCGTGCCCACGGGCGCGGCGAGGACGGCAACGCCTTCCGCGCGCAGCAGCTCGGCGAAGTCGTCGCCGCGGACGAGGGCGACCACCGTGCGATCACGGCCCGCGGGCGGCTCCAACGGCGCCGGCGTGATCAGCGGTTCCACCCGGACCCCGCTGGGCCTGCCGACATCGAGCCCCGCCTCGATCGCGGCGCCGATATCGGCGCAGTGCACGTGGACCGCGTATGCGCCGGAGCCGTCGCCCGCCACCGTGACGCTGTCGCCGAGCGCGCTCAGCGCCCTGCGGAACGCGGGCAGATCGGGTTCGGTGACGCCTTCCAGCAGGTACATGACCTCCCAGGCATACGGCGCTCGTTCGGCTCGGCCCGTCCGGGAGTCGGCTTCGCAGGAATGCACCGGCTCGGTCGCCGTGCCGGTGACCACCCCGGCGAGCGCGTCGAGCACGGCGACAAGCCCGCGCGCACCCGCGTCGACAACCCCGGCGCTGGCGAGGACGGGCAACTGTTGCGGGGTCTGCTCGAGGGCGGCCGACGCGGCTTTCGCGGCTGAGGTGACCACGTCATGGAGCGACTCGCCGGCCGCGGCCGTGGCGGCGGCGTGCAGGACCGTGAGCATCGTGCCGGCGACCGGCCGCGCGACCGCCTCCGTGGCGGTCCTGTCGGCATGCGCGAGCGCCGTGGCCAGGTCGTTCCCGGTGAGCTCGGGGGCATTCGCGGCGGACTCGGCCAGGCCACGGAGCACCTGGGAAAGGATGACGCCGGAGTTGCCGCGCGCACTGCGGACGGCGCCGCGAGCGAGCAGGGAAAGGGCCTGGCCGGCGCCGGTGAGCTCGGCTCCTGCGAGCGCGTCACGGGCGCCGGTCATGGTGTGGAGGAGGTTGGAGCCGGTGTCGGAGTCGGCGACCGGGTACACGTTGATGCCGTTGATCGCGGGCCGCAGCACTTCGAGACTGTGCACGCACGCCGACGCCCAGGCCACGATCGCAGCCTCGTCCAACGCCCGCACTCGGCGACCTCCTCATCCCGGGTTTCTGGCAGCGTATCGACCCGGACGCGGGCGCCGCGCAGACAGTAGCGCAGTGCCGATCGCCAGCAAGCCGACCGACAGTCACGGCGATCCGCCAAACGTAGGCCGGCCGCCAGCTGGTCCGGTCGGCCTACGTTTCGGCCGGCTTGCTAGTATGGACGAGTTGCCCGGCCACAGCTGGGTGTGGTTTGTCATCCCTGATTGTCAAAGGAGTTCGACGTGGCTGCCGTGTGCGACGTCTGTGGCAAGGGGCCGGGCTTCGGTAAGTCGGTCTCGCACTCCCACCGGCGTACCAACCGCCGCTGGAACCCGAACATCCAGACCGTGCATGCCAAGGTCGGTGTCTCCCAGCGCAAGCGCCTCAACGTGTGCACCTCGTGCCTCAAGGCCGGCAAGGTCGTTCGGGGATAAGACACGAGTTTCGCGATGGCGAGTGCTCCCGGCGAGCACTCGCCATTTTTGCGTCTCCGGGCGGTTGTCGTGGCCTGGAAAGGGCTAGGCCGTGAGCGTCAAGCGTTCGAGCGGCTGGCCGCTGATTTCTCCGATGAGGTCGAAGTCCTTGTCGGCCAGAAGAGTAAGCACTTCGACGGCCCGGTCCTCGATGGCAGGCGTCAAGTACTCCACAGGCATATGCGATAGCGGCGGATTATGCAGCCCAGGCCTGGTCCATCACATCGGGGTCGCTGAGGTCAGTGAACGTCTGGGCGAATCGCTGAAGATCAGCGGCGGTCACGCCGGACGCCGACCGCTGCGCCACGCTGCGTAGCTCGCGACGGACGTACTCATTACGGGACAGGCCAAGCCGCGCTGCCTGCGTATCGATGGCGGCGAGCACGTCGTCAGGGACGTCTCGAATCAGGACATCAGACACGGCGCCTCCCGATATCGGACGACATCCAGCCTTCCCCTAGGCCAGCAAGCGTGGCGGCTGCGCTCCGTTGTCCGGTTCCGCTTAGGGCAGCTTCCAGTCGATGGGCTCCGCGCCCTGCTCGACCAGCAAGGCGTTCGCCCGGCTGAAGGGGCGTGAACCGAAGAAACCGTTGTGTGCCGACATCGGGCTCGGGTGCACGCTTTCCACGCACGGCACACCCTTGAGCAGGGGCTTGAGGCTCCGCGCGTTCGAGCCCCACAGGATCGCGACCAGTGGCCCGCCGCGGTCGGCGAGTGCCTTGATGGCCTGCTCGGTGATCTCCTCCCAGCCCTTGCCCTTGTGCGAGTTCGGCGCACCGGGCCGGACGGTCAGCGCCCTGTTCAGCAGCAGGACACCCTGGTCCGTCCATGGCGTCAGGTCCCCATTGGACGGTTCCGGCAGGCCGAGATCGTCGCGGAGTTCCTGGAAGATGTTGATCAGGCTCTTCGGCAGCGGGCGCACGTCTGGCGCGACGGCGAAACACAAGCCGATGGGATGGCCCGGTGTCGGGTACGGATCCTGTCCGACGATGAGCACCCGCACGTCCGCGAACGGCTGCTTGAACGCACGCAGCACATTTTCGCCCGACGGCAGGTAACGCCGGCCCGCCGCGATTTCGGCACGGAGGAAGTCACCCATCGCCGCGATGCGCGGGGCGACCGGTTCCAGTGCCTGTGCCCAGCCGGATTCCATCACTTCGGACAACGGTTTCACGCTCACGGTCGCCGAGAGTAGCGGCCTCAGGACAGGCGCCGGAGTTCGGTACGGAAGTACTCGGCACGCTTCACATAACCGTCGACGATGCGCTGAATCGCATCCGGGCCGAAGGACGTGTTCGGCCGTGTCTTCGCCGGGACACCGAGCGCTATCTGCCCCGACGGCACATGAGACCGGTAGGAGAGCACCGCACCGGCACCGACCATCGCGCCGTCCTCGATGACGGAACCGTTCAACACCACCGCACCCGACGCGATGAGGCACCCCGTGCCGATCGTCGCGCCCTCGACGTGCACCGAATGCCCGATCGCGGACGACGGCCCCAGGATCGTCGGATCCGCCTTGGTGCAGTGCACGACGCAGCCGTCCTGGATGTTCGAGCGCTCCCCCACCTCGATGTACCCGTGGTCGCCGCGCAACACCGTCTGCGGCCACACCGACGCCTGCGCGGCGATCCGCACGTCACCGATCACCGTCGCGTCGGGGTGCACGTAGGCCTGCGGATGGATCTGTGGCTCTCGATCACCGAGCGCGTAAATCGCCACGAAGGCTCCCATCATCGTGAATTCGACTGCCCGATGATTGGATCACGAGCTCCTTGCCGAAGTACCGGCTCAGTTCTTCCCCGGCGTAGTGGCCGAAGCCGGGGATCTCCCGGTATCCGGACGAGCGGTACAGCGCCAGCGCCTCCGGCTGCTTCATCCCGGTCTCCAGCACGACCCGCCGGTGCCCCGCCGCACGCGCCGTCCGTTCCAGCTCGGCGAGCATGGCACGCGCGAAACCCTTGCCCCGCGCGGATTCCGCGACATACATGCGTTTGATCTCCACGTCACCGGGGCGCGGCGTCTCACGGGCCCGCCAGCCGCCGCAGGCGACCGGTGTCCCGTCCTCGTACCCGACGAGGAAAAGTCCTTGCGGCGGCGCGAATTCCGCCGACTCGAGCGCGGTGGCGTCCGGGCCGCCGTAACGCACCACGTACTCCTGCTGGACGGCGTCGATGAGCTTGGTCGAATCCGGATGGTCGAAAGGGGTCGGGCGTAGGTCCACGACCGCACCCTATGCGGTCAGCGCCAGTGCTCCCACCCGGTTTCCTGCTCGTAAGGCTTGCCGTCGACGGTCACCCCGGAGTCCGGCATGGTGACCGACCCGATGCGGCGCCAGCCCTCGGGCAGGTCCGCGAACGAGGGGAAGGTGGCGGCCAGCGCGTGGTCCTCGCCGCCGGTCAGCACCCAGTGCAGCGGGTCCGCGCCGAGTGCCTGGCCGACCTCGACGAGCCGCCGGTTGACGTCGAGCTGATCCACGCGGATGTCGATGCCGACGTTCGACTGCTCCGCGATGTGCCCGAGGTCGGCGAGCAGGCCGTCGGACACGTCGATCATCGCCGTCGCCCCCGCCTCGGCCGCCGCGGGACCGGCCGGGTAGTCCGGTTCCGGGTAACGCTGGGCGTTGGCGACGGTGACGGGGGACCGGAAACCACGGTGCAGCACGGCAAGCCCGGCCGCCGCCCAGCCCAGCCGGCCGGACACGGCGACGATGTCACCGGGGCGCGCGCCGGACCGCGTCACCGGCGGACGTCCACGCAGATCACCCAAGGCTGTGATGCTCAACACCAGCTGGTCGGCTTGCACCACGTCACCGCCGACGAGCCCCGCGCCGGCGGCCGAAGCCTCGGCCCACATCCCGTCGGCGATACCCTTCGCCAGGTCGGCGGGGGTGTCGCGGGGGCAAGCCAGGCCGACAAGGACGGACGTGGGCACCGCACCCATCGCCGCGATATCGGCGAGGTTCACGGCGACGGCCTTGCGCCCGACCTGCTCTGGTGTAGACCAATCGAGCCGGAAGTGCACGCCCTCCACGAGCACATCGGTACTCACCACGACGCGGCCGTCGGCCGTGGCGACGATCGCGCCGTCGTCCCCCGGTCCGAGCAGAGTTGTCTCGGGCTGTCTCCGGTTTTCCGTCACCGCACGGATGAGGCCGAACTCACCCAGCTCGGCGACCGTGCCACTCTCCGGCGCGTCCTGTGACGACACTTGGCACTCCATCCCTCGCACGTCGGAACATCGGATGACCTATCGTCTCCCCGTTGAGGTAGGTTCTTGTTCACGTTCCTACCTTGAGTTCGCCGGAGAAGACGAAGGGGCGCGCCGTGGTCCACGCATACATCCTCATCCAGACCGAGGTCGGTAAAGCAGCTGCGGTTGCCGCGGAGATCTCGGGCATCCCGGGGGTCACCACGTCGGAAGATGTGACGGGTCCCTATGACGTGATCGTCCGCGCCGAAGCGGAAACCGTGGACCAGCTGGGGCAGTTGGTCGTGGCGAAGGTCCAGGGAGTCGAGGGCATCACGCGGACGTTGACCTGTCCGGTGGTACACCTTTGATGTGCCCGATCTCCAAACCGGCGGCCCTTCCCGGCGCCTGATCATCCTCGCGGCGGCGCTGGCAGTGGCGCTCGCGGCGGTTGTCGCCATACTCGGTGTGATGAATCGCTCATCGAACAATCCGGGCGATGAGCAGCTCGCACTCGTGCCTGTGCCGGCTTCACAAGCGGACTCCCCGCAATGCGCGGCGCTCGTGCCGGCGCTCCCGGCGGAATTGATTTCGAACGGCGCCACCCTGAACCGCCGCGTCCTGGCTGAGCCCGCCCCACCCGCGACAGTCGCCTGGGGCGCCCCGGACCCGATCGTCCTGCGCTGCGGCTTGGACCGTCCGCCCGAACTGACACGCACAGCGCAACTGCGGGTGGTATCGGGCGTGCAGTGGCTACCGGTGGAAGGCGATGGCGCGTCGACGTGGTACGTCGTGGACCGGGAGGTCTACGTCGGACTGACGGTCCCGGACTCCGCGGGAACCGGCCCACTACAGTCCATTTCGGACACCGTCGCCTCGACACTGAGGCCGGCCCCGCTGCGGTTTTGAGTGTTGGGCGGTGGCGGCGAAGCGAGAAGGGCCGCAACGCCCATACCCCGCTGGAACCAGGGCGCCCCGCGCCCGGTCACCCGCCAGAGAGCCCGAAGGGCATCGCGCGAAGCGCGACCCAAAAAGAATGCCCCGCCGGCGGGCTGGCTCCGGGATGACTGGCCCAACGGGACGTCACCTTGAGTGGGGGGTCGGGCTTCGCTTTTTTACCGTAGGCCGGTTCCTCTTGTTATTGCGGTTTCCACCAGGGTGGTCAGCAGGGTCCGGAAATCCATTCCCGTCACTGCCCACATTTTCGGGTAGGCCGAGGTCAGGGTGAAGCCGGGCATGGTGTTGACCTCGTTGACCGTCAGTTCGCCGTTCGCACCAACGAAAAAGTCCACGCGTGCCAAGCCTTGGCAGTCCAGCGCCTGGAAGGCCCGCACCGCCATGGCGCGCAGGCGGTCTGTCACCACATCGTCCAGTTTGGCAGGGATATCCAGTTCGGCATCTTCCCCAAGGTACTTGGTTTCGAAATCGTACCAAGAATCTTCGGACAGTACCCGGATTTCGGCGGGCAATGAGGCTTCGACCCGGCCGTCCGGGAATTCCAGTACGCCACATTCGATTTCACGGCCGACGACCGCAGCTTCGATCAAAACCTTCGGATCTGTCTGCCGCGCCAAGGTTATCGCGTCGTCCAGTTGCGACCAGTTTGTCACCTTCGTGATGCCGATCGACGACCCGGCGCGGGCCGGTTTGACGAAAACCGGCAATCCCAGCCGCTCCCGGTCAGCTGTATCCAAAGTGGACTGATCACGGCGCAGGATGACATAGGTACCGACCGGAAGTCCTTCCGCGGCAAGGAGTTTCTTCGCGTACCCCTTGTCCATCGACACCGCGCTGGAGAGTACACCGGCACCGACGTACGGGATGCCGGCCAGTTCCAGCAAACCCTGGATGGTGCCGTCCTCACCGAAAGCACCGTGCAGCACGGGGAAAACCACGTCGACCTCACCGAGCGCCGCCGCACCGGAATCGAGGGAGACGAGCTCGCGCCGCGTCGGGTCGCCGGCCAGCACCAGGGCCTGGCCCGTTCCGTCGACCGTCGGCAGCTCACTCCCGTGGATTTCCAGCGTCCGCGGATCCGACGTACCCAGGACCCAGCCGCCCTGCTGCGTGATCCCGATCGGCACGACCTCGAACCGGTCCGGATCGAGGTGCGACAGTACGCTCCCGGCGGAGACACAGGAGATCGTGTGTTCGGTGCTGCGGCCGCCGAACACCACGGCAACCCGCGTCTTGCGTGCGCTCATGGACGGTCACCCTACCGGGCTCTTGCCACACTTGGCTCAGCGCAGTAAATCGACGAGCGAACCGAGCGCGCCGCGCAACGCGTCCCGTGAACACCCCGCATAACCGATCGCCGCACCGAACGCCGTCGGCGTGCCCGCGAAATGCCGTGCAAGGCCATCCAGCCGGATACCCCGCAATTCCGCTGCGCGCAATCGCCCGGCCTCCACTTCCGCGGATTCGAACGGCACCACCAGATGCGCGCCCGCCTCGTCACCCAGCACCGGCACGTCCGCCGCCAGCAGCGCGGCCACCAGCAGCATCCGCCGTTCCGCCAGCTCCCGGCGCAGTTTTCGCAGGTGACGCCCCAGATCCCCGTGCCGCGCCAGCTCGATCACCACTCGCTGCCCGGCCGGTGAAGGTCGCGTACCCGTGCGATCCCGGTACGACAGTACGGCCGAGGTGACCGCCGGCGGTGCGACCATCCAGCCCGCGCCGAGCGTCGGGGTGAGGATCTTGCTCGTGGTGCCCAGATGTACCACCACATCGGGGGCGAGCGCCGCGAGCAACGGCAACGGCGCCACGTCGAACCGCAGTTCACCGTCGTAGTCGTCTTCGATCACCAGCATGTTGTCCCGCCGCGCCCGCTCGACGAGATCGACCCGCCGGGCGGCGCTCATCCGGCTGCCCATCGGGTACTGGTGCGCCGGCGAGCAGTACACGGCACGCGCACCGGCCGGGATCGCCTCCGGTTGCAGGCCTTCGTCATCCACCGGCACGCCGGCGACCCGCACGCCCGCCGACCGCAGCGCCTCGACCGCCCGCTGGTAACCGGGTTCCTCGACGGCGACCAGCTCCCCAGCCGAGAACACCGCACCGGCCAGCTCGACGACCGCGGCGGTCGTGCCACCGGTCGCGAGTACAAAGCCCGTGCCGACCGCAAGACCGCGGTGCCGCAACAGATGCTCGGTGACGGTCGCACGGTAGTCCGGCAACCCCGCGCGGTGCGCCCGCGACAGCGGAGGCGCATCCGCGGCCGCGCGCCATGCCCGCCGCCAAGCCGCCCTGTCCAGCCCCGCCGCCCACGGCGTGCCCGGGGTCAGGTCGAGAATCCCGTCGGGTTCGGCCTGATCCCCCGGTACCGTGCGATGAACGGGCCGGTCGCTCGGCGGCGACGTGGTCACATAGGTGCCCGAGCCGTGCCTTCCCGCGATCCAGCCTTCGGCATGCAACTGCTCGTACGCGGCGGACGTCACGGTCCGGCTGACGCCGAGCCGTTCGGCCAGCGCCCGGGTGGACGGCAACCGGTCACCGCCGCGCAGATGTCCGGTCGCCGCCGACTGTCGCAACGCGTCCGCGAGCTGCACGGCAAGCGGTACCGGTGACTCGCGATCGAGCGTCACGGGCAGGGCCGTCCCGGAATGCGTCACGACAAGTGGACCTTTCAAATGTTCCGATAGTGGCTATTCTACGATGCCACTGTGGCGCGGCATCCTGAGCGCATGACGCTTTCGCCCACCTCCCGCAGCACCCTGACCCGCAAGAAGGAGCGGGCCGCCACCGACAGGCAGGTGCTGTACGACGTACTCGACGAAGCCATCATCTGCCATGTGGGGCTGGTTCTGAATGGTTCGCCCGTCGTACTGCCCCTCGGATACGGACGCCACGGCGAAACCCTGTACCTGCACGGCTCGACGGGCGCGGGCAGCCTGCGCGCGGCGGCGAAGGGCATCGACGTGTGCGTGACGGTGACCCTGCTGGACGGGATCGTCTACGCGCGCTCACTGAACAATCATTCGATGAACTACCGGAGCGCGGTGGTGCACGGGCGGGCCAGGCTCGTCGAGGATCCCGACGAGAAGATGCACGGGCTCGAAGTCGTCACCGACCACCTCACTCCCGGTTCGTGGCAGTACGCGCGCGGGGTGAACGCGAAGGAGTTCGCTTCGGTGCTGGTGCTTTCGCTCGACCTCGCCGAGGCATCGGTGAAGGTCCGGGACGGCGGGCCCGGCGAGGAGCCGGAAGACGTGTCCGCACACGACATCTGGGCCGGCGTGGTACCGGTCCAGACCACTTTCGGCGAACCGGTCTCCGCGGACTACGCGCGGGTGCCGGTGCCGGCACACATCAGTCGCGGACGGGACCGCTGAGCGGGTCGAGGTGGTACGGGCGCATCGCGCGGCCACCGGCGCGGTAGACGTGGATGCTGATCGCCGGGTCCGGTCCGTCGTTGCGGACCTGGTGCACGTAACCGGGGCCGAACACCCGTGACTGCCCGGCGTTCAGCACATGCAGCTCGGTAACCGCGCGCCGGGCAACGGTTTCGGTGAGCCGGCCGCTGACGACCGTGAACGCACCGGTGGACGAGGCGTGGTCGTGCAAGTCCGCCTGCTGGCCGGGGAGCCATCCCATCAGCCACACCTCCTCGTCCGCGTCACCCGCGATCCGCGCGGAGAACCGCTGGTCAGGGTCGTAGCGAAGCAGGTCCCGCCAGCGGTCCCTGGCGGCCGCGTACTCGAGTGCGACGCGCACGGGATGCCGCAGGGCGGTGCGGTTTTCGGCAAGGCTGATGGTGTTGTCCGGAGCTGCGAACATGAGTGCTGTGGTCCTTGAGGGGAGAGGAAAAAAGGGGTCGCTGGGGTGGATCAGCGACAAGGACACAGCGCGAACATGGCACACAGCCAACCAGGAGGAGCCGGCTCCGGCAAGTACATCCCACTTCGTGGAACCACCATGGCGTGAGCGGTCAACTCATGCACGCGGAACGCTCGACTCGCGCGCACGGAACGTTCAACTCGCGCGACGCGAACGCTCGACTCGCGCGCACGGAACGCTCAACTCGCGGGGTTAGGACCATTCGTGTTTGTTTTGGCGGCCTAGGAGTTCGGCGCCGGCGGCACGGGGGTCGAGGGACTCGTGGCACACGCGGTGCATCGCGTCGGTGATGGGCATGTCCACCCCGGTGGTCTGGGCCAATTCCCGGATCGACGAGCACGACATCACGCCCTCGGCCACCTGTCCTCCCGCGGCCTGCTGCGCCTGTTCGACGGTCTCGCCACGCCCCAGCCGCTCCCCGAAAGTCCGGTTGCGTGACAACGGGGACGAACAGGTCGCGACGAGATCGCCGACACCGGCCAACCCCGCGAAAGTCTGTGCATCGGCGCCCAGTTTCGCGCCCAGCCGCGCCATTTCCGCCAGCCCGCGGGTGATCAGCGTGGCCATCGTGTTGGCCCCGAATCCCATTCCCGCGGCCATCCCGCAGCTGAGCGCGATGACGTTCTTGCATGCCCCGGCGAGCTCGCAGCCGACCACATCCGTGTTGGTGTAAGGCCGGAAGTAGGCGTTCGACGTGGCCCGCTGGATCGCCATCGCACGCTCGTGATCCGAGCAGGCGAGCACCGCCGCGCCAGGCTGCTCCCGCGCGATCTCCCGGGCGAGGTTCGGCCCGGAGACCACGACGATCTGGTGCTCCGGCGCACCGGAGATCTCCGCGATCACCTCGCTCATCCGCTTGAGCGTGCCGAGTTCGACCCCTTTCGCGAGGCTGACCAGAATCGCGCCGGCGGGCAGCAGTTCGCGCCACCTGGTCAGGTTTTCCCGCAGGCTCTGGCTCGGCACGGCCAGCACCACGGCGTCCGCGCCGTCGAGCGCCTCCGCCGCGTCCTCGGTCGCGGTCAGATTCTCCGGCAACCGCACACCGGGGAGATAACCGGTGTTCCCGCGGGAATCCCGGATCTCCGCGGCGATCTCCCGCCGCCGGGCCCACATCGTGACGTCCCGGCCGGCGTCGGCGAGGACCTTCGCGAACGCCGTCCCCCACGACCCCGAGCCGAGCACCGTGACGCGCTGGACGTCCATCACTGGCCGTCCGCCGGCTCCGGCTTCCCCACCGGTGGCCGTTCGCCGCGGATATCGGCGAGCAACTCGGTCACCTCACCCATCAGCAACTCGGTCACCTCCCGCAACACCGCGGTGGTCCGCTCCTTCTCCCGGTACGCCGTCAGGTCCACCGGCTCACCGACGGAATGCGTGACCGTCTTACGCGGGAACGGCCGTAGCTTCTTGTTGTAGAAGTCCAGGATCTGGCTCGTGCCCCAGCGCGCGGCCGGGATGACCGGGACGTCGGTGTCGAGCGCGAGCCGCGCGACGCCGGTGAACGAGCGTTTCGGCCAGCCCTGCGGATCCTTCGTGATCGTGCCCTCGGGATAGATCACGACGACCTTCCCGTCCTGCAGCGCCTGGCGCGCGGCACGCAAGCTGTCCCCGGCACTGCTCGACCCTCGGTAAACCGGAATGCTGCCCGCGCCGACGAAGATCTTGCCGAAGATCGGCGTCGAAGCGAGGCTGGACTTGCCGAGGAACCGCGGCACCCGGCCCTGCCGGTGCACGAACACCGCGTCCACCGCCGGGTCCATGTGCGACACATGGTTCATCACCAGCAGCGCGCCACCTTCGCGAGGAATGCGCTCGCCGCCGAGATAGACCCGCCGGGCCAAATACGTCACGGGGTACAAAAAGGCCGCGGCGAATCCGACCCAGAACCCACCCTTCTCACGCTCGGCCAAGGCTCCTCCTGTGGTATCGGCTGGTACCCGCTGATCCTAGGGTGCGGGTTGAGTGAAGATGGAGACTGTGCCGGTGGACCTGATCGTGCCGATGAAACCGCCGCGGCTGGGAAAGTCCAGGCTGCGCGGTGCGGTCGACGACGCCCTGCATCCCGCGCTGGTGCTGGCACTGGCCTCGGACACCGTCGCCGCCGCGGCCGCCCTCGCCCGCCGTGTGCTCGTCGTCGCCACCGATCCCGGTGCCGTGGCGGCGCTGGCGGACGTCGGCGCGGAAATCGTCAGTGAGGACGGAGCCGCGGATCTCAACGCGGCATTGCGCCGCGGCGAAGCGCTGCTGCGCGCCGACGACCCGGACGCCGTACTCGGCGCGCTGCAGGCCGACCTTCCCGCATTGCGCCCCGAGGACCTGGCCGGCGCGATCACCGAAGCCGCGGGGCGCCGCGCGTTCGCCGCGGACTGGGAAGGCACCGGGACGACACTGCTGCTGTCCGCACCAGGCGGGCCCCTGCTCCCCCGGTTCGGGCCGGGGTCAGCCGTCGCGCACGCCGGCACCGGGGCGGTCGCGCTCGGACTTGCCGCGCCGGGCCTGCGCCGCGATGTGGACACCGCCGCGGACCTGGCGCACGCCGAGGCGCTCGGGCTCGGCAAGCGCACCGGCGCGCTGCTCTACGAAGGGAGCACCGGGTGAACTTCCCGGGTCCATTGGGTCAACTGCTGAGGATTACCAATCCGACCGAAAGTAGGCGGAGACGGTCCGCGGTCGGCCTACTCGTAGACACCCATGTCCGCCGTGGCTGCCGTCGGATTGGTAACAAACGGCACCGTACTGTCCGTGTCACCGGTGACCTGCTGAATGCGGCCATCGGCGCAGGGGCAAATTCGCCCGAAGTGAGGAACAATGCACGTGTGAGCAGCGACGAGATCACCACGGAAACGACCGCACCCGCCACGGACCAGAGCAGGCACGTGCAGTTCCGTGCCGTGCCCTCGGCGCCGCCCGCAGTGACGGCGCCCCTGCCCACCGCTTCCGTCGAGTCCCTTCCCGACGATCGCTACTTCAACCGCGAGCTCTCCTGGCAGGACTTCAACGCGCGGGTGCTCGCGCTCGCCGAGGACGAATCGCAGCCGTTGCTGGAGCGCGCGAAGTTCCTCGCCATCTTCGCGTCCAATTTGGACGAGTTCTACATGGTCCGGGTGGCCGGGCTGAAACGTCGCGACGAGACCGGTCTTCCGGTGCGCAGCGCCGACGGGCTCACCCCGCGCGAGCAGCTGGCCTACATCGCCAAGCGCAACCAGGATCTCGTCGAGCGGCACACACTGGCCTTCGAGGAACACATCCGGCCCGAACTGGCCGAGCAGGAGATCCACATCGTCGGCTGGACCGAGCTCGAGGCGGCCGACCAGCTGCGGCTGTCGAACTATTTCAGCGAACAGATCTTCCCGGTGCTCACCCCGCTCGCCGTGGATCCCGCGCACCCGTTCCCGTACATCTCGGGGCTGTCGCTGAACCTCGCGGTCACGGTGCGGGACCCGGAAGAGGGCACGGAGCGGTTCGCGCGGGTGAAGGTGCCGAACAACGTGCCGCGGCTGATCCGGGTCGCCCCCAGCCGGGACGACCGCGTCGCGACCTTCCTGCCGCTGGAAGAACTCATCGCCGCGCATCTGAGCGAACTGTTCACCGGTATGGAAGTCACCGAGCACCACGTGTTCCGGGTGACCCGCAACGCCGATTTCGAGGTCGAGGAGGATCGCGACGAGGACCTGTTGCAGGCACTCGAACGTGAGCTGGCCCAGCGGCGGTTCGGACCGCCGGTGCGCCTCGAGGTCACCCCCGACATGAGCGAGCACATGCTGGACCTGCTGCTGCGGGAACTGGAAGTGGACCCCAACGACGTGGTCGAGGTGCCGGGGCTGCTGGATCTGACGTGCCTGCACCAGCTGTCCAGTTTGGACCGGAAGGAACTCAAGGACCGCCCTTTCGTCCCGGCCACCCACCCGGCGTTCGCGGAACGTGAGACGCCGAAAAGCGTGTTCGCCACGTTGCGCGAAGGCGATGTCCTGGTGCACCACCCGTACGACTCGTTCTCCACGAGCGTGCAACGGTTCATCGAGCAGGCCGCCGCGGACGACCGCGTGCTGGCGATCAAGCAGACGCTGTACCGCACTTCCGGTGACTCCCCGATCGTCAACGCGCTCATCGACGCGGCCGAAGCCGGGAAGCAGGTGGTGGCACTCGTGGAGATCAAGGCGCGCTTCGACGAGGAAGCCAACATCACCTGGGCCCGCACGCTGGAACGTGCCGGCGTGCACGTCGTGTACGGGCTCGTCGGGCTGAAAACGCACTGCAAGGTGTCACTGGTGGTGCGGCAGGAAGGATCGATGCTGCGCCGCTACTGCCACATCGGCACCGGCAACTACAACCCGAAAACCGCGCGGCTGTACGAGGATCTCGGGCTCTTGACAGCGGATCCGGCGATCGGCGCGGACCTGACGGATCTGTTCAACGTGCTCACCGGCTACTCGCGCCAGGAGACCTACCGCAACATTCTCACGTCTCCCAACGGAATCCGCCGCGGCATCCTGCGGCTCATCGGTGAGGAGATCGAGCACGCGCACGCGGGCAAGCCGGCCGGCATCCGGATCAAGTGCAACTCGCTGGTGGACGAGCAGGTCATCGACGCGTTGTACCGCGCATCCCAGCAAGGCGTACCGGTACAGGTTGTGGTGCGCGGGATCTGCGGGCTCAAGCCCGGTGTTCCCGGGCTGAGCGACAACATCACCGTGCGCTCGATCCTGGGCCGGTTCCTGGAGCACTCGCGGATCTTTCACTTCCGGGCCGGTGGTTCGCACTGGATCGGCAGCGCGGACATGATGCACCGCAACCTCGACCGCCGGATCGAGGCGCTGGTTTCGGTGAAGGATCCGAAGCTGACCGCGCAACTGGATCAGGTGCTCGACTCCGCGCTCGACCCGGCGACCCGGTGCTGGGTGCTGACGTCCACCGGCGAGTGGTCACCGTTTCCCGCCGAGGGTTCGAATGTCCGCGACCATCAGGTCGAGCTGTTGAAAAAGCACGGAGCCAACGGGTGACGATCGCCGCCGCGGGCGCCGTGTTGTGGCGCAGGGGTGTGCACGGGGTCGAAATCTGCCTCGCGCACCGGCCGCGCTACGACGACTGGTCGCTGCCCAAGGGAAAGCTCGATCCCGGTGAGACACTGCCCGCCACCGCGGTGCGGGAAATCCACGAGGAGACGGGATATCGCGCGATCCTCGGCCGCCGGCTGCGCACCGTGCGGTACCACGTGGCCGCCGGGGACAAGGTCGTGGAGTACTACAGCGCAGCGGCGATCGACGGTTCGTTCACGCCCAACCACGAGGTCGACTCGCTGCGCTGGTTGCCGGTCGAGGACGCCGCTTCCGCGCTCAGCTACGACACGGATGTCGACGTGCTGCGGGCGTTCACGGCGCTACCGTCGCTGCTGAGCACCGTTCTGCTGGTTCGGCATGCGAAGGCGGGCAAGCGCGACGAGTGGACGGGAGAGGACTTGCTGCGGCCGCTTTCGCCCGCCGGGATGCGGCAGGCACAGGCGGTGCGGGAGTTCGCGCCACTGTTCGGAGTGGACCGTGTGTTCGCCGCGCCGCTGGTGCGGTGCGTGCAGACGGTGCAGGGCATCGGCGACGACCTCCGGGCCGGGGTCGGCCAGGAACCGTTGCTGGCGGAGGAAGGCTACTGGGAGGACCCCGACCGTGGGCTGGCGCGGCTGCTCGCGATCGTGGCCGCGGGCGGGAGTCCGGTGGTGTGCAGCCAGGGCGGCGTGATCCCGGATGTGGTCTCGACGCTGGCCGGTCAGGCGGGGCTGGCATTACCGGCGGGCAAGGGCGGTATGGCGCCGAGCAAGAAAGGGTCGGTGTGGGTGCTGTCATTCCACGTCGGCGAATCGAATGGCGGCCCCCATCTCGCGGCGGCGGACTACTACCCCACCGCATTGCCGGATCCCGCGCCGACACACTCCTGAGGAACTTCGATTCATGACCCGCGGGGAAAAGCTTTCCCGACTTTCGGGCCGGCGATGCGCGATGCCCACATTGGCGCTTGCGTGGCAACGGTTACGCACAGCTCAGGGTCGGCCTTACTTCTGGTCCGATTGGTAAAAAGATCCGGACTGCCGCTATTGCCGGGCCGCAATGGAGTTTGGGGCGGCAAGGCCCGCAAACTCCACCACACAGGCAAAACACGGCAGGGCCCCCGCGATGGTGCTCGCGGGGGCCCTGCCGGGAACCGTTCGAGTGAACGGGCTTCTGCTACTTCTTCTTGGCGCGCGAAGCCGTGGTGGTCTTCTTCGCGGCGGCCTTCGGAGCCGCCTTCGCCGCGGTCTTCGGCGCAGCCTTGGCAGCGGTCGCCTTCTTGGCCGTGGTCTTCGGCGCGGCCTTGGTCGCGGCGGCGGCGCGCGTCGTGCGCGTGGCGGTGCTGCGCGTGGCGGCGGGCCGGGTCGCGGTGCTACGCGAGGCGGTGGTCCGCGTGGCGGTGCTACGCGTCGCCGTGGTGCCGCGGCTGGTGGTGCCGGTGCCGGTGCTGGTGCTGCGCTTGACCGCCGTGGCCTTCGGCAGCTTCTTCGCACCGCTGATGACGTCCTTGAACGTGGTACCGGCACGGAAGGCGGGCACGTTCGTCTTCTTGACGCGGACGGTCTCACCGGTGCGCGGGTTGCGTGCGGTGCGCGCGGCACGGGCGCGCTTCTCGAACACACCGAAGCCGGTGATGTTGACCTTCTCACCCTTGTTGACCGTCCGGATGATGATGTCGACGAGACCGTCGACCGCTTCGGACGCAACCTTCTTGTCGCCCAAACGCTCGGAGAGCGCCTCGATCAGCTGGGCCTTGTTGGCCATTCCAGTCCTCCATGAAAGAACTCTTGTCACACGGCCACATCGGCCGACTTGCGCACACGGTATTACCAATCACCCGGAAATTCCAAACGGCGCGCGGAATTTTCTTGGCTCGGGGCCTGCTTTCCGCCCTCCGAGCGACCCCTTGGGGGCCTTCCGCGCGCCGTCCGGCGCCGTGTGGCGAGTTCTCTATTCCCTTGCTGAGCAGGGAATCTGTGTCTACGCGGTGGTCTGGCCGATGGTCACCGGCTTCCAGTTGGGACGCTGCGACTCGAAGGTGTCGATCTCTTCGGCGTGGCGCAAGGTGAGAGCGATGTCATCCAGACCCTCGAGCAACCGCCAGCGGGTGTAGTCGTCGATCTCGAAGGGGGCCACGAAGTCCTTGGCGCGCACGGTCTTCTCCTCGAGGTCGACCGTGACCTCCGTGCCTGCCTCGTTCTCCAGGATCTTCCACAGTTGCTCGACATCCGACTGCTCGCACTGGGCGGCCAGCAACCCGCCCTTGCCCGCGTTGCCACGGAAGATGTCGCCGAACCGCGCGGAGATCACGACCCGGAACCCGTAGTCCTGCAATGCCCAGACAGCGTGTTCGCGCGAGGAACCGGTGCCGAAGTCCGGACCCGCGACCAGCACGCTGCCTGCCCGGAAGGGCTCCTGATTCAGGATGAAAGTCTCGTCACCGCGCCAAGCCGCGAACAGTCCGTCCTCGAATCCGGTACGGCTGACCCGCTTCAAGTACACAGCGGGGATGATCTGGTCAGTGTCCACGTTGGACCGGCGCAGCGGGACCCCGACGCCGGTGTGAGTCTTGAACGGCTCCATGGTGGTGGGCTCCTTCGCGTCAGAGGTCTTCGGGGCTGGACAACGTGCCGCGCACCGCCGTGGCGGCCGCGACGAGCGGCGAGACGAGGTGCGTGCGCCCGCCCTTGCCCTGGCGCCCCTCGAAGTTACGGTTGGACGTCGATGCGCTGCGCTCGCCGGGGGACAGCTGGTCCGGGTTCATGCCAAGGCACATCGAACAACCCGCCTGCCGCCACTCCGCGCCCGCGTCGAGGAAGACCTTGTGCAGTCCCTCGGCTTCGGCCGCCTGACGTACCCGCATCGATCCGGGAACCACGAGCATCCGCACGCTGTCGGCCACCTTGCGCCCGGCCAGCACGCTCGCGGCCGCGCGCAGGTCCTCGATCCGGCCGTTGGTGCACGAGCCGAGGAACACGGTGTCCACGTTGATCTCCCGCAGCGGGGTGCCCGGCTTGAGGTCCATATAGGACAGCGCCTTCTCCGCGGCGGTGCGCTCGTTCTCGTCCGCGATCGCCTCCGGGTCCGGCACCCTCTCACCCAGCGGAAGTCCTTGACCGGGGTTGGTTCCCCAGGTGACGAACGGAGTCAGGCTGTCCGCGTCGAGATGCACTTCGGCATCGAACTGGGCGCCCTCATCGGTGCGCAGCTCGCTCCAGTTCGCGACGGCCGCGTCCCAGTCGGCACCCTTCGGCGCGTGCGCGCGATCCTTGAGATAGGCGTAGGTCGTCTCGTCCGGAGCGATCATGCCCGCCCGCGCGCCCGCCTCGATGGACATGTTGCAGATGGTCATCCTGGCTTCCATGGACAAGGCAGCCAGCGCGTCACCTCGGTATTCCAGGACGTAACCCTGGCCGCCGCCGGTGCCGATCTTCGCGATGACCGCGAGGATGATGTCCTTCGCTGTGACACCGGGCCGCAGCGACCCGTTGACATTGATCGCCATCGTCTTGAATGGACGCAGCGGCAGGGTCTGTGTGGCCAGCACGTGCTCGACTTCGGAAGTGCCGATACCGAAGGCCATCGCGCCGAACGCACCGTGCGTAGAGGTGTGACTGTCCCCGCACACCACGGTCATTCCCGGCTGGGTCAGGCCGAGCTGCGGGCCGATGACGTGCACGATGCCCTGCTCGGCGTCGCCCATCGGGTGCAGCCGGATGCCGAACTCCTTGCAGTTACGGCGAAGCGTGTCGACCTGGGTCTTGGACACCGGGTCGGCGATGGGCAGCTCGATGTCGACGGTGGGGACGTTGTGGTCCTCGGTGGCGATGGTCAGATCCGGCCTGCGGACCTTGCGGCCGGCCAGCCGCAGACCGTCGAATGCCTGCGGGCTGGTGACTTCGTGCACCAGATGCAGATCGATGTAGAGCAGGTCGGGCTCCGCGCCTTCACCCTTGCGCACCACGTGCGCATCCCAGACCTTCTCGGCCAGCGTGCGGGGCCGTGTCTCGGTCATCTGCGCTCCTCCCAATGAGGTCGTTGGGAGCAAAGAAAGTCGGTCGGCGGCCGGTACTTCGAGCCACGGCCGGCTTCGATGTTTCCCAGATTGTGGACTTCCCATACTGCGGGAAGCTAGTATCGCTTCGTGGGACAGCATAGCCCTTCCAGCCAGCACAGCGGTATCGGTGTTCTCGACAAGGCAGTCGCCGTACTGCAAGCCGTCGCCGAAGATCCGTGCGGACTCGCGGAACTGTGCAGCCGCACCGGATTGCCGCGCGCGACCGCGCACCGGCTCGCCGTCGGCCTCGAAGTCCACCGGTTGCTGCGCCGCGGCCCTGACGGGCGCTGGCGGCCGGGCACCGCACTCGCCGAACTCGCCGGTGGCACCACGGATCCGCTGCTCGACGCGGCGGGGGCGATCCTGCCGAAGCTGCGCGACATCACCGGGGAAAGCGTTCAGCTGTACCGGCGGGACGGGGTGCAGCGGATCTGTGTCGCGACTTCCGAGCCCACCAGCGGGCTGCGGGACACCGTGCCGATCGGCTCGCGTCTGCCGATGACGGCGGGTTCCGGGGCGAAGGTCCTCGCCGCATGGGCGGATTCGCATACGCAGCGCGCAATCCTGGCGGACGCGGTGTTCGGCGAACGGACCCTGCTCGAGGTGCGCCGCCGCGGCTGGGCACAAAGCGTCGCCGAGCGCGAGCCTGGCGTGGCCAGTGTTTCCGCGCCGGTAAGGGATTCCGCCGGGCAGGTCGTCGCGGCGGTGTCGGTTTCCGGCCCGGTCGAACGGATCGGCCGGAAACCGGGTGCCCGCTGGGCCGCCGACCTGCTGGCCGCGGCGGAGGCGCTCCAGGAACGCCTGTGACCACAATGGAGCCCGAGTTCACCGCGGACGTTGCCCACTCTTCGCGACGAATTTGATCTTCAAACAAATGTTCGAACAGTGTATAGACTCGCGGCATGACCATGGGACTGCAGGGCTCGCTGTTCGGGGCGACCGAGAACGCATTCCTCCGGCCGCTGCGCGGGATCCGGCGGACACCGCTGAGCGACGGCGCCTGGATCGATGTCCTGCCCGGCTGGCTCGCCGGTGCGGACACGGTGTTCGAGCGCCTGCGGGATCACGTGCCGTGGCATGCCGAACGGCGCCGGATGTACGACCGCATGGTCGACGTGCCGCGGCTGCTCTGTTTCTATGACGAGGACGACGAGCTGCCCGACCCGGTGCTCGCCGAAGCACGCGAGGCGCTCAGCCGGTATTACGCGGGCGAACTCGGCGAGCCGTTCCGCACGGCCGGCCTGTGCCTGTATCGCGACGGCCGGGACAGTGTGGCCTGGCATGGCGACACGATCGGCCGCGGCTCACGGGAGGACACGATGGTCGCGATCCTGTCCGTCGGCGCGCCGCGGAGCCTGCTGCTGCGGCCCCGCGGCGGCGGTCCGGCGATCCGCCAGGCGCTCGGTCCCGGCGATCTGATCGTGATGGGCGGCTCGTGCCAGCGCACCTGGGAACACGCGATACCCAAGACCGGCAAACCGGTCGGGCCGCGCATCAGCATCCAGTTCCGCCCGCACGGAGTCCGCTGAAACTCAGAAGCGGGCCCAGCGATCCCCGGCGTACAACCACTCGCGGTCCCAATGAACGGCGCGACGACGGTCCAGGATCAGCCGGGTGGCCAGGTACACGCCGACGAGTACCAACGCGGCCAGCAGCCACGAGAACACGGCGGTGAGCACGCTCGTCGTCACGGCGTCGGTCGGCGTCAACGGCGGCGGGACGGGGGCGCCTGCTTCGCCGAGCCACACCGGAACCTGCGTGCCGGCGGTGGCACCGGGGTTGGCACTGACGAGGCCGATCTGCTGCCCGCCCCCGGGCACGGCCCAGCGGGCGTGCACACCGGTCGTGCTGCCATCGGCATTGAGGTAAGCACTGTCGATCCCGGTCACCGGTGACGGCGCGTTCTCGACGAGGGTGGCGGTGACGAGGTGGCGTGAGGACTGCTGCTGGGCCGAAATGGCGGCCTGGCTGTGATAGGTGCCGGAACCGAGTATTACCGCAAGTGGAATGGCTGCCAACAATCCCACGGCAACCACCATCAGCATCGCAGCTTCGACTCGGTCGGAGCGTCTTGCCAGCGGATTACGACCAAGGTGGATACGGCGCCAGAATCGAGCCAGCTGCCCGAATGGTCCGTTCACGGTCGAAGTCCCCCTTTCCCAGTTTCATAGCGAGCTCTTTGCTCTACCCAGTATGCTCGCGCGCGCGGTGAATGGCTCGCAAACGAGACCGACACCGCTTTGAGCGGCCCGTCACAATCCGGTTCACCCGTGCCCGCGCGGGAAGATCAATCCTCGGCCCTCATGCTGGCACGGGTACCGGTCGCGGCGACATCGTCCGAAAGTATGCCGCTCAGCGGTGACGGAAAGTGACATTCGTCGGGCGAACAATTCGAACGTACAGTCTATTCAATATCGGAAAAGGAACCACCACGACCGGCGCCGCCCGCGAAACGACTCGCGCCCGCGGCCGCATCTGCTTCGAAGGAAATCATTCCGTGGCGCCATTCCCCAGCCATTGCCTCCGTTTCGGTGCGCCCCTGCTGTTCGAGCGCCGACAGCCTGTCCTGGCGCAGGCAGGTCTGCGGGAACCGGGCGATCTCGGCGGCCAGCTCCTCGGCCGCGGCGCGCTCCTGCCCCGGAGGCACGACACGGTTCGCCAGCCCCATCCGCAACGCCTCGGCCGCCTCCACCGGGCGCCCGGTGAGGATCAGGTCCATGGCCTGGCTCGTGCCGATGAGCCGGGGCAGCCGGACGGTGCCGCCGTCGATCAGCGGGACGCCCCAGCGCCGGCAGAACACGCCGAAGATCGCGTCCTCGGCGACGACCCGCAGGTCACACCACAAGGCCAGTTCGAGACCACCGGCGACCGCGTGTCCGGCAACGGCCGCGATCACCGGTTTGCCGAGGCGCATCCGGGTGGGCCCCATCGGGCCGGGCCCGTCGGGCGCCAGCCGGTTCATGCGGTCGGTGCCGACGGCTTTGAGGTCGGCGCCGGCGCAGAACGTGCCGCCCTCGCCCCACAACACCGCGACCGCCGCATCGGGATCGGCGTCGAATTCCCCGAAGGCACGCACCAGTGCCGCCGCCGTCGGGCCGTCGACTGCATTGCGGGCCTCGGGCCGGTGCAGAATCACCGTGCACACCGGACCTCGCCGTTCGATGCGTACCGCTTCGCTCATACCCTTGAGACTAACTCCTTTTCGCAATTCTTTCGTTACCGTTCATTGATATCCGGCACCGATTTCGGCTCGGCGGCCGAGGTCACCTGGGTGAGTGGCCAGGCGGTCCGGGCGATCGTCGTTCACACTGGGCGCGATGGACTTCGAGGTGGTGTCGGACGAGCTGTACGCGGCGAAACGCGAGGATTTCACCGCGCTCCGCGATGAACGGGCCAAGCAGGCGCGGCCGGACCGCGTGCTGGTGGACCGGATCGCCGGGCTGCGCAAGCCGACTGTCGCGGCATGGCTGGTGAATCAGGTCAGCCGGAACAATCCGGAGGAAATCGACCAGCTCGCCGAACTCGGTGAGGCGTTGCGGCTGGCGCACCAGCGACTGGCGGGCGAGGACTTGCGGGCGCTGTCGCGGCGGCGTCATGAGCTGATCGAAAAGCTGAACAAGCGGGCGCAGTGGCTGGCGCGCAAGGCGGGATACGCGTTCAGTGACCTCACCGGGCGGCAGATCACGGACACGTTCGAGGCCGCGGTCGCCGACGAACAGGCGCTGGAAGCGTTGCGGGCGGCGCGATTGAGCGCAAGCCTGGCGCCGGGCTCGCCGGAACAATGGCTCACCGCGGCGATCCTGCCGGCGAAACCGTTGCCACGGAAGGAATCGGCGCCGCAACGGCGTGAGGCTCCCCGACGTGAGGCGGAGACGGCGGGGTCACGACGGACGGCAACGCATGAACAGGAGGCACGCGAACAACAGCGCCGGAAGGCGGCGCGTGCGCGGGCCGAGCAGGAAGCGAAGTCCGCGGCGAAGGCACAGGAGGAAGCCGAACACGCGTTGTCCGAGGCGGAGCTGCGGGCCGAGGACGCTTCCGCCACCGTCGCCGGGTTACGGGCCAGGCTGAACGATGCCATTGCGGCTGAACGGGAAGCGCGTGCCGAGGTCACCGAAGCCCGCAAGACCGTCACCGCGGCGAGGCGCAGCGCCAAGGCAGCGGAAAAGCGCGCGACCGAAGCCGAGTAGCTCGCGCCCTACGGTCCAGACAGACCATCGCGTCGCTGAGCTCACCGGCCGCGAGCTACCCGGGTTTCTCGCGGTGAAGATCGAGCACACCGGCACGCAACGCGTCGGGCACATAACCGGGCCAGTATGCGTACCGCCTTGGTTCTCAATAAGCCGGGGTCGTGACGACGGCGAGTTCGGCGGACAGCCGCTCGGCAGCCTCCGAGTCCAGCTGTCCACAAAGGACAAGCGCGTCATAGCGGTGATCACGGGCGGCCGCCCCGTCACCGTCCAGTTCCAGTACCGCGGCCAGTTCGGCGAGCGTTCGCGCACGCTCCCAGCGGGTGACCGGCCCGGTGAAGGCGCCCAACGCGGTCTGCAGACTCTCGATCGCCCGCTGGTAATCCCCCGCAGCGCGCCACGCCTTTCCTTCGCTGTACGCAGCTTCCGCGGCAGCGAGCGCGTCACCGGTTTCGCCGAGCAGCGTGCGTGCGGTGTGATACGCCGCGGCCGCGCCCGGCCAGTCCCCGGTCAGCCCGAGATCGGTCCCGATGAAGCCGAAGGTCAGCGCGCGAAAGTACAGGTAGGTGTTCGGATTGGCTTCCGCACGGCACAATTCCGTGTCGGCGAGGACCTCACGGTGCACGGCGAGTGCTTCCTCGATCCGCCCGGCCGCGCTGAGCGCCTGCCCGAACTCGTTGCGCACGAAGCCTTGCCAGGCCCAGAATCTCAGCTTCGCCGACGACGCGGCCATTCGGGCATACCCGAGCGCCTCGCCGGGGCGGCCGAGTGACCTGAGCACCGCACCGAGGTGGCCCAGTGCCAACGTTTCCTGCTGCTCGTCGCCGATCGCGCGAGCGAGAGAAAGCGCTTTCTCATGCGACACCAGCGCGGCTTCCGCGTCCTGCCGGCAGGCGCGCTGCGCCCAGCCGGTGAAGTTGAGCAGCTTCGCCTCGGCGTGCCGGTCCCCCAAGTCACGCGCGGCGGTCAGGCCCAGCCCGAAAACCTCGTCCCACGGGTGTTGCCGGCGCAGTTGCGAGAACCATTCCATCGCCTCGGCAAGCCGGATCACGCGGTGATGATCGCCGTGCCGTGCCGCAAGCCGTTGCGCGGCAAGCCATCCCCACGCCTCCCGTTCCAGCCAGTCGAATGCCTGCTCGCGGGAGCTGAACGCGCCGGGCACGACCATCGCCTCGGGATGGGCCCAGCCGGCGGCGACAACGGCGTTGTCCACCAGATGACCCACTACCCGGCACCGCAGCCGCGACTGCTCGGTAGGACTCTCCTCCACCGCGAGCCGTTCGGCCGCGAACAACCGGATGAGATCGTGGTAGGAATACCGGCCGTCGTCCGCCGAAGTCTGCAAGAGGTTCGCGTCGACCAGTTCGTCGATGTACTGCCGCACCTGAGCGTCGGGCAGATTCGTTGCCACAGCGGCCATTTCGGCGCCGAAATCGGGACCGGGCAGCAGGGCTACCCGCCGGAACACGACCCGCGCGTCGTCGCTCAGGCGCCGGTGTGACATCTCGAAGGCCGAACGCACTCGCAGATCCCCGGCGGACAGCGCGGCCAGGCGCGTGCCCTCGTCGCGTAGCAGGGACACCAGGTGGCTGATCGACCAGTTCGGCCTGCTGGCCAGCCGGTTACCGGCGATCCGCACCGCGAGTGGCAGATTTCCGCACAGCTCCGCCAGTTCCGCCGCGGCCTCCGGCTCCGCGCGGATCCGGTCGGCGCCGATGATCGTGCCGATCAGGGACGCGGCGTCGGTGCGGCTGAGCTCGGTGAGCCAGATCCAGCGTCCCGACTCGAGTCCCGCGAGCGCGCGCCGGCAGGTGATCACGGTGAGGCAGCCGGTGGTTCTGGCCAGCAGCGGGCGCAACTGCGTCTCGTCGGCAGCGTTGTCGAGCAGGATCATCGTGCGGCGGTCGGCGAGCAACCTCCGGAACAGGCTGGTCTGCTCGGCGACGGTGACCGGGATCTGCTGGACCGGTACTCCCAGCGCCCGCAACAGGATGTCGAGCGCGGCCTGCGCGGTGACCGGTTGGTCATCCATACCACGCAGGTCGATGGAGAAGCAGCCGTCGGGGAACAGGTCGCGAAGCTCGTGCGCGGCGGTGGCGGCGAGCGCGGTCTTGCCGACGCCGGGATGCCCGACGATGGAAACGACCACGCCACCCGGAATATCCGTGGCGGCGATCGCCGCGGCCCGCAGCCGGTCCAGTTCCGCGGCACGCCCGACGAGACCCGGCACGGCTGTGGGCAGTACCGTCGCTGCGGTCGCCACGGGCGTGGGACGCGCGCCGCGGAGCCTGCCGTGCTGGGAGAGGCCGAAGAACAAGGTACGAACCTCGCCGGTCAGGCCGAGTGCGTCGGCGAGCGCCTCGGTGGATCGTCGCTGGGCGGCGCGAGCCCGGCCGCGCTCGAGATCGCTCAGCGCACGCACGCTCAAACCCGAGAATTCGGCCAGCTCAGCCTGCGTCAGACCGGCGTTGCGGCGCAGGCGCAACAGCAGTTCGCCGAAGGCGGGCTCGTCGGGGGTCGTCTCGCTCACACAGATATTAAACCGGCAGAACTAACGCTCCGGAAAAACTGCTGGTCCTTCTTCCTGGCAGGAAGAGAGCTTTCGCGGTTTCCTGGCGCCATGTCAATCAGTATCGCCCGTATGGAGGAAGCGGGTATCAAACAACCGCTGGGCGCAGCCACTTCCCCCATCTCCGTCGGCGTGCTGGCGGCCGAGCCCCTGCTGCGTACCGGCCTGGTCAGTGCGCTGCGTGGCCAGCCTGGCATCCGGCTCGTCGACAACAGCCAGGCCAGCGTGCTGGTCGCCATCACCGACAACATCCGCGCGCTGCCGTACCTGATCGGCGACTCGGCCGGGCAGGCACGCCTGGTGCTGATCTCGGACCCGCCGCAGCCGGGCGAACTGTGGGCCGCGATCGAGAGCGGGCTCGTGGTTTTCGTGCCGCGCAAGGAAGCCACCACCGAACGGCTGTGCACCGCGATCAGCGACGCGCATCACGGGCGAGGGCACCTGCCGCCGGAACAACTGGGGCAGATGCTGCAAGGGCTCGTGCGGCTGCACCGCGACGTGCTGGTCCCGAACGACCTCACCCCGACGGGGTTGTCCAGCCGGGAAGCGACGGTGTTGCGCCTGCTCGCCGATGGGCAGGACACAGCGGAGATCGCCGCGGAGATGGCCTATTCCGAACGCACCGTGAAGAACATCCTGCACAAGCTCACCAGCAGGCTGGGGCTGCGCAACCGAACACACGCGGTGTCCTACGCACTGCGACACGGCCTGATCTGACCGGAGCGCACCACAGCAGACGTCGGCGTTTACGGTCGCGACATGGCGCACTACTCTCAGTGGGTCAATCCGACCAATGTTCTGCGAGGCAGCGATGTCCGGTGCACCGGCCACTCAGTCACCCAGCCAGGTCCCCGTCGGAGTGGACCCGACCAGGCCCAGCATCGCGAGGATCTATGACGGATTCCTCGGCGGCAAGGACCATTACGACGTGGACCGTGCCGTGATGCGGAAGATCAACGAGGCGGTCCCCGAAGCCGTGGACATCGCCAGGGGCAACCGCGGTTTCCTCAACCGCGCCTGCCGTTTTCTCGCGGCGCAGAGCCAGATCGAGCAGTACCTCGACTGCGGTTCGGGCCTGCCCACCGCGGAGAACACCCACCAAATCGTCCAGCGCGGCAATCCGGACACGCGCGTCATCTACGTGGACAACGACCCGGTGGTGCTCACGCACGGGCGCGCGCTGCTGGAGGAGAACGAGAACGTCCACATGGCCGAGGCGGACATCTTCGCCCCGCCCGCCGTGCTGGCACACGAGATCGTCCGCAAGCACATCGACTTCACCGAACCCGTGGTGCTGCTGCACGTGGGCACCTTGCACCACTTCGAAGGTGACGGCGGGCCCGAGGTCATGCGGCAGTACATCGACGCTCTCGCGCCCGGTTCCTACGTGGTGTTCTCACATTTCTACGACCCTCAGGTACCCGAGCTGACCGAGCTCGCCAAGCGCATCGAGAACATCCTGGTGCACGGCCCGATGGGCGCGGGCCGCTTCCGCACCAAGGAAGAGATTCTCGCGATGCTGCCGGGACTGGAGATCATCAAACCGAACGCGACCACGGGGCCGGACCTCGTGGTGTGCGACGAATGGTGGCCCGACGGTCCGCGGCTGACGCCGCTGAGCAAAGCCGCCCGGTGCATCGCGGGCATCGTCGCGCGCAAACCCTGATCCCGCACAGGAAACCGTCACACCGGCACCCACCACTCCAGCACGACACGGCCGTCCGTGGCCCTTGTCCGGGCGTCGCCGTGGTGCAACCGCGCCCGCTCCCCGAGCGCCTCCAGCGGCTCGACGGATTCCGGCTCGGGCCCGGTGACCCGTAGCCGGATCATCCCGTCGTCCCTGGCCAGCCCGATCTCCACGAGCTCGCGCACGCCCGGGGTCAGCAAGACCCCCATCGCATCGGTCAGCACACCCAGCACTTCGGCCACGACTTCGTCGGGAAGCCGGCCGTCGAGGTCACCGGTCAGCACCAGCTCGGGCACCACCCCGAGCTCTGTTTCCAGATCGCTGACCAGGGTCTGCACAGACAGCCCCAATGCTTGCCCGCCCAGGTCCGAGGTGTGTCCGTACAGCGACGAGCGCAGCTGGTTGATGGCCTGATCGAGGTCGCCGACCGCGCTGGTGAAAACGCCGCGCGCGGCCGGGAACCGTCCGGCCGCGGACTGCAGGTCCAGGCCGATCGCGAACAGCCGTTTGAGCACTGTGTCGCCGAGTTCGCGGGCGATGCGGTCGGTCTCCTCGAGCCGCACGAGCTGTTGGGAAACCTCTGTGGCGCGGTCGATCTCGCTGAGGATGCGCACCCGCATGACCTCCACCGCCCGCCCGAGTTCCGCGATCTCCGCGGGGCCGCCGGCGTCGACGCCGCGGTCGAGCTCGCCGTCGGAGACTTGCCGGACCTGCCCGACCAGGCGCCGCAGCGGCGCGTCCAGCGAATTTCGCAACAGCAGCACAATGATCGCGCCGAGGATGAGCGCGAGCACGGCGCACGTGATCGTGATGGTGTTGGCCGTGTTGGTCGCGGCGGTTGATTCCCCCAGCCCGGTCGCGGTCAGCTCGTCGATACGCGACTGCAAGTCCGCCACCCGGGCCCGCACCACGTCGAACGCTTCCCGGCCCGTTTCCGCGTTCGCCGCGACGTCGAGGGTGCCGTCGCGGACGCCCGCGATGCCCGGCATGATCGACTGCTGCTCCCAGGCCTGCGCGGCTGCGTCGACGCCGCCCAGCAACCGCAGCGAAGGCCCGTCGAACGACAGCAGTTCACGCAGGCCCCGGTCCCGGCTGACGACGTCGCTCCGGCCGGACTCGTACGGGCCGAGGAACCGGTCGTCGTGGGTCAGGATGAAACCCCGGACCCCGGTCTCCATGTCGACATAGTCCTTGCTGAGCGCGGCGGCGGACTGTTGCGCCGGCCGTAACGAATCCCGGACATGATTGCCGACGGAGGTGGCGTAGAGCCGGGACACCGTGGTCGCCACGGCCGTGACCGCGAGCAGCACGAGCAAACCGCCGACAATCGCGTACACTCGCCAGCGCAGAGTCCGGGGCCACGCTCGGGAGAGCACGGTTGATGGTACCGCCGAAATCGCGTCGACGGCCCTGGCTACTCCAATGGACGCTGGATTTCGCCAGGTACCGCTGTCTACAATTCGGTCCCGCTACTTCATCAGCTCGAAAGTTTTCCGCGTGACAGTCCCTCCGGTGGCACGAACCCCGACCGGTCGCAGGTTTCAACTCGCCGCGTTGCTACGGCATCTACGCGAGCAACGGGGCCTTACCCAGGAAGAGGTCGGCGGGATCATTTGGCCAGGCACCTCGCCGCGAAGCGTACAGAACAAGATCACCCGCCTGGAAAACGGCGACGGCGGAATCACCAAGGACGATCTGCATGCACTGTTGAAGGTTTACGGCACAACGAATGGCGTGGCGCTCGAACTGGCGCTGCGGCTCAACAGCGGCACTTCCCAGCGTGGCCGCTGGCGCGGGCCGCGCGCCACGCATCCGGAGTCGTTCCGCCAGTACGTCGATCTTGAGGAGGACGCCCGGCTCATTCGCCTCGTCGCCGTCGAAGAGATTCCCGATCTATTGCAGTGTGAATCGTATCTGCGCGTGCGGTCACCGGCCGAACAAAATCTGGCCGCCATTCGCGACCGGCAACGCGTGCTGTTCCGGGAAGAACCGGCGGAAGTCTATGTGGTACTCAGTGAATCATGCGTGCGCCGGATCCGCGGGAATGCACTGGTGATGGTCGAGCAGATCGACCGCCTGCTGCGGCTGTCGGAACTGCCCAACGTCACCCTGCAACTGGCGCCATTCGACCCACCGCCCGGCCTGCCGACGAACACCACGCCGGAGCGGTTCGCGTTGCTGCGGCTGACCGCGCCGGGCGTCATCGGCGAATTCCGCCGTCACCTCGATTTCGCGTTCACCGTGGTGGGCGGACGCCTTTATCCCGACGACAATATCCAGTCATATGAGGAACTCTGGCTCAACGCGACCGTCGGTGCGCTGAGTCCCGATTCGACCCGGCGCTTCCTGCGGGAGGTCCGGCGCGGTTTCCGCGAACGGTGGCCCCTTGACGAGGGGTCCGGAAACGACACAGGAGACGACTGATGCCCGAAACTGCCGAGCCCGGTGTCGCCGCAGCGGCGCGGGTGTACGACTACCTGCTGGGTGGCACGCACAACTACGTGGTCGATCGTGAAGTGGCCGCGCAGATGTTGCGCGCGTTCCCGATGGCCGCGGTCGGCGCCCGCTACAACCGGGAGTTGCTGCGCCGCATGGTGCAGTACCTGATCGGCGCCGGAGTGCGGCAGTTCCTGGATCTGGGTTCGGGCATCCCGACCGTGGGAAACGTGCACCAGATCGCGCAGGCCGAGGTCCCCGCCGCGCGGGTCGTGTACGTGGACTACGACGCCGAGGCGGTCGAGCTCGGCCGGGAATTGCTGGCCGGCAACGAGTTCGCGACGGCGTTGCGGGCGGACCTGCGTGACCCGGACTCCGTGCTCCGCGCGCCGGAAGTGCGTGAACTACTGGACTTCTCGCAGCCGGTGGCGGTGCTGATGATCTCGGTGCTGCACTTCGTTCCCGACGACGCGGAGGCGGTGCGCGTCGTGCGCCGCTATCTCGAGCCGCTCGCGCCCGGCAGCTACCTGGCGTTGAGTCATCTCGCGCCGGCCGAAGGGCGGACGGGCGCGTTGCAGCAGGAGACGCGCCGGGTCTACAACGAGACGGTCGCGGAAAAGCTCGCGATCCGCGATCGCGCGCAGATCGGCGAGTTCTTCGCCGGGCTGGAGCTCATCGAACCGGGGCTCGTGCCGTTGCCGGACTGGCGTCCCGAGGATCCGGACTATGTGCCGGACGAGGAGGACGCGCCGCGTCAGGTCGGGCTCTGCGCCGTGGGCCGCCTTCCCGGTTGACAAATTGTCTGACATCTAGACTGACCGGGTGGACACGGCGGACGCGATCCTCGACGCGGTAAAGGACCTCATTCCCGGCCTGGCGGCGACCTTCGGCCGCTCCTGCGAAGTGGTGCTGCACGATTACCGGCTCGGCACCCGGTCGGTGGTCGCGGTCGCGGGCGAGGTGACCGGGCGGCATGTCGGTGGTGCGATGAGCGAGATCGGACTGCGCATGCTCGCGCGCGGCGAGGACGCGAGCCCGGAGCTCAACTACGTCACGCGCACCGAGGCGGGGCGGACGGTGAAGTCCTCGACGCTGCCGTTGCGCGACGCCGACGGAAACGTGTTCGGCGCGCTGTGCGTGAACCTCGACGTGACGGCGTTGCGGCAGGCCGGCGATCTGCTGTCGGACCTGGCGGGGCTCGCTCCGGCGAACATCCCGCCGACGACCTTCGCCGACAACTTCGACGAGGTCGTCGACGCGGTCGTCCGCGCGGAGGAGCTGGCGCTGGCCAAACCTGTGGACAGCCTGAGCCGCCGGGAACGCTTGCGCTTGCTGAAAACCCTGGACGAGCGCGGCGTGTTCGCCGTCCGGGGCGCGGCTCCCCGGGTCGCGGCACGGCTGGGCATCTCGCGCGCTTCGCTGTACACCGACCTCGCCGAATGTCGCCGCTGACGGGATCGCTCGATAGGGTGAGGCCCCTAATCCCCTAAAGAGGACGCGGGCAACTCTGCGTAGAGATCGGGACCCATCCCCGATGTGCCCCCGCAAGTTGATCTCTAGGTTCGACCGCGTCGTGTGGCGGATTGTCCGCCGCGCGCGAGTCCCCTCCCCCTAGATTGCGGAGTATCCGTTGTCCCATCCGATCCACACCCTGCACAGCCTGGTGCTCAACCTGGTCACCGACCACGCGTTCGGCTCGGCGTTCCTCGCGAACCCGACCGCGGTGCTGTCCGAGGCCGGCCTCACCGACATCACCGGCGCCGACGTCTCCGAGGTGACCTCGCTGGTCGCCGAGCATGTGCCGGCCCCCGTCGCGGACGCGGTCGAGAACGGGCTCGCTTCGCTGCCCACCGATGCCCTCGGCGTGAACGACCTCAACAGCGCGCTCGCGCACCTCGAGGTCGTCGCCACCGTCGCGCAGGAGGTGCCCGCCACCGCCGCCTCGACGAGCGACTTCGCGCTCGGGTCCGTCTCCGGCGTCACCGAGGCGACCGCCGTGTCGAGCAGCTTCGGCGCCACCGCCGACGGACTCGCCACGAGCCTGGCGGCCGCCACTCCGGTGGGTGATGTGACCGGTGCCGTGGCCGCCAGCGCGGGCACGCTCGGTGTCGGCCTCAGCTCGTCGGCGGGCGCCTACGGTGTCGGCGTCGGCAGCCTGCCGCTGTCCGCGCCGAGCTTCGACTCGGTCGGAGACCTGGGCAGCACGCTGGACTCCGACGTGTTCTCCGACGCCTCCCCGGTGAGCAGCACCGCCACCGGCTACGTCGACCAGGGCGTGGACCTCGCGGGCTCGGGCGTCACGGGTGTGACGGCGTTCGCCGGTGACCACATCGCCGGCGCCGGCGCGGGTCTCGGTGAGACCGTCGCCGCGACGGGCGCCGACGTCGCCGGCCACCTGACCTCGGTGCCCGCCGTCGCGGCCCAGGCGACCTCGGTCCTGCCGCACGTGACGGCGCCGGTCCACCTGCCTGCCGACCTGCCGGTGCACCTGGCCGCCGAACTGCCGCACCTGCCCGCGGCCGCCGCCGTGCCGAACGTGCCGGACACCGTCGAGGACACCGTTTCGCACGCGACCTCGGTGACCGGCTCGGTCACCCACGGCGGGCTGCTCGACACGGCGCACGCCGCGCTGCCGGACACCGGCGACCTCAGCGGCAACCTGCTGCACACCGATCTCCCGCTCGGTCACTGAGTCCCGGCCGGGTCCTCGCCGCCGGCGGGGACCCGGCCCCCGGGGGGAGGTCACGAAAACACTTTCAGGAGCCTGCCGCCGTCCATTACCGCAATCGGCCGCGTCCTAGCGCGACATGTGGTTTCATGGGTCGAAACACACTTACCTGATCCGCTGACACGGCGCGGCCAACAGGTGGTGGTCCGATACAGCCTGTGACCACACTGAGCTCCGTCGCCGCACAGGAACCCCCGGGTGGCGCGCGATGGAACTCGAGCGGCAGTGGCCGGCCATGCTGCCTGACCCCGTCCGGCTTCTCGTCGGGCGCACTCGCGAAGCCCGGCTCCTTGATGAGCTCGCCGGCACCGAAACCGTCGCTGTCACCGGACCTCGCGGTGCCGGGAAGACCGCGCTGATCAGCTGGTGGGCAACACGGGCCGAACACCGCTTCCCCGGCGGCTGCCTCTACGCCGATCTGAACGGCACAGCCGGCCACACCGAAGCAATACTGGCGGGTTTCCTGCGGCGGCTCGGCGTTTCGCACACGTCGACCGCGCCCGCCGAACTCCCCGGTCTGTTCCGGCTCGTCACGGAGAACAGGCGCATCCTGGTCGTCCTCGACAACGCCGTCTCGGCCGCGCAGGTCCACGCCCTGCGACCCGGGCCGGGCAACGGCATCGTCGTCACCAGCCGCGACGCGCTCCCCGGCTTCGCGGGTACCACGCTCGCGCTCGGCCCGCTGAGTATCGAGGAGTGCCAGCGGCTGCTGAGCACAGTCGCCGGCGCGGACCGGGTCGCCGGCGATCCCGAAGCGACCCAGCGGGTCATCCACCTGTGCGCCCGGCTGCCTCTCCCGCTGCGCCTGGCCGGTGATCAACTGGCCGCGCGCGAAAACCTGACCATGGCCCGGCTCGCGGAGGAGCTCGACGCCGGTGGTGCGACCACGCGGGTACGCAGGCCGATCGACGCGGGGGTTTCGGTTGCCATGGACGCCGGCTATCGCACGCTGTCCCCGGAAGCCGCGAAGACCTTCCGGTTACTCGGCAGCCAGCCGTGCGGCGCGCTGCACCTGTTCGCCATCACCGCGTTGACCGATCTCGGCGTTCCCTCCACAAAGGACGCCGTCGACGAGCTCGTGCGGTGCGGGCTCGTGGAGCGTACGGGCAAGCGGTACCGGACGGCCGGCCCGGTCGGCGAATACCCGAGCGAGCCCGAACTCGCCGCCGCGCGGCGCCGGTTGCTGCGGTGGTACGCCGCGATGACCTACGTCGCGAGTGACGCGCTCGCGCCGGACTGGGCCGGGGCGGCGATGAAGATCGACACGACCGGGCTGACGTTGCCGGAGTTCTCCGGGACCGACTACCGCGCGCCGCTTTCCTGGCTGGACAACGAATTCCCGGCCGCGGTGGCGCTGCTACACGCCACGAAAACGGAGATTTCCCAGGCGTGGCAACTGCCCGTGCTGTACCTGCCGTACCTGTATTTGACCAAACGGTGGCAGTCTTGCCTTGATTTTGCCGGCACCGCGGTGAAAATCGCCGACGCCTCCGGAAGTGCCGTGGCACGCGCACGGAGCTTGCACGCGTTCAGCTGGGTGCTGCACGAGCTGAACCGGGACGAGGAAGCGTTGCCGCACTTGCGGGAAGCGAGGAAACTGCACGAGGGCATCGATGACGCCCGCGGTAGCGCGCTCACCGCACACATGCACGGCGAAGTCCTTACCGCACTAGGGTTTTACCCGGACGCCCGCGAACGGCTCGACGACGCGCTCGGGCATTTCCGCCAGTCCGGCTGGCGGTTCGGCACCGCCATCGCCCTCGCCAGCAAGGCCGCGACGCTGGAGAAGGAGGGCTGGCCCGCCCTCGCTTTCGAGGCGGCGCGGGAGGCGCTGGCGATTTCCGGTGAACTCCGGATCTGGCCGCTGGAAGGCCGGTCGCACCATCAGCTTGCCTTGCTGCACCAACGAAACAACGAACCACACGCGGCGGCCGTGCACTTCACGAAGGCCATCGAACTGCGCCGCGCGACGGGCGAACACTGGGGTGAAGCGGACAGCCTGCTGAGCCTCGCCGAGGTCCTCGCCGGAACCGGGAAACACGCCGAGGCGCGGGACGCCCTCCAGCAGTCGCGACGGATCTTCACCGAGCTGCACGACCCACAGACCCTCGTCGTCGACGCGGCACTGACGAACCTGGACGTGAGCCGAAAGCCCGCCGACGGCCGGGAGTCCTAGGGGCGCGGTGGGGCGCGATTGGACGAGTCTTACCTTGGGTGGGCTAGAATAATGAAACACTAGTCCCTACAGGTGAAGTAAAGCGCCTAACAGGTGGCGGCTATCAGCAACTTGCACGCTGCGTAAGGGGGCGTAGCGCTGCCCGTCATGTCCCGCCGACCATCCGATGAGGCTGAATGACCGACCAGTCCGAGAGCCGGTTCTGCGCGGAACTTCGCAGGCTCTTGAAGAGATACAAGCTGACCCAGGTCCGCTTGGCCAAGGAAACAGGCTATTCCACCGCGTATGTATCGAAGCTGATCAACGGTCAGCAATTGCCGTCGGATGACGTTGCCAAGAATTTCGACCGGTTCCTGAAAACCGGCGGCACGCTCTGGCAGGTCGTGCAAGAAGACCGAAACCTGGCCCAGTATGCGGTCGCCCCGCCGGCCCAGCCGAAGAATGGCAGCTGCCTTGTCGGCCGTGGCCCCGAGTTGAACCTGCTGGACATGGCGGATGCGCAGCGAAGGAAGATTTTCGTTACGGGTGACCGTGGTATCGGGAAGACGGCGTTCGTCACCGAAGTGCACCACCTGCAGAGAGGCCACTTTCCCGGCGGGTCGGTGTACCTCGATCTGGACGACCCGGAGAATCTCCTGCCGCGGGAACTGGTGCTCGTCGGCGGGTTGAAGGATCTGGGCATCCCGGAGCGGGCCCTGGCCGACCTGGCACAGGAGAACGGGCTCCCCTCCGCGGAAAAGCTGCTCCGGCTGGTGAACCGCATCATCACGGAAAAAGCAGTCCTGTGTGTACTCAACGGTGCGCCGGTCGAATGGATCACGGCCTTGAATCCCGGCGCGCGCAGCTTGCTCGTGGCCAGTACCAGCGAGCCGGTTCCCGATCTGTCCGACGTCACGGTGATCGAACTCGGGCCATTGGCCCCGGCCGAGGCGAGAACCCTGCTTGCCCATGTGGCCGGTGAAATGCGGGTCATGCTCGATCCGAAGGGAGCCGACCTGCTCGCCGAGCGATGTGGCTACAACCCGCTTTTCCTTGTGCTCGCCGGGAAACGACTGGCCGCCGACCCGGGGCTGACGATTCGCGAGCTGGTCCGCAGAATGGAGCAGGAGGGCGAGTGACCGTGATCGTGACCGAGCAGCCGCCGCACCTGCGAGCCGTGCTCCGGCTCAGCTACGGTGCACTGTCCAAAGAGGACGCGCGTACCTTCCGGCTACTGGGCATCCAGCCGTGCCGGACATTGGGCCCGGAAGCGATCGCGGCGTTGACGGGCGCTGATCTTGTCCAGACACGGGCCACACTCGAAACGTTGCGTGCGTACCATCTGATCGAGACCACGCCCGACGGCCGGGTCGAGCTGCACAACGTGCTGCACTCCTATGCGGCGGACCGGGCGATGATCGAAGACGACCCCGGCGAACTGGACACCGCACGGCGGCAGTTGTTGGCGTGGTATGCCGAAACGGTCGCCGCCGTCGGTGACCTGATCGCACCGGGTTGGGCTGGTCCCGCGCTGGCACCGGATCGCGACACACGTGATCTACCGGGCTTCGCCGTCCTGAATCCACTGTCCTGGGTGGACATCGAACTCGCGTCGGTGTTCGCGTTGACGAGAAGCGCCGCGCAGCACGGTGACGAAGACGGCTGGAAACTGGCCGTCCACTGCCTGCCGTACTTCTACCTCCACAAACAGTGGCGCGCCTACCTCGAGTTGTTCGAGCTGGGCACGGAAATCGCCCGGAAGGCCGATGATCCGCTGGCGATCGCCAGGAGCTTGCACGGTCTCGGTTGGACACTCCACGAACTCCGGCGCGACCGCGACGCGCTCGTGCTCCTGCGCGAGGCGATGCGGCTGCAGCAGGAAATCGGTCACGATGGCTGGGGGCGGGCCTGGACCGGCCACGCCATGGGCGAAAGCCTGAGCGCCCAAGGGCAGCATGACGAAGCCCTCCTCGTGTTGGCCGGACCGCTGCGGCATTTCAAGGCGGTCGGCTGGCCGTTCGGGACAGCCATCGTGCTGGCCAGCACAGCGGCCACTTTGGACCGTATGGGGCGTGCGGACGATGCGCTCAACGTGGCCGTGGAGGCGCTCAACCAGTCCTACCGGACCAACGTTTTCACCCTGCAGAGCCTTATCCACCGCGATCTCGGTCTGCTGCACCTGCGCAAGGAAGCGGCGGCGCGAGCGCTCATTCATTTCAACGAAGCACGGGAGCTTCGCGCCCGCAGTGTGGAACGTTGGGGTGAGGCGGAAAGCCAGTTGCATTGCGGCGTCGCGTTAAGGGCGCTGGGATTGGAAGCCGAAGCGCGCGACGCTTTCGCGGCAGCACGGTCGATCTTCGCTGATCTTCACGACGACGAGGCCGTGGCGGAGGTCGAGTCCATTGCGGACTCGGTGGAAAGTTTCCTGAACAGTACTGGTGACACGTCTTTCCCGCTGATCACGCGGGTGCAATTCTCTTGATGTGAGTGAGAAAGCTTCGTTACGTCCACGCATTCGCATCCGAGCCGCCGTGGCCACGGCACTGGTGTGCCTGGCCACGGCGACCGGCTCGACTCCGTCCGAAAAGGACGCTCCTCCGGAGAAGGTAGTGGTGGTCAACGTCTACCCACCCCATTGCGACGGTCCTCAGACGCTGCGCAGTACCGACACGACCGTGCCGAGCACGACGGCTTCGTCGCCGTCGATGACGTCGTAGGCGGGGTTGCGTGGTTCGAGATACACGTGCCCGTTGCGGCGGCGGAACACCTTGACGGTGGCCTCGCCGTCGAGCATCGCCGCGACGATCTGGCCGGAATGGGCTTCCGATTGTTGTTTCACCACAACGATGTCACCGTCACAGATCGCGGCGTCGATCATCGAGTCCCCACGCACCCGCAGCCCGAAGACCGTGCCCCGGCCGGTGAGCTCACGCGGCAGAGTCAGCAGATCGTCCACATGCTCCTCGGCCGAAATCGGTGCGCCGGCGGCGATGTCACCGACCACGGGCACGGCCACCGAGTCCCCGGCCTGCTCCCGGGCCGGGGGTGACAGGAACATCCGGACGTCGATCGGCCGGGACATCGTCGCGCTGCGGCGCAGGAATCCCTTCTCCTCCAACGCGGCGAGATGCTTCGACACCGAGGAGGAGGACCGCAGACCGACCGCGTCGCCGAGCTGGCGCGTGTTGGGCGGGTAGCCGTAACGGACCACCCAGTCGCGGATGGCCACCAGGATCCGCTGCTGCCGGGGCGGCAAGGCCGAGGTGTCGAGGTGCTCGAACGCGTCAAGATCGTCGTAGGTGGTCACCGGGGAATGGTAGAGGGCCCGCCCGCCGCGTTCGAGATGGAGTGAAGGGGGCTGTCTCTTATACACGTCTCCGAG
>NZ_WMBA01000021.1 GCF_009707865.1 Amycolatopsis pithecellobii
CCCCACGGCTGGTCGGGTGCCGTTGTCGGGCGCCGGTCGGAGTCCGGGATGATCTTTCCGCATTCAGCTCGGTGGAAGGGATTTTTTATGGCTACGCCTGGGTTTGCGGCTCATTTGCTTGATGAGGAAGGGGGGGTTCGGTGGATTGAGGCGCTTACCGATGAGGATCCTCATCATTTGGTGCATGTGGTTCGTGGGCTTGAGCCTGCTGAGGCGCTGGTTGCGTTGGGGGCCAAGGAAAAGCTTATTCGCGTTTGGGAGCTTTCCGAGGATGGGCCTGGTGAGGGGACGTTGCTGGCTGGGCGTGTTGGGGAGTGGACCTTCGTCTACGACAACCAGGCGGCCACTTGGGATGAGGACTCGACGACCGCTCTGTCCGCCGACGGGCGGACCGCGGCGACGAGCATGTACAGCATCAACGCCGACGTCAGCCTTACCTACGCTGTGGATGGGAAGGTCGTTTCCTGGGTCAACCGTGACGACCTTGACCTTGAGGCGGACCTGCCCGGCATGCCCGCCGAACTGCGGTCCGCGTTCGAGGCGGCCGGTAACGTCGAACAAGAAGACTTCGAACCCGGTGAGGCCGACTTCGACATCTGCATGCGGGCCATCTGTGCGCTCGCCGGCCTGTACTGCACCATCGACGACATCCGCCGGCTCCCGCTCCTGGTGACGCCGATCGGCTGAGCCGGCACCGGACGCCGCCCCGCACGGGGCGGCGTCCAGCGTGCTGTCACTCCTGCTTTTGTACCGCGCCGGGCACGATCGGGGTCTGCACCAGCCGGACATTGCGCCTGCGGTTGACGAACTGCGCCCGGCCGGGCGGCAGGAGCCGCGGTTTCAAGGTGCCGAGGAACGTACCGGCATCCTTGGGGCAGGAGAACAACAGCGCCGGCGCACCGAGATCCCACATGCGCCGCATCGCCGAGTTCATCATCGCCCGCGACGCGCCCTGCGTGCTGCGCGCCATGATCAAGTGCAACCCGATGTCCGCACCCTGCGCGAGCAACGGCGTGAGCGGGGCCAGCGGATCCATCCCGCCTTCGGCCAGCTCGTAGTCGTCGATCAGGATGAACAACCGGCCACCCGTCCACCAGTCACGTTTGCGCAACCGGTCGGGCGTGATCTCCGGGCCGGGCACCCGTGAGGACAACAGCTCCGCGGCCTCCTTGACGGCCTCCTTGAGCCCATCCGCGGCGACCGTGTAGTTGATCTGGTGATCCTGCGGAACGGTGTCGTGCAACTCGCGCCGGAAGTCCGCGAACATCACCCGGCCCTGCTCCGGGGTGTAGTGCGTGGCGATCGACTTTGCGATGTGCCGCAACACGTTCGTCTTCCCGGTCTCCGTGTCACCGAAGATGATCAGGTGCGGGTTGGAGTCGAAATCCAGCCACTGCACCGAAAGTTCGACATCCTCGACGCCCAGCGCCATCCGCATGTCCGCGCTCGGCGACGGGGAGGTCGGCGGCGGCAGCTGCGCCGCGTGCAGCTCCTGCGGGAGCAGCCGCACCTTCGGCGCCGCCGGCGCCGAGGGCAACGCCAGCGACTCGGACAACTCCATGGTCGCGTCGGCCAGATCATCGGTATCGGTGCTGCCGTCGATCCGCGGCAGCGCACTCAGGAAGTGCAGCTTGTCCGGCGTGATCCCCCGGCCAGGCAGCGCCGGCACCTTCGCCGCCAGCCTGCTGTTGATCTCCGAGTCGATCGGGTCACCGAGCCGCAGCTCGAACCGGGTACCGAGCACGTCCCTCAGCCACGGCCGCATCTCCGACCACCGGCTGTTGGCGATGACCAGGTGAATACCGAACGACAGACCACGGGCGGCCAGCTCGTGGAACCGTTCCTCCAGCTCGTCGAAATCCTGCCGGACCGTGTACCACCCGTCCACCACGAGGAACACGTCACCGTAGGGGTCGAGGTCGGCGAAGTTCCCGGCCTTGCGGGCCCGCCGGTAGGTGGCCATCGAGTCGATGTTGTGCTCGGCGAACAGCGCCTCCCGCCGGGCCATCAGGTTCGTCACCTCCAGCACCGTCCGGGTCACCCGGTCCCGGTCGAGCCGGTTCGCGACGCTGCCGACATGCGGCAGTTTCGCCAGCGACGAGAGGGTGCCACCGAAGTCGAGGCAATAGAACTGCACCTCGGCCGCGCTGTGGGTGAGCGCCAGCGATGTGATCAAGGTGCGCAGCATGGTGCTCTTGCCACTCTGCGGGCCGCCGACCAGGCCCACATTTCCCTTGCTACCCGACAGATCCGCGATCAACGGTTCGCGGCGCTGCTGGGCGGGCACGTCGATCAGGCCGACCGGCACCGTCAGCGTGCCGGTGCCCAGATCGCCGACCGGGCGCGGACCGAGCTCGGCGTCGTCCACCAGCGGCGGCAGCAACTGGTCCAAAGTGGACGGTTCCTTGAGCGGCGGCAGCCATACCTGGTAGGCGCGCGGGCCGATGTCACGAAGCCGCTCGAGGAGAATGTCGATCATGGTGGGGATCGGCTCCGAATCGTTCACCGGCACCTCCTCCGGTTCCGGCTCCGGCTGCCGTGGCGGCGCCACATAGGACGTGCCGAACGGCACCAGGTGCTGGTTGACCAGACCACCGCGCGGGGTCTTGCGCGGACCGCGGTAGGGTGCCGAGGAGTACGCGCCCTTGAACCGGATCAGCGTCTGGGTGTCCGGCCGCAGATACCCGTTGCCGGGGCTCTTGGGCAGTTCATACGCGTCCGGCACGCCGAGCACGCTGCGGCTTTCCATCGCGGAGAAGGTACGCAGACCGATCCGGTAGGACAGGTGGGTCTCCACCTTGTGGATGCGGCCCTCGTCGAGCCGCTGCGAAGCAAGCAGCAGGTGCACCCCGAGGCTGCGGCCCAGCCGGCCGATCATGGCGAACACGTCGATGAACTCCGGTTTGCTGGAGAGCATCTCGGAGAACTCGTCGATGACGATGAACAACGCGGGCATCGGTTCGAGTGGCACGCCCTGCTGGCGCGCGGCCTCGTAATCACGCCGGGACGCGTAGTTTCCCGCCGCCCGCAAGTGTTCCTGGCGCCGGTTCATCTCACCGGTCAGCGCGTCCTGCATCCGGTCGACCAGCTCGAGTTCGTCCGCCAGGTTGGTGATCACCGCCGAGGTGTGCGGCAGCATGTCGAACCCGAGGAACGCCGCGCCACCCTTGAAGTCGACGAGAATGAAGTTGAGCTCCTCGGACGTGTGGGTGGTGGCCATCGCCACCACGAGGGTGCGCAGCAGTTCGCTCTTACCGGACCCGGTGGCGCCCACGCACATCCCGTGCGGGCCCATGCCTTCCTCGGCGGATTCCTTGATGTCCAGCTCGATCGGCGTGCCGTTCGACGCGATCCCGATCGGGACCCGCAACCGCCGCCGCGCGCTCATCCGCTCGCGCCGGTACTTCACGGGGTCGAACGTGCGGACGTCGCCGAGACCCAGCATCACGGCGAGGTCGTAGTCGGTGGCCAACGGCTCGTCGTTGTCCGCGGCCTCCCCGACCCGGTATCGGGCCATGGTCCTGGCCAATCCCGACGCCGCGCGTTCGCTGAGCTGATCGGGTTTGCACAGCGACTTCGTCTGCGGCTTGCCGAGCCGGTCGAACGTGACGGTGCTGATCTCGTCCTCTTCGACGTTGAGGTACAGCGCGTTCTGCCTGCCCTGCCACGGAAGCGATCCGGAGACGTCGATGATCACCGCGTTGCGGTAACCCTCTTCGCCGACCCGGTGCTCCGGCGGCACCGTCACCCCGTCCAGCACGAGCAGCACGAACGGTTCCGACGAGGTCACCGGTGCTTCCGGCTCGAAGCCCGGCCGGCCGGTGAACGCCTCGCCGCCGAGCAGGTTCTCGACATCGGGGACGCCGTCGGTGAACAGCCGCCGCGCGCCGGCGGCGTCACGGGATTCGAGATCCTGTGCGTGCGGCAGCCACTTGATCCAGTCCCAGTGTCCTTCGGTGGTCTCGTTCGCGCACACCGCGATCCGGAGATCACCGGGCGCGTGTGCGGTGGCGGCCTGGCCGAGCATGGCTCGCACCAGCGCGCGGATGGTGTCGGGGTCGCCTTGGAACTGGATCTGCGCGAAGCCGCGAAGGTAGACCGCGATCGGCGCGTCCGGCAGCGAGGTGTAGGCCTGGAGGAACCGGCGAAGTGCATGCGCCGCAAGGGGTTCGAGGTCCTCGATGGGCTTGGTGTCGGGCGGGATCAGCTTCGTCGAGGCGCGCTGCGTGCCCAGCCCGATCCGGACCTCGCCGAAGTCCTCGTGCGCGGGCCGCCGTTCCCACAGCCGGTAGGACAGCGCCATCGACCACAGCGACCCCGGGTCGGGATGCAGCCAGCGGCCCGCCTTCTGCTGCCCGCCGAGCGCGCCGCGGATCGTCTTGCGCAGCTGGGTCAGGTACCGCAGGTAGTCACGCCGGTCACCGTGCAGCTTTTCCCGGTGGTTCAACGAGTTCCGCAGGAACTGGGAGAGGATCATGCCGATCGACGAGACGAGCATCAGACCGCCGCCGATGTAGGCGAGCGCCCCGGAGCCGGGCCGGATGAAGATCATCACCATGGCCAGCGAGCTCAGGCTCATCGGCGCGAGCACCAGCACGGAACCGACCCCGCCCGGGGTGTGTTCCGGGACTGATGGCGGCTCCTGCATGGGCATCTCGCCGTCCGGGGCGGACGGCCCGAACCGCCGCGCCCGCCGGCTGAACAACACCGTGCTCATCTGCGTGCTCTCCCTTGCCGAGTGGTTTCCCGAGAAGCGCCCGTTGACCGCCGCCGAAGGGGCATGACAGGGCCGGGTGACCGCTACCGTCTTGTCGTCTCCGGGTTCTAGCCCTGGCAGGAAGGACCGGACAACCAAATGGAAGAGCGCACACAGCATCGCACAAACGCGCCGGGACGGCTACGTTTCGCTCTGGGGGAACAGAGTGTGGACGTGGCGGTTCCCGTCGAGGTTCCGCTTGGCGATCTGCTGCCCGCCGTGATGGCCCAGTTCGGTGGCGACACCATCGAACAAGGCGCCGAACACGAGGGATGGGTCGTGCAGCGGCTCGGTGAACCGCCGCTGGACGAAGACCGCACGTCGAGCGAGCTGAACCTGATGGACGGCGAGACGCTGTATCTGCGTCCGCGCGCCGCCCAGCTCGCGCCGATCGACTACGACGATCTCGTCGACGGGGTCGGCGAGCAGATCAGGAACCACCCCAACGCCTGGGCCCCGGAGCGGACCAGGTGGATGCTGCAACTCGGCAGCGGAGCGGCGCTGCTCATCGGACTGGTGCTGCTGGTGACCGGCGGTGAGCCGGGCCTGCGAGCCGCCGTGGCCGGTGCCACCGCGGTCCTCCTGCTCGCGGGCGCGGCCGTGGCGGCGCGGGCGATCGTCAAACCCGTGGCCGCGACGGTGCTGGCCGGCGCGGCGGCCGGATATGCCGCCGTCGCCACCGGAGTGGGGGTCGGCGCGCTGGCGCCGCTGGCGTCCTGGCAGGTGGAGTGGGCCGCCGGAGCGGTGGGGGCGCTGCTCGCGCTGGCCGCCGGAGTCGCCGTGGTGGCCGATTCGGCGTTGCTGTTCGCCGGTGCGCTGACTGCGGTGCTGCTGCTGACGGTTCCGCTCGTCATCGGCGCCACCACGACGCTGGCCTCGTCACACGCGGCGGCGATCGGGATCGCGGTCACGCTGATCGCCGGCCTGTTCATCCCCGGCGTCGCGTTCCGGCTCAGCGGGCTGACGCTGCCCATGCTGCCGACGAACGCGGACGAACTGAAGGAGGACACCGACCCGGTTCCGTACCAGGTCGTGGTCGACCGCGGAAAAGTGACCATGGGCTATCTCACGGCACTGCAGATCGGGGCCGGGCTGGCACAGTCGGTCCTGTTCGTGCTTTTCCTGCCCGCCACCGGACTGCTCGCCTCGATCCTCAACGCGGTCGTCTCGCTGCTGATGTTCATGCGGGCGAAGCACATCGCCGGTGCGGTGACCCGGTGGGCGGTGCTGGTCCCGGCCGCGGTCGGTGTGCTGACCCTGGTCCTGCGCCTGGGAATGGCGGAGGAGGAAGTCACTTTCCGCCTGCTGTGGCTGTGGTTCCCGGTGATCGTGGTCGCGGTGGCGCTGCTGTTGCTCAGTGAACGGTTGCCGGGCAACCGGTTGCGGCCGTACTGGGGCCGGGCCGCGGACATCTTCGAGTCACTGACCGCGGTGTCCGTGCTGCCGCTGCTGCTCGGCGTGTTGAACGTGTACTCCTACATTCGCGGAGTGATCGGCTGATGCAGTCACGGCGAGATCAGGTCCAGGCCTACTTCTTCGTGGTGGGCAGGCTGTTCTCAGCCTTGATCCACGGCAAGCCCGATATTCTCGAGCCGCCCACCCGGCGGTTCACCACCGGGGTCACCCTCGGTGCGATGGCAGCCGTGCTGCTGGTCGGCATCTTCGCCCTCATCGGAATTCTCAAGCCCGGCGGCGGCACCCAGGCGTGGCGCAGCCCCGGGACGGTGATCGTCGACAAGGACACCGGGGCCCGTTTCCTTTTCCTGGACGGGAAACTGCGGCCGGTGCTGAACTTCAGCTCGGCCAAGCTCGCGGCGAGCGCCGGTGGCGGCGGCCGGGGAAGCGCGCCCGTGCAACAGGTTTCGGCGAACGCGCTCACCGGTGTCCCGGTCGGCACCCCGATCGGCATCCCGGGCGCCCCGGACGGTATCCCGCAGCCGGACCGGCTCGACAAGGGCGCCTGGACGACCTGTGTCGCGTCGGCGAACCCGCAAACCGTGACGCTGCTGCTCGGCCAGCAGCCCGGGGCGCCGATGACCGAGGCGCAGGGACTTCTGGTGTCCACATCGGACGGTGCGAAGTACTTGCTGTGGCAGGGAAATCGCTACCGGCTCACCAATGCCACCGCCACCGCGGCGCTCGGCTTCAACGGCATCACCCCGATCGCGGTACCGGCGAACTGGCTCAACCCGATCCCGTCCGGCCGGGACATCACCCTGCCGGCGATCGGCGGAACCGGCTCGCGGGGGCCCACCATCGGCGGGAATCGCAGCGTCGTCGGGCAGATCTACGAGGTGCGCAATCCGGCGCTGGGCACCGACCAGGTGTTCGTGGTCCGGCCGGACGGTCTGGCGCCGCTCAACCGCACGACCGAGGCGCTGCTGCTGGCCTCGCCGGGCACCAAAGCCGCGTATCCCGGCACCGATGTCGCGCCGATCGCGTTGGCACCAGGTGCGCTGGCCGGGGTACCGACGTCGGCGAACACCGCGGATCTGGCCGGATATCCCTCGCCGTTGCCGTCGCTGCTCAACGGTTCGCTGCCACCGGATACGCAGCCGTGCGTCCGGTACGACCTGGCGGGCAACAAGGCGGCCGCGTTCCTCACCATGCCGACCCCGGCGGTGAACGCGCTGGCCGCGAAGACGGGCCAGCATGTCGCGGGAACCACGGTGGACCAGGTGGCGATTCCGGCGGGCAGCGGCGTACTCGCCCGTGATCTGCCCACTCCCGGGGCGAATCCGGGGACCGAATTCCTCGTCACCGACTTCGGCGTGAAATTCCCGCTGGCGGCGGGAGCGTCCGCAGCACTCGGTTATGGGGCGGGGTCGGCGGTCGACGTGCCCAACCGGCTGCTCGCGCTGCTGCCCACCGGACCCGTGCTGAGCTCCACCGCTGCTCTTGCCGAGGGAACCCCCTAGGAGTCCGGCCTCGCTGCCCATCGCGGCCTCGCGGCGGACTCTTCCTTGATTTCATGTAATAGGACCGGACAACGGAAATCGACTTACAGGAGGCGAAAATGGCTGGGCCAACGCAGATTGATATCCACGCGTTCGAGCAGATCGTTCAGCAGCACACCCAGGTTCAGGAATACATCAAGCAGCAGCAGACGCAGGTCTCGAGCGAGGTCGAGAACGCCGCCTCGCAGAACAGCGGCGCGATGATCCAGTCCCTGGTCCAGGTCCACGAAGAGTGGGACCAGAAGATGACCGACGTCAACAACAACCTGCAGCAGATGATCGACGCGATGAAGACCACCCTCAGCAAGCTGCAGGCGCAGGACAGCCAGAACGTCATCCGCTAGTCCTGCCCTTATCCCCGAACCATCGAGCCAAAGGAGCGAAGAATGGCCGCCGACGGAATCATCCGTTACAACCACGAAGCCATCGCCGAGACCGTGCAGCAGATGCTGCAGCTCAACCAGCAGATCAACCAGCAGATGGAGGATCTGGAGAAGCAGGTCCGCGCGAACAAGGAACAGTACCTCGGTGCCAGCTCGGAGCACTACGAGCAGAACGCGGCGACGATCTCGCAGGACCTCAACTCCAGCACCGAGCGGCTGCAGCAGGTTTCGCAGGCCGTGCAGCAGGGTTCCGACGACCTGTCCGACCAGGACAACCAGCTGGCGAACCTGTTCCAGTAACAGGTTGCGGGTGCGGAGAAGAGGCGAACGCCGGCTCGGCACAGACGTGCGAAACACGTGACGAGCCGGCGTTACCAATTCGTGAACGGCCTGCCTGAGGAAGGACACCGAGAATGAGCGATCAGACGAAGATCGACCCGCAGGAACTTCGAGATGCCGCGAAGCGAATCGGCGACATCATGAACGACGACGTCATGTCGGTGTTCAAGGCCCTGGACGGCGACGGGTCCGAGACCACCGGTCAGTTCCCGACGGGGCAATGGCTCCAGCAGCGGGTCGCGGACCGCATCTCCGCCATCCAGCAGCAGGCCCAAATCCTCAAGACGGCGTTCACCGATATCTGCACCGGCCTCACCACCGTCGCCGACGACCTGGAGAACACCGACGGCGACAACGCCGCGAAACTCAAGGGCGACATCACGATGATGGAGGGGCACATCAAGACCGACTCCTCCCAGGTCGGGCAGCAGGTACAGGCCTACGGCAATTCGCCCTACGGGCAGCAGCCGGCCTACACCTCGAACAACCCCAATGACCCGTACGGCTATGGGCAGAACACCCCGGCCGGGCAGTACACGCCTGAGGGCCAGCAGACGCCTGGTTTGCAGTCGCGGATACCGGCGGACCAGCTCTACAACAACCCGCAGGGGAAGCTCCCGCGGTATCAGGAAGAGCCGTCCTACCCCATGCAGCCGCGGATCCAGTCGCCGTACCCCACGCAGCAGCCGGAAGAGCCGTCCTACCCCATGCAGCCGCGGATCCAGTCGCCGTACCCCACGCAAGAGCCGTACTACCCGACGCAGCAGCAGTATCCGGGGAACGTGAATCCCGGGGAAGTGCCCTACGAGCAGCAGCAGCCATATGTCTATGGCCAGCAGACGCCGTACCAGCAGCAACCGAATACCTATGGTGAGCCGACGCCGTACGGCCAGCAGCAGGAGTCGCCGTACGACCAGGGCAAGTTCAGCCTGGAACAGCCGACGGACACCCAGCAACAGCAGCAGGAATACACGCCGCTGCGCCCGTTGCACAAGACCATTCCGGTCACCCCGGGCGATCAGTACGGCTATCCCGGTTCGCCTGGTGAGCAGGAATACCAGCAGAACCAGTAGCCGGCAGCCCTGCCAGGCAACAGTAGACAGCACAAAAGACCGCTCGGTCCGGACGCGCACTCTCCTCCGCACAGCGCCCCGGGTCGCCGACTCGGACGTCGAGGGAACACAGGTTGAGGACCCGGGAAAATGGCTGAACCAATCTCGTCGCAAATGGCAGGTCAGGACAACACGCCGCCACCGTCCTTCGACCCGTCCCAATACCAGGACCTGACGTCCATCTACACGGCGGCCGCGGACCTCACGCACAACGACAGTGGTGAGCAGGCCGACGGGTGGAGCCAACCCGCACAGCGGTGGCTCTACCAAGAGGAAAAGATGAAGGCCGCGATCGACAAGCTCGGCGAGGTCAACGAAGCCTTCCAAAAGGAATACGGCAAGCTCAAGGGCGAGTTCTCCGGCGAGGCCGGCGACGCGTTCCAGGAGCTCGCCAGCAAGATCTACAGCCAAAGCGAAGATGTCTACAACACGATGAGCACCCAGGATTACTCCGGGACTATCGGGTCTATCGGCGAAACCATCAAGAGCTTCTCCAACAACTGGTGGAACGGGGTGAAACAGGCCCAGGATGCGGAGGAGGGCGTCAAGATGGCCTACACCGTCGTCCTCGCGCAGTCGGCCATGAGCGTGGGCGATGTCCAGCAGTTCGTCCAGTCCGAGAATCAGGCTGAACACCAAGTGGAGAGCAATCTGCTGCAGGCTTTGCAGAAGCTTTTCGGGAATTTGCGGGACGTTTTCGAGCAGTTGGGTGACCGTCTTTCACCGCTGCATGTCGAGCCGCCACTCGGCCAGGTGCAGCAGGCCTATACCTCCACGCCGCCGGGCTACCAGCAGGGTCAGCAAACACCGGGCTACCAGCAGGGGCAGCTCACACCGGGCTACCAGCCGGGTCAGCTCACTCCCGCCAGCCCGACCGAGAGCACTGAAAAGCCCGCGTTCACGTCCAACGGTGCGCCGACCACCGGCGGGAACGAGCAGGCCCAGCAGCAGGCGCAGCAGCAGCAAGAACAGCAGCAGGCCCAGCAACAGCAGCAGGCCCAGCAACAGCAGCAGGCCCAGCAACAGCAACAGGCCCAGCAACAGCAACAGGCCCAGCAACAGCAACAGCAGCAACAACAGCAGCAGGAGCAGCAGCGCCAGCAAGGTCTTGCCGACGCGCAGAATGCCGCCAACCAGGCCATCGCCGGTCTGCAGAACCCCGGTGGTCTCGGCGACACCGGCGTTCCCGGTTCCACGCCGGGCACGGTCGGGAAGCGGCAGCCGCTGGCGAACGACCCGGGCCAGGTCGGCGGGAACAGCCCGGGGGGCCTCGCCAGCACCAACCCGAACGGTCAGGCAGGCGACCCCACCGGTCAGCAGGCCGCACAACAACAGCAGCAGGAGCAGCAGCGCCAGCAAGGTCTCGCCGACGCGCAGAATGCCGCCAACCAGGCCATCGCCGGCCTGCAGAACCCGAGCGGTCTCGGCAACCTAGGCGGCGACCCCACCGGTGCTCCGGCCGGTCAACCGAGCCCGGCCCGGCAGAAGGCGCTGGACAGCGCCAAGGGGGCCGCGGACAAGGCCATCGACCAGTTGAAGAAGCCGGGCGACAGTCCGGACCGCACGAAGGCACTGGACGATGCGAAGAAGGCGGCCGACGACGCGATCAAGGGCCTGAAGAGCGCCGACCCCAACGCGCTCGGCGGCCTGACCGGCAACACGCCGGCCACGATGTCCTCCGACCCGGGCCAGTCGCCGACTCCCGGCGAGGCCGGCAAGACCCCGGCGACCATGTCGTCGGATCCGGGCCAGGCCAATGCGCAGTCGCCGGACACGCAGCAGGCGTTGCAGGACGCGAAGAACGCGGCAAACCAGGCGATCGCCGGTCTGCAGGACCCCAGTGGCCTCGGTGCCACGGCCGGCGAGAACGGGCACACTCCGAGCACGCACTCCGGCGACCCGACCGGCACACCTTCGGACGGGACACAGCAGGCGTTGCAGGACGCGAAGAACGCGGCCAACGGCGCCATCGCCGGCCTGCAGAACCCGGGTGGTCTCGGTGACCCCAACGGGCTGGGCGGGCACAGCCCCAGCAACGTTTCCGGTCACACCGGTTCGCCCGCCGACGATGGCACACAGCAGGCGTTGCAGGACGCCAAGAACGCGGCCAACGACGCGATCAAGGGCCTGCAGAACCCGAGTGGTCTCGGCGACCCCGGCGGCCACGGCGGACAGGACGGCTCGCTGTCCCACTCGCCGGACGCGCAGCAGGCAGCCGGTTCCCCGCACAGCCCCGGCCACACCGGTGCCCAGTCACCCGACACCCAGGGAGCCTTGCAGGACGCGAAGAACGCCGCGAACCAGGCGATCGACTCCCTCAAGGACCCGTCGTCCCTTTCGGACTTCCTCGGCGGGCAGGACCAGGCTCACGGCGGCGACGGTCACCAGCCGGTCGACCCGGAGGCGAGCAAGGCCGCGCACGATGCCGAGTCTGCTGTCGACAAGGCCATCGAAAACCTGCCTGGCTACAACGGAAACGACGCCTACGCCAAGGCCCTGCACGAGGCCAAGGAAGCGGCCGACAAGGCGATCGAGAACATCCCCGAGTTCGGTGGTGCGAGTGACCCGAGCGTCAACCTCGACCCCCGCCCGGTGCACACCATGAGTCCCGGCCCGGAACTGGGCGGCCACAGCGGTGGCGGTGGCGGCGGTGGTCTCGGCGGCGGTGGCGGTATCGGGAACATCGGTGGTGGGCACGGCGGCGGCGGCGAGGCGGCCTCGCTCGCCGGTGCGCAGCCTGGTGGCCCGGTGCACGACGCGAGGCTGGACACCGACGTCGCGCAGAACGAGGGGCTCACCCGGCCCACCGACGCCGGCCAGCTCCGTCCGGCGGCCCCCGGCGAGCCGGCCGTGTCCGCCGGGCAACAGGCAGGTGGCGGTATGCCGATGATGCCGCCGGGTGGCATGGGCGGCATGGGTGGCATGGGCCAGCAGCAGAAGCGCGAGCGCGAGCCGAACACCTGGCTGCAGGCCGACGGTGGCGCCTGGTCGGACCAGCGCGAAGACGAGGAACCGCCGTCAGTGCTGGGACGAGCCTGACCGATGGTTACCGTGCTCGGACGCGGCGGCGAGGCAACGCCCCCGCCGCCGCAACCCCCACCGGACCTGCCCAACCTGGACCAGGTCCTCACCATCGTGGGCGCGGACAGTCCGGAGCGCTGGTATCAGCAGGCAAGCAAGTTCGATCAGGTGAACCAGCGGGTCGGCGACGTGTCCGATCAGTTCCGCCGCGAGTTCAAGAACTTCGGCGAGCTGTGGCACGGAAACGCGGCCGGCGCCTACGGCGGGCAGGCCGACCGGCTGGCCGGCCTTGTCGACCAGCTGCAGCAGAACCCGGACTACGGCGGCCTTTTGCGGCGTGCCGGTGACGCGCTTTCGATGGCGCAGCAACGCCTGGGTGACCTGCAGGCCCAGCGCGCGGGCGGTGGCGATCCGGCGTTGCTCGACCAGCAGGCACGGCAGATCCTCAACGATCTCGCCACCGCATACGGCGATATCGGGCAGTGGATCGGCCAGGGCATCACGGCCGATGAGGTCACCAGTGCCACCAACACGCCGCCGCCCCCGTATGCCGGCGCCGAGCAGGAACAGCAGGGCGGCGGAGGAGCCGCCCAGGGCGGCGGGCACGGAGGCGGCGCGACTGGGCACGGCACCCACGATCCGGCTGCCGGGATGGGGCCGATGTTCGTGGTCGGCGCGACCGGTCAGCAGCTCGGTGCGACCGGGCAACCGGGTGCTCCCGGGCCGGCGGGCGTGCTGGGCCGGACGGGCACGACCGGGACGACGACACAGATCGGCAGGCACCCGGGGGTAGGCAGGCACTCGGGCGAGGTGCAGCTGACCGGTGACGGAAGGCTGACCGGCGCCGAAGCCGGGCCACTGGGCGTTTCGAGCGCGACAGGCGGGCAGGAGAGGCCGATGGGCGCACATCGACGCAAGGACGACGACTGCGAAACGGACGAGCAGCCCGCAGGCTGGCTGCCGGGAAACGACGGCGCCGCCACGTCCGCGCTCGGCCGGCCCGCGCCACGCCGTCAGGCCCCGAAGTCCGACGAACAGGGTCACCTCGAGCACAAGCGGTCGAAGAAACCCCAGGAGCACGAGGAAAAGAAGAAGGACAACACGGAGCAGGCGGAGGACCAGACCACGCCGGAAGCGCAGGAGTCGCCGGCCATTCCGGTCACCTCCAGCGCCCCGGCGCCTGCCGCACACCACTCGGCTCCGCTCACGGCACAGGCGACGCCGGTTTCGCATACGGTCGTTCCCGGGCACCACGGGCCCGCACCGCTCGCGGCGCAGGCCGCCCCGGTGCCCCCGAGCACGATGGCCGGCGGGGTGACGCCACCTGCCCCTGCCGGGCCGGAAATGACGCCCGCCGCGCAGCTTTCCCCGGCCCATCCGGTGCCGCCGGGGCCTGGTCCCGCCGGGCCTCCGCCGGTTCCGAATACGGGTCCCGCTGGGCACTCCCCAGTCCCGCATATGCCGCCGGGCATGGGCCCCGCCGGGGCGTCGCCGGCTCCGCATATGCCCCCGCCGGGACCCGGTCCTTCGGGTCCGCACCTGGCGCAAGGGCCTGGTCCCTCGGCTCCGCATCTGCCCTCGTCGCCTGGCCCCACCGGGCACGAGGCCGTCACCCCGGTGGCGCCGAGGCCAGGGCCGACCACCCCGCCGGTGCACAACCTCGCCGGGCTGTCGGCCTCCTCCACGGAAGGCACGGTCGCGCCGGTCAACCGCGCGAATCCGGAAACCCATGCCGGGCAGGCGCCGGCCCCGCACGGCATGTCCGGGCAGGGGATGCCGATGACACCGATGTCCGGTGCGCGCGGCATGCCGGAGCGGACCAATCCGGCCCATGACCCGTCGGGCTCGTTGCACGCGGACCCTGACGCGTGGGGTGGCGGAGACATCCCGCAGGCGGTCCTCGGCCGCCCGCGCCCCGCGCCGTTGCCACCACCGCAGCCGCCCGAGCCCGGCCCGGACAACAAAACCGAAGGAGAAAACGATGGCTGACTGGGAATCCATGGCCGAGGCCACCGAGACGGCGATGCAGGCACTGGAGAAGGAACAGCAGAAGCTGACCGAGCTCCAGCAGAAAATGGACGCCGACAGCACCACCGTCCGCGCCAAGGACCGGTCGCTGTCGATGACCTTCGACGGTCGCGGTGAACTGACCGGAATGCAGTTCCATGGCACGAAATTCCGGTCGATGGCCCCGGGGCAGCTGGCTCACCTGATCGTCGAAACCGTGCAGTCCGGCCGTGCGCAGGCGATCGAGAAGCTGAGCGCCGGCATGGACCTCGGGCTTTCCGGTGTGAGTTTCGCCGATCTGGCCAGCGGAAAGGCGAACCCCGAGCAAATCCTCGAGTCCCTGATGGGCCCGTTCGCCGGTGAACTGGGTGGCGCCTTCGACGAAATCACCGGCAGTCGGCCGAAGAACAAGGACAAGTAGGGGGTTTCCAGTGAGCGACGGGGACGGCGGTGGCGACGGCGACGGCCTGAAAGTCACCAGCATCGACTACGACAAGGCCAGGCAGGCCGGCCAGAAACTCTCGGACGCGACCGAGAACCTGGCCAACGCCTGGAACGACGTGCACGGCTTCCTCCAGGAGAAGTGGGGCGCCTGGGGCGAGGACGAGACCGGCAAGCAGTTCGTGAAGCAATACGAGCCCGGTTACAAGGAGTACACGGACGGCATGTCCAAGTTGCTCGACGGGCTGAAAGAGGAGGCCGACAACGTCAAGAAGATCCCTGATGCGATGCAGCAGCAGGACGAGATCAACGCGGCGAACCTCTACAACCAGCAAATGCAGGCGTACCAGCAATATCAGCAGCAGCAGTACCAGCAGTACCAGCAACAGATGGCCAAGTATCAGCAGCAGATGCAGGCCTACCAACAGCAGCAACAACAGCAGGCTTTGCAGCAGCAACAACAGCAGCAGGCCTGGGAGCAACAGCAGCAGGCGCAGCAGCAACAGCAGGAGCTGAGCCAGCAGCAGGCCGAACAGCAGGCGCAGCAACAGCAAGCCGAGCAACAAGCTCTGCAGCAACAGCAGGCGCAAAACCAGGCGCAGCAACAGCAAGCTGAGCAGCAGCAACAGCAGCAGGCGCAGCAGCAGGAAGAAGCCGCGCAGCAACAACAATTGCAGGCGCAGCAGCAGGAACAGGAACGGCAGCAGGCCGAGCAGCAGCACCAGGCTGAGCAGCAGCAGGCTCAAGCTCAGGCACAGCAGGCTCAAGCACAGCAGGGCCAGCAGGCTCAGGCGACCCAGGCACAGCAGGCTCAAGCACAGCAGGGCCAGCAGGCTCAGGCGACCCAGGCACAGCAGGCTCAAGCACAGCAGGGCCAGCAGGCTCAGGCGACGCAGGGGCAGCAGGCTCAGGCACAGCAGGCTCAGGCGCAGCAACCGGCCGCACAGGAGCCGACCGAACAGCAGGCGCAGCAGCAACAACCGGCCGGGCAAGCGGGGGAGCCGCTGAGCCAGCACCAGGCTCAGGAGCAACCGGCCACGTCGCAGGAGCAGCCGTCCGCGGCCGGTCCGGGGAGCCTCGGTGCGGACAACGATCTGGCGAACCCGGTGCGGCACGAGGCACTGGACAATGCCCAACAGGCCACGGACAAGGCGATCGACGGTCTCAAGGCCGGCAACGACAACCCGGAGCAGGCACGGGCGTTCGACGACGCCAAGAAGGCCGCGGACGAGGCGATTCGAGGCCTGCACAGCGGAAATCCGGCTCCCGGCGACGCGACTCAGGGACAGGCCAACGGAAATCCGGTCACCGGCGACACGACTCAGCGGCCGGCCGGCGGAAATCCGGGGGCGGGCGACGGGACGGGCGGCACCGGTCATGCGCCGGTGATGTCGTCGGATCCGGGTTCGCCCTCGGACGGTTCATTGGGCCGCGGGGACCTGAGCGGCACCACGCCGCCCCACGATCAGACCGGATCGCCTTCGCAGTCACCTGAGACGCAACAGGCCTTGCAGGATGCGAAGAACGCCGCGAACGACGCGATCGGTTCGCTGCAGAGCCACGGACTCGGTGACCCGGCGAGTCCCGGTGACCACGCCGGCGAGCCGGGTGACCACAGTGGACAGCAGGGCCAGCCGAGTGACCACAATGGACAGCAAGGCGAGCACACCGGCCATGGCGACCACAGTGGTCACCACAACGGCCAGGGGGATCAACAGGGCGACCACCCCGGTCAGCGCGGCGATCACGATGCCCAGCAGGGCAATTCTGATGGACATCAGGGCAAAGATGCCCACGATGGCGACCAGCATGCCGAGCGCGGCGATCACGAAGGCCAGCATGGCAACCACGATGGTCAGCAGGGCCAGCATGGCAACCACGATGGTCAGCAGGGCAATCCTGGCGAACATCAGGGCAAACATGCCCACGGCGGTGACCAGCATGCCGAGCACGGCGACCACCACGGCCGGCCCGGTGAGCACGGTGATCACCAAGGTCAGCACGGCCACGAAGGTCAGCAGGGCCAGCAGAATCACGAAGATCAACGGCACGCGGAGCCGGGTAAAGTCTCCGGTAATTCTCCCGCGTCGCTGGCCGACTTCCTGAGTGGTCCGGAGCAATCTCAGGCAGCCGACCCGGTCGCGGTCCAGGCCACGCACGCCGCCGAGTCGGCGATCGACAAGGCCATCGAGAACCTGCCTGGCTACAACGGGAACGACGCTTACGCCCAAGGGCTGCACACGGCTAAGGAGGCCATCGACACCGCGATCGAGAACCTGCCCGAGTTCGGGGGTGGCAGCTTGGGCCACCGTCCCGCCGCCACGAGTGCCTGATTCCGGCCGAGCGTAACCACGAGTTGATGAGGAGGGACCTGCGGTGCCGCACCATTTGTCGCCGAAGCTGCAGAAGTTCCTCAAGGTTACGCTCGGCATGGAGTGGCCCGAGGGCGACGAGGACGACCTCAAGGACTCCGGTGACCGTTGGCTGCGGTTCAAGAAGGCGTTGCAGGAGGCCAAGGAGGCCTACCAGCAGGGCGCCAACCAGATTCGCGACTCGATGCAGGGTAAGACGGCGGATGATATCTATTCGTCTTACTCCAAGGATGTCGCGGACAACCTGGACCAGTTGATCGAGGGTGCCGATCAGCTGGGTAATGCCCTGATCCAGGCTGCGGCGGGGATCCAGAAGACCAAGATCATGATCGGCGCGATGGCGGCGATGACCATGGCGATGGTCGCGGAGCTCGCGGCGAGTTTGTTCGGCTCCCCGTTCATTCCCGGCGTGCTCGCCGCTGCCCGGGTGGGGATCGGGGTACTTCTGCGTGAGCTGGCGCAGAAGATGATGGAGTTCGCGTTCAAGCAGCTCGCCATGAAGTTGATGACCCGTCAGGCGTTGAAGTTGCTGACGGAGAAGGGTGCGCTGCAGATCGGGGGCCGGATCGGCGGCCAGGTCGCGGGCAAGGTCGGCGGCAACGTCGGCGGGAAGATCGCCACCAACGCGATCAGCAAGGAGGCGTTGCAGGCGCTGATGCGCGGCGGGTTCGAGGCCGCGAAGCGTTTGGGTTACAAGCTGGGGCAGACCGTCTTCACCAAGCAGAACGCGGCGTTGCTGGCGCGGGGTGGTTGGCAGCTGGGGAAGGACGTCGCCAAGTACGGGGCGTTCGGTGCCGCGTTGATGGGTGGGTTGTCCGCGGCGATCGACAAGTATCAGATCGATAAGGGCCGGACCAAGGACGGCCACAAGATCCGCGACCACGTCGATAAGCAGGGGTTGTTCTCCGCGGCGGTACTGGGGTTCGTCGGCGGTGGCATGTTCGGCCTCGGCCGTGGGCTGGCGCGAGGAATCGACATTCTCAGCAAGGGGCTGCGGGCCGATATCACCGCGGTGTCGACGCGGGGAATGTCGAAGGAGGCGTTGCGGAAGTTCAAGCTGGGTAGCGGGGCGCTGAAGGACTGGGGCTACACCGGGTGGCAGATGGCCATCGGTGGTGCGGGGGCCAACGCGCTGATCAACCAGATTCAGGACCCGATCGGGGACCTGGGGGCGAAGTGGTTCCCGGAACCGGGGCAGCAGGCGGGTAAACAGCCGCCGCAGCCCAAGGACGCGGTGTGGTCGGGTCTGTTGGGCATGTTCAGCAAGTCCCAGGGCGCCGGTGGCGGGCTGAATCTGCATTTGAAGTTGCAGAACCTGGGGTTGAAACTGGGTGATCTGACCGGGTTGAAACCGACGGTCCAACCGGGGCACAGCATCGCGGATGGGCTCAAGCTGTCCGCCGGTGGGCTGGGGAAGCTGGGCAATCTGGCGGCGCTGGGTCGTCCGTCGCTACAGGTGGATCCGGAGAAGCTGGGGCTCGGTGATGGAGTGGGCGCCCGGCCGGTGACGGTATCGGAGGGGCGCCCATTCAAGGTTGCTCCGGCGGAGAACTCGCTGCAGCAGTCGCCGAGTTCGATCGGTAAGGGTTTCAGCCAGCTGCAGCAGCAGGCAAACCCGCTCGGGAAGGGCTTCACGCACGGCCCGGCCGTCGAGGGCGGGCCGTCTTTTGCGCCGTCGAAGCTGGTGAGCGACGGTGGCTCGCAGGGGTCCACGGCTCAGCAAGGCGGCTCGCAGAGTAGCGGCACGAACGGTCTGGGGCAGCGGCCGCAGGTGTCCTCACAACCCAGCCTCACCAACTTCCTCAGCAGCCCGAAGGGCGAGTCGGCGCAGCAGGGCGGCCTGACGAATGGCCAGGCCCAGGCCGGCGGCCAGGCCCAGGCCCAGGCGGGTGGTCCCCCGGCCAAGCCGTCCGCGCTGTCGGGTGGCCCATCGAACGAAAGCGCCTCGAATGGCAACGGCCCGTCGGCTCGGCCTGCGGCCTCGGGCGGTTCGTCGGTGCCGAATTTCAGTCGTCCGTTGACGCAGTCGTCTGGTTCGTTGGCGGGTGGCGAGGGGTCGACGCCGCCGGCGAGTCCGGTTGAGCGGACTTCGCCGAAGTCGGTGGATTCGTCGTCGTCGAGTCCGGTTGAGCGGGCTCCGCAGAAGCCGGCTGGCGCGTCGTCGCCGGGTTCGTCGGTGCCGAATTTCAGTCGTCCGTTGACGCAGTCGTCTGGTTCGTTGGCGGGTGGCGAGGGGTCGACGCCGCCGGCGAGTCCTGTTGAGCGGACTTCGCCGAAGTCGGTGGATTCGTCGTCGTCGAGTCCGGTTGAGCGGGCTCCGCAGAAGCCGGCTGGCGTGTCGTCGCCGGGTTCGTCGGTGCCGAATTTCAGTCGTCCGTTGACGCAGTCGTCTGGTTCGTTGGCGGGTGGCGAGGGGTCGACGCCGCCCGCGAGTCCGGTTGAGCGGGCTCCGCAGAAGTCGGCTGATACGCCGCCGGCGAGTCCGGTTGAGCGGGCTCCGCAGAAGTCGGCTGATACGCCGCCGGCGAGTCCGGTTGAGCGGGCTCCGCAGAAGCCGGCTGATGCGCCGTCGGGTTCGTCGTTGCGGTCGGATGGTCAGTCGTTGACGCCGCCGTCGAGTAGGCCTGGTAGTCCGGTGGAGCCGGGCGGGAATGGTGTGCAGCGGTCGGCCGATACGCCGCCCGCGAGTCCTGTCGATCGGACTTCGCCTAAGTCGGCTGATACGCCGCCCGCGAGCCCGGTTGAGCGGACTCCGCAGAAGCCGGTGGATTCGTCGTCGTCGAGTCCAGTTGATCGGACTCCGCCGAAGTCGGCTGATACGCCGCCGGCGAGCCCGGTTGAGCGGACTCCGCAGAAGCCGGTGGATTCGTCGTCGGGTCCGTCGCCGCGGAATTTCAGTCGTCCGTTGACGCAGTCGCCTGGTTCGGGTTCGTTGGCGGATGGTCAGGGGTCTACGCCGCCCGCGAGTCCTGTCGATCGGGCTCCGCAGAAGTCGGCTGATACGCCGCCGGCGAGTCCGGTCGAACGGACTCCGCAGAAGCCGGTGGATTCGTCGCCGGGTCCGGTTGATCGGACTTCGCCGAAGTCGGCTGATGCGCCGTCGGGTTCGCCGGCGCGGAATTTCAGTCGTCCGTTGACGCCGCCGCAGGAGTCGGGTTCATCGTTGCGGTCGGATGGTCAGTCGTTGACGCCGCCGTCGAGTAGGCCTGGTAGTCCGGTGGAGCCGGGCGGGAATGGTGTGCAGCGATCGTCCGATACGCCGCCCGCGAGCCCCGTCGATCGGACTCCGCCGAAGTCGGCTGATGCGCCGCCGGCGAGTCCGGTTGATAGCGCCGCGCCGCGGCCTGCGGATGCCCCGCCACTCAAGCCGGGCGATGGGGCGCCGCGTGGGACCGATGGGAGTTCCGCACCGCAGGCACCCGCCGACCGGTCGCGGATACCCGATCGGAGTTCCGTTCCCGCCGACAGCCCGCCTCCGCGCGGCCCGCAAACACCTGCGGATGGCTCCCGGCCGTCGACCCCGGTGGATGGCTCGCGCCCGTCGACCCCGGTGGATGGCTCGCGCCCGTCGACACCTGTTGATGGCTCCCGGCCGCAGACCCCGCAAACACCTGCCGACTCCTCCCGGCCCCAGACACCTCAAGCGCCGGCCGACTCCTCCCGCCCGCAGGTGTCCACCGACTCCTCCCGGCCACAAGCTCCGCAGGTCCCGGCCGCCGACGCCCCCCGCCCGCACGGGCCGCAAGCACCCGCCGATACCTCCCGCCCGCACGTGTCGCAGGCGCCCGCGGTGGACGGGCCGCGTAGCCTTCCCGTGTCGCGGCCCGATGCCAGTGCCAACGCCCTCGGGCGGCCCGCTACCGATGGGGGGCCAGAGGCCCCGGCAGCGCACCGCGACGACGCGGCCAACCACGACGGCGGTCCCGTCCCGCCGCCACATCCGTTGGCCGCCGATCCGGCGGAGCAGCCCGCACGGACCGGCGGCAGCGGCGGTGGTGGCGGCGGCGCCGGACATGGCGGCGCCGGGCACGGGGCCGGGGGCGGCGGAGGCCGGCCCTACGTCCCGCTACCGGACGCCGTGCAAGAACCGCTGCGGCTGGCCGACGACCCACTCGGCGAGGTCTTCCACAACGGCGTCAAGAAAAACCCGGCGGACTCGCCCAAGTGGCAGGCCCGCGTCGCGGACGCCCAGGCCAAACTGGGCAGCGCCCCGGCGGACCGCGTCGAGAAGGCGATGGAGCTAGCCAAGGACCTGCTCGGCGCCTCCGACGCGCAGAAGATCGGCGCACCACGGGCCCAGTACGCGCTCCTCACCAACATCCGCGCGGTGCTGAGCGCGAAACTCCTCGACGGCTGGGACATTCGCCGTGACGGTCCGACCGAGAAGGCGGTCACCGACACGAAGATCGAAGGCACGATGCTGCGGAAGGACCTCGGCCTTCCGCACTTCCACGGCCTGCCAGGCGGTGCCCCGTTGCAAGTCGTGCCCGGCTCCGCATCCTCGGGCGGCGGCTCGTCCCGCTCGGCTCCGTCCCGTACCGCCGCCGACGAGGCCGGGCGGATCGCGCGACTCCGGGAGACCCTCGGCCTGGGGCCCACCCCCCCACGCACGGAAGACTTCCGCGGATCCGGCCTGCTCGGCAGGCCGGACGAGCAGGCACGGATCGGCCAGGTGCGGAAGGCCTTCGGGCTCGAACCGGGCAACACCAGGCCCGAGCCCCCGCAGCACATCAGGGACGCGATGGCGTACGAACGCCCGGGCATCCCGATCGGCACGAACACCGCGAGGGGCATCGGTGCCGCCCCGGAAGACGGGTCGCCCGGCACGAACCGGCGGCTCGAGTCGCTCAAGCGCAGTCTCGCCCAAGCCGGCAAGGACCTGAGCGATGTTCCGCAGCACTTCATGGACTCCATCACCAGCGAGCCCCCCCGTGACAAGGGCAAGGGCAAAGCGCCCGATGAGGAACCCACTCCGCCAGAGCCGGAGATCACCCGGGACTACATCCTCGACAACCTGCCCGACTACTTGCTCTACAACCGTTCCGGTGGGGCCATCGACAAGCTCGGGCCCGGCGAACTGATCAGGACCATCGACCCGGTATCGCTGCGGGACATGCTGGGCGACATCGCGCCGAGCGTCAAAAGCTGGAAGGGTTTCCCGGACGGCAAGTCGTACCTGGACCGGTTCAAGGCGACCCGCCAGGACATGCTGGACGCCAGCCCGCTGCGCTACCTCGGTCAGGGCGAGCGGCTCGCGGTCACCACCAAGGACGGCCGCAAGTACGAGCTGTGGCTGCGCACCGAGGCCGACTGGGAGTACCTGCAAACCGACCCCACGGACAAGGCCAATGTCGGCGCGCGGACCTCGAAGGCGAAGGACAAGAAGAAGACCGCCTTCAACCACCGCACCTGGCGCGATTTCGCCTTTACCCAGACACTGAGCAACTTCTCCGTTCCCGGGCCCGCGGTTTCGGTCACCGCCCGCGTGCCGTACGGCCGGGACCGGCAGCACGACAAGGTCCTCAAGGGCGAATTCGGCAACTCCTACGAAGTCGGCCTCGGCAAGTCCCACAAGGTCCAGGTTCCGTTGAAGGTCACCGCGGTCCTGTTCCACGAGGACGGCACGCGGGTGGTCTCCGAGAACACCAACGGAATGGGCGAGGTCACCCGGACCGGCAAGATCGAGTTGAAGGTCCCGCTCGACGGGGCACGGCAGCCGGACCCGGCGATCGAGGTCCTCCACTATGCCAGCAGCGGTGAGGTCGACCAGGTCAAGCTCGGCGACGAGAACGAGCTCAACGGGTTAGGGATTTACCGCATCGAGCCGTCCGAGGAACTGCCGCGCAAATACGGCATCGAAGCCCTCGTGGTGCACCCGGCGCCGGACGGCACGACCTTCTTCGAGCAGATCGCCGACCGGCTCGCCACGCGGTACGGCGACCGGTACGGGAAGGCGCTGGCGATCGGCTCCCACGGCCGGGAGTTGCTCAACCAGTTCCTCAGCCAGCAGTTCCTCACCGTGCACCAGCGGGAGCTGGCGACGACCACGCGGAACCCCCACCCCCAGAGCGGCTGGGTCCGGTCACCGGCCCTTTACCGGGGCCGCAACAAGGGCGGGCTCGAGCTGTTCACCCGGTCCACCCAGGTCGAGGCGCGCCTGGTGCCCCGGTGGGTTCGCATGGACGTGGAGTCGAAGCGGACCGTCACCGACGGCGACCGGACCCACGTCGAGGTCGGCGACGAGAAGAAGACCGTCCTCAAGCCCGCCGTGGAGGTGTTCGGGGGCTTCGGGGTCGACGTCGGAGCCGCGACCCTGACCGGCGGTGCCTCGTTGGGTGGCAACATCGGCAGCACCCACTCGCGAGCCACCAACCGCGCCGTCGCGAAGAAGAACTTCTTTGCGCACAGCGAGGACAACCGGGCATACCAGGTCGTCTACGAGCTACAGGTCCGCCCGATCGGGATGGACGGCGAGCCGGTCCGCGGCGCGGTGACCGGCTACTTCCACGCTCCGTTGGAAAACCTGGCCGATCTCATCCACGAGGCCGAAGCGCCGGTGTTCCGGTCCGGTGACCGCCGCGAGAACTTCGGCCCTGGCACCATGGAACACAACGGATACCTGCCGGGCCGGGCCGACGGTATCTCCCGCGCCGACGAGATCTGGTTCTACGAAACAGTCGTGCCCATGCTGCGGGAGATCCCGGCCGAGCTGCGGCGATCGTGGTACCTGAGCACCAACAAGTTCCTGCAGAACTTCGACGATCCGGAACTGGCCAAGGATCTTTCGCCCAAGATCGCGGACATCCTCTCGCGTGACGACATGCTCAAGACCCGGCTGTCCGACCGTGAAATCACCGCGCTGATCAACGTGATCACGAGCAAAGACGGCCTCAAGATCGTGATGAAGCGCAAGGGCTTCGGACACAACTACCGCTTCAAGGTCACCATCAAGGGGAGGATGTCCAACATCCGTGACGGCGACCCGATCACGGACGACAGTGCGGCCCGCACACTGCGCCTCAAGGAAACCGAGAACACCACCACCACGGCGACCCGTGACTGGATGGTGGCGCTGGGTCTCCCGCAGTTCCGTGCGCTGGTCGGCAAGGTCCGGCACCTGCCGATGACGTTCGTCACCGGGCCGGCGTTCACCTGGAGCAGGTCCAAGTCCTCGACCGTCACGAACCAGCAGTCGAACTGGATCGAGATCAAACGCGGCGACAACCTCAGCAAGGAGGGCAAGCTCGGGCCGGCTGGTATGCACCAGTTCCTCGCCGACATCGACTTCGAGGTCGGCGTGCAGGCATCGGTGAAACAGAACCGGGGGCTCCGGGCCTTCCTGCCGAGCTTCAAGCCGGGGTTGGACGCCCCGAAGGTCGTGGACCTGACCCAGCACCTGCCGGCCAAGGCGCTGACCCGGAAGACCGAGCTGCGGTTCAGGATTCCCGGCTCACTGGTCCAGGACAAGATGCCGTCGCCCCCGGAGCCGATCGCGCCGTTCACCGCGAACGCGATGAGGCCGGCCGGTCCTGACCCGCTGGAAGCGGCGCCGCACGTGTTCGACAACATCGAGGTCCTCTCGTTCGAGGGGGTCCCGGAGATCCGGCAGATGCTCAGGGATCTGCTGACCGGGGCGTCGATGTTCGACAAGAAATCGACCCCGGACCCGATCTTCCAGTCCGATATGACGAAGATCGGCGAGGCGATCACCCAACAGCTGAACGACGAGGGTCTCCTTGCCGACCCTAGCCTGTTCACCCGGACCCACGTGATCGATGGTCTGGACCATGACCGCAGGGTGACGAAGCTCAACGGTTCCGTGGAACTGTCCTTCCACCCCACCGTGGCGGGGCTCGACATCTCGCCCGACGAGCTCCTGCGCATCACCAGGGAACACCAGCAGATCAACGCCGAGCAGATCTCGTTCATCGGCACCAAGCAGGGCAGTGGATCGGGCGCGTCGGCCAGGTGGCAGACGGCCATACTGCTGACCCCGTCCAGCACGCAGGGCAACCCCATTTTCGGCGACGCGGGCAACGGCAGCCACGGCGGCGGGGACAACGACAGCGGTTACGGCAGCGGCGACGAAGGCGGCGGCCACAGCGGTGGCGGCGGTCACACGAACACCGGTGTCCTCGGGCAGATCATGGCGAGCGTCACCGCGCCCAACGTGGACATGGCGCAGAGCAGGGAGACCGGGCTCAGCTCGTCCGAGCGGCTCAACACCGGTGGCCTGCCCGAGCCCCGGATCCTCACCAAACTCGCGGTCAAGGTCAAGGGCGTGGGACAGCTCGAGCGCACCACGCTCGGCTTCGACCGCGGCGGACCGAACCGGGTCGCGGGCGAGATCACCGTTCCCGTCGTGGCTCCGCTGACCCGGCAGCAGCTGTTCACCGCGATGACCGACGAGCAGCGGGCCGAGGTGCGTGCCGATCCCGAGGCGTGGAAGGGATTGTTCGGCGACGATCTCGACCACCTCTTCGACGACGACCCCGTGTCGTCCGCGTGGGACATGTTCGGCGAGGACGTCCATCGCGTCTTCGAGAACGACCCGGAACCGGAGCCCGGGAAACCCAAGCGGAGCATTCCGGTGCCGGCTTCACTGCGCCCCGGCGGCGCCGTCAGGCCGTCACTGGGTCTTGGTGGGGTGACTGAACGCATCGACCTCCACAACGTGATCAAGGACCTGCGCACGCAGCTGGAAACCAGTCTCGGCGACAAGAAGGTCGCGCACCGGCTGCTGCCGGAGTACCTCATCGAGCGTGGTAACGACAACACCCGCGAGGCCAGGGCGTTCTTCAGCAACGTCAACCGGCAGATGCACCACCTGCTCAACGGCCGCAGGGTGGACCCGATCCGGCTCACCGACCGGCTCACCGGCCACACCTACGACCTCACACTGAGCGCGGATCTGCGTGACCCGGAATTCCACAAAATCGAGCACCTGGAGAAGCACAAGGTCACCAACCGTGGCCTGGTCGACTACAAGATCACCAGGCGGCGCGGGCGGACACTGGCGAGCATCACCACGACCGTGCGCGGTCTGCTCCGGTTCAACCGGGTCAACGAATTCGCCGCGGGCGAGCCGTTGCCGACCAAGGGCCAGGGCCCGCCCGTGGGTGGCTTCGGACTCGGCCAGTCGGTCCAGAACACCTTTGGTAACCGGCAAAGGCTGAAGGAATACACCTATTCCCACGAAGAGCAGACCTTCGGTGAAGTGTCCGGGCCGCTCGCGGCGTTCCGCGGGAAGTTCGACCTCACGGCGGGCATCACCCGCAACGGCCGGACCTTCGCCTCCGTCACCGATACCAGGGAAGCGACCTTCACCCAGCTGCCGGAGCTGTCCTTCCCCGCCCCGCGCAGCGGCCAGTTCGGCTTCGAGGAGCAGCACCAGCCGATACCGGCGGCAGAGCGCACCCGGTCGGCGCTCGAACGCTGGCGTGACTATTTCGCGGACGGCACCCCCACCGCGAAGCTGCCCGGGGAGCGCGACCGGTTCGCCGAGCACGTTTTCCACGACGTGGAGGCGTGGAAACAGTCGGCTCGCGAACAGCTGGTGAAGGCGTCGCTGCTGCACCCGCAGATCAAGATCGGGAAGGTCCACAAGACCAGCACCGGCTTCCGGCTCGACTCCGCGATCGAGCGAGCGCTGGACACCGCCATCACCCCGGCCATGGAGAAGTCGAAGCTCGCCACCCTGATCAGTGAGGGTGTCAAGATTCCGTTGCCCACCAAGACGGGCGCCACGCTGGAGTTCCACGTCCGTCTGAACAACTCGCGGTTCGCCAGCCTCAGCGACGCGAAGGTCGACGAGCGGCACCGGATCCGGGACAGGTCGGTCTCGGAGACCTCGAGCGGCAACACGTTCGAAATGAACGACCCCACCGCCCCCCTCTTCGCCGGCACGCTGCACCCCGAAGGGGCCGACAAACGTGGGGACCGTGTCGCCGGGCAGAGCAACATCGTCACCACGCTGTCCGAAACGAAGGCCATCGCGGCGCCCGAGTCGATGAAGCTGACCCAGTCGGGGCAGCGGCGCTACAACTACATCGAGACCCCGACCAGCAAGGAACCCACGGCCAACCCGGACGGGCTCAGCCAGCTGCGGCTCGCCGACCTCGAGGTTGCGGTCGTCGTCGCCAAGGCGGCCAAGCCGGACGAATTCGTGGCAGGCGAGCGGTTCCGTTTCACCGACGGCGTCGGGGTGCGGATGCCCAACAGCGTCGCCGAGGAGCTGACCGGTGACACGCTGCCCCAGCGGTTGAAGGACGCCGCGAAGGACATGCACGACCGGAAGGAGGAGTGGACCGACGCGGTCCGGGCGCGACGGGGTCACGACAACGCGCTCAGGCTGGCGGGGCTGGCGCTCGACAAGGCCGAGGACGACACCGCGGCGAAGCAGCACAAGATCGACGAGATCGTCCGGACCGGTCCGGACAGGATCAAAAAGGCCGAGGAGGCCAAGGCCGCGGTACAGCAAACGCTCACCAGTGGACTCGGGCAGCTGGCCCGCCTGGCTTCGTCGTCGCCGAATAGGGCCGTCGTCCAAGCGGGCGTCGCCGCCCTTCGCCGGCGGGTCGTCGCCGCCGCGACCGAGGTGGGCAGGGCCAGGAGAGACCTGGCCGCCGCACTCAACGAGCCGATCGCGGTGCCGCCGCGCCAGCTGGTCGACGAGTACGCACGGTTGGCGAACCAGCGGCTCGAGGCGGTGCAGCGGGAGGAGCAAGCCGAGGCCAACTGGTGGGACGCCAAGGCGAAGTACGACGTGGAAGTCGCTCGCAAGTACGAGCAGGAAGCCTCGATCGAAGGTCTGCGTGCCCACACCACGGCGGAGCTGCAGCGACAGCTCGCGGACGCGAAGGAGGAGGCCGCCGTCTACGCCGACGGCCTCCATGACGTCGAGGACGAGCTCTGGATCGCGACGAGGGAGCATTACTACTCCCCGACCAGGGAGAACATCGGGCGGCTCCACGAGCTGCGCGCCGAGCTCGAGATCGCGACGAAGGACAGCAAGGCCTCCCAAGTGCGGCTGGAACGGGCCGAGCAGCGGCTGGACACGGCACGGGCGTGGGGCATGGCGCACAACCCGGACGCGTTGCCGGCCCGGTCGGCGGATGGCGACCCGGTCGCCCCGGTAAGCGCGAAGCTCAACGCGGTCGCCAAGGATCTCGAGGTACGCAACCGCCTGGTGGAGCAGGCGGCCCTGCTGGCGGCCAACGCCGACCGGGCGGCGGAGCGCTCGCCGATCGCCAAGTTGCGTTCGATAATCGCGACGAACACGCTGGGACAGCGGCGGGCGGAACGCGATGCCACGGCGATCGAGCTGCAGAACCTGACCAAGCAGGTGCAGCGGCTTCGGGGCGAGTCGCCCGCGCAGCGTGGGCGGCCCGCTGGGACATCCTCGGATGCCGGCGAGCCCACCACCGACCTGAGGAGGACGCGGCCCAGCCCGCCCCCGACCCGGCCGGAGGGGCTCGTCGTCCGGATCGGCGACGATAGCCCGCCGCGCAGTGCCCTCAGGAAGACCAACAGCGACGGCTTGTCGGTGGGTAGCGGGGAGCCGAAGCGGGTCCGGTTCGCCGACGAGTTCGACGATGCCGGCGAGGGGCCCTCGGGTACCGGCCGGGCCGGCCGGTCGGCCGGGGATGCTCCGGCCGGCGATGAGGCCCCTCGGGAGTCGGCAGGGGAGCAGGCTCGATCGCGCCCCGAGTCGCCTGCTGACGACCAGGCAGGGACGCCGTCGGGGCGCCGGGATGATGACTCGTCGGATGACGAAGACGGCGCGGCGCCCGGTGCTTCCGGCTCGCGCAACGCGGGTGGCCGGAACGGTTCCGGCCCGGGTGGTTCGTCGGGCGACCGGGGTGGTGCCCCCGATGGCCAGGGCGGCTCCTCCGGTAGCCGGAACGACCGTGGCGATTCGTCGGGTGAGCGCGGCGGTTCCTCGGGCGGGCGTGACGGTTCGTCTCGTCGCCAGGGTGATTCTTCCGGCGACCGGAGCGGCACCTCGCGTGGCCAGGATGATTCCTCTGGTGCGCGGGACCGTTCGGCGGGCGAGCGCGGCGGCTCCGCCGGCGATGGGGGCCGGCAGCCGTCGGGCGACCGGGGTCGCTCGCGAGCCGATGAGGAAGGCTGGACACCGCTCGACTCGCAAGAGCCGTGGGCCGATCGGGTCGCCGCGGCGGAGGAGGCGCTGCGGAGGCTGTCGCCCGCGGAGTACACGGCTCTGCAAAACCGGCACCGTGCACTGACGGCGGCGGGCACCCCGGTCAGGATCGCGGGCGTCCCCAGGGCGGCGGGTGGACTCGAGGTCCGCAACGTGCAGCTGCATGCGCTCATGAGGACGTGGCCCGTCCGGGTCACCTCGGCGGAGGAGGCGCTGCGGAGGCTGTCGCCCGCCGACTACACGGCTCTGCAAAACCGGCACCGTGCGCTGACGGCGGCGGGCACGCCGATCACCATCCCGGGCATCCCCAGGGCGGCGCGTGGGCTCGACGTTCGCAACGTGCAGCTGCATGCGCTCCTGCAGGAGGAGCGCGGCACCACGCAGAACCCGCCCGCACCTGCCGCCTCGGAAGCCCCCGCCGCCACCGGTCCGGGGCGCCCTGCCGCCGCCGGTTTGGGTGAGTCGGCTGCCACTGGTTCGGGGCGTTCCGGTGCCCCCGGTTCGGATGAGGCCGCACCCGCCGGTTCGGGGCGTCCTGCCGCCGCCGGTTTGGGTGAGTCGGCTGCCGCTGGTTCGGGGCGTTCCGGTGCCCCCGGTTCGGGTGACGCTGCACCCGCCGGGTCGGGCCGCTCTCGTACCGGCGCTGAGGGTGAGCCGGACCCCGCCGGGTCGGGGCGGCCTGTCCGGCAGGGGCGGTTCCCGGTGCGGGCGCAGGGCGACCCCGCGACGACCGGGTGGGGTGGCGCAGGCTCCGCCGATACGCGCGCCGGCGACACCGGGACGGGCATGGGCGCCGGGGGCCCGGAGTTCCAGCGGGCCTTGCGGGACTTCGGGTTCGCGACCGTGGCCGAGACCGGCTTCCTCCAGCCCCTCGGTGACCGCGCGCCCGGGGACGAGCAGGCCGTCGGCATCGTGGCGACCGTGCCGGCCTCCAGCGCCGACGATCTCCTCACCATCGCCCGCAAGTACGCCGAGGGCTTCGCCGGGGGAGCGCCCGGCGGCCGCTTCGGGTTGGTCATCGGGCTCGGCGGCGGGCGTGGCGGTGCGCGCCAGATCGACCAGAAGATCCGGGACTTCGCCACCGAATGGGCGCGCAGCGGCACCTTCCCCGTCGCCGTCTCGGGCTTCACCTGGAAAGACGGCCCGGCCGCCCCGCCGGACCTGGTTCGTGAGGTGCTCGCCCGCAACCCGCTCACCACACAGCTCGCCACGATGATCCGCCGGGCCGGCGGCGACAACCCGGTGTACCACTACAGCGGGGACGCCGAAGGGCTGACCACCCAAGGCGACCGGTTGTTCGACGCCGTGGACGCGGTGGTGGGCAACAGCAACCGCGTGCCGCCCGAGGTGGCCGGCGGGGGGCTCCTCCCGCAGGACCCCACCAGCGCCAACCCGGGCCGTCCACCCGAAGTCATCACCGGTGGCCATCTGGCACGCCCGGAGGACGGCGACGTCGCCAACATGGCCGCACAGCTCGATCTCGCGGTGCGGCAGGCGATGGCCGACGCCGACCCGCGCATGCTGCCGTTCCCCGCGCGCAACACCTTCGTCCGTGTCGACGACACCGGGATCCCGGTCGACGGCGATTCGGTGATCCGGGATCGCGCCGCCGGCTGGCAGGCCGACGACGGCGACATCGCGGTATTCGACGCGAACCTGGCCGTGCGGACCGGTGGCGACAGCGTCCCCTCCGACGTGCTGAACGTGCCCGGCAGCCTTGCGGACAAGGCGACCTGGACCGACCGGATCGCGAGTCACATCGCCGCCACTACTACGAAGCTCGACCCGGCGTTGTCGAAGACTTTCGCGAACATGGCGTTCCAGGACATCGACGGGACCCGGGAAACGTTGCTCCCGCGTGGCCCCGTTTCACTGGAACTGAACCTTCCCGTCGCGGATCGCAACGCCATCCAGCGGGCCCGCCGCGCGGACCCGGACGCGGTCAAGTCGTTCATCCAGCTCGCGCTGCACACCCGCGACGCGCTGGTCGACGGGCTGTCCGGGTACCGGGCCGACAACGCGGAACAGGGCGGCCCGCAGCCCCATGCGGACGCCGACGCACTGGGTGTGCCGCCGCAGCGGCTGGCCGAATTCCGTGCCCTGAACGGCGATACCCGCCCGCCGGTGGCACGGTTCGTCGCTTCGCAGTGGGGCGTTTCGCCGAGCGAAGTCGTCGACCTGTCGGTGCGTTTCGGGATGGCGCCGCTCGACCTCTCCCGGCGGATCGGGGAACTGGCCGACGGCGTGCTGCCGAGGCTCGCCGAGCGGCTGGGCTACGAGGAACTGATCGGCTCGAAGGTGCTCAACGGCCCGCTGAGTGGTCTGATCCGGGAAGCGCTCGCCCGGGGTGGGATGGCCGGTGCCGAGGGGCTGACGGGTGCGGAGGTCGCCGACGGGCTGCGCCGGCGGTTGCGGCCACACGGTGTGCGCTCGGTGGAGGACATCGGTTTCCTGACCGGGGTGGCGAACCGCCTCGGCTGGGGCGCGAACGACCTGCCGGTGGCGGAGTCGTTCGGTGGCCGCCGTGCGGTGTCGTGGGAGTTGCTGCATGACCTGCCCGCCGATCTCGTCGACCACCACCTGAGCCTGGCCGGGGAAGCGCAGCGGTATGCGGAAGCCCGTGACTTCGACTCACTCGCGCGACTGCTGAACCTGCCCGGCGGTGGCGTGCTGCGTGAAGTGGCGCGTGAGCTGAAAGTCGCGCGGCCCGAGGATCTCGTCGGGATGCGGGACGATTTCCGGCGCGCCCAGGCACATCCCGAGTTCCGGACGCTGGACACCCCGGCCCGGCAGGCGACGGAAATCGTGCGCGCACTCCGGCTGGACCTGGCACCGCAGAACGTCGATCTCGATCGCTACGCCGCGGTCAGCGCGCGGCTGGGTTTCCCGGCGACCGTGCTGGCGGCGATGACCCGGTCCGGCCCGCATTTCCGCGCGCTGGCCGCGGCCTTCCTCGCCGACACGCCCGACCAGCGCGAAAGCGACCGGGCGCAGGCCTATGCGGGCCTGTTGCGCCGGTTCCGCAGCGCCGGCGTGGAGCCGGGCAACCCGATCGAGCCGTACGACCCTGGCCGTATCCGTCGCGTCGGCGAGGTCCCGCACGAAGCCGATCTCGCCCGTGACCTCGCCGCGTGGCATCACCAGCGGCCGGGCCGGTTCGCGGGGGTGGCCGACGGCGCTGAGCAGACCCTGGTCACGGCTCTGCTCAGCGGGTCCGAGACTGCCCTGCCGGACTACGAAGTGGTCGGAACGCGGGCGCCCGGCGAGGCGACGGGTTATCTCTCGCCGGAACAGTTGCGTGCCTGGTCCGAACGGCTGGGGGTGGCCCCGGAGCGGTTCACGAATCCGGTGGACTTCGCCCAGGACGACGTGCGGAAGCTGGCCAAGTCACCGCTGTCCGACGAAGAGAGGGCCGGCCTCTCCGAGGAGGAGCGGGCCAGGCTGGCCGCCGAGGACGAGGTCAAGCTGCCGGCCGAGGACGTCGAGCGGGTCAGCCGGCAGCTGGGCACGGTTCCGGTCCGGCTGCTGCAGCAGGCCGAGCAGGCCGGGGTCGATCCCGCATATCTGCTCGGGCTCGCCGAAGCGCTGGGGACGAACCCGCGGTACCTGACGTGGCTGGGCCCGATCCTGCGGTCCCCGGAATACGGCGCGGGCAAGCTGGGGGCGAACGAGCTCGCCGGATATCTGCGGAAGCACGTCGAGAACAACTTCGACGTCGCCGCAGGCGAACCGGTGCGGCCGTCGTGGCTGTTCTGGCTGTTCAGCAAGAGCGCGGACGGGCTGGATGCCACCGAAGCCGACCGGTGGATGAGCGCGTGGTGGGCGGAGCAGGCCCCGCAGCCGGCGCCCTCGGATGTGCTGCGGTTCCTCGACGCGGCGCCGGGGCTCACTGTCCGTCAGGGGCTCGATCTGCTGTCCGACATCAATGAGGACGCGCGCAGCACCGCCTTCCGTAACCTGACGGACCTCACCCGTGCGCTGAAGCGGCTGCCCGACGAGTTCGCGGACGTGGCGCGGGAAGCCGATGTACCCCCCGCCGAATTCCTCGCCGAGGCGGCGCGCCTGAAGGCCGTGCCGCGAGGGCTGCTGCAGTTCGGGGAGCTCCTGCAGAACCTGCGTGACCGCGCGGCGGAACGCGCTCGTTCCGACACCAGTTCCGAGTCGAGTGACAGTTCCGATTCGAGTTCCGATTCGGGCGCGAGCGAGGGCGGCTCGGCGGCCGTCGACGAGGACGCGCGGTCCGAATCGAGCCGGATCGATCCGAATGTGGAGACCCGCTCCGACTCGGATGACGGTTCGCAGGCGGGCGACCCCGAGAGCGGTCCGGCGGCTCACGATGAGGATGCGGCGTCCGAGTCGAGCTCCATCCACATGTCGGACGTCGTTGACGATGCGGACTCCGAGTCGGGCTCGAGCCACGCGCCGGACGACGAGGACGCGCGGCCCGAGTCGAGCGAGATCGATCCAGCGGAAATCGAGGAGTCACCGGCCGCGAGCGAGCACGGCGGCCGTCAGGGAGCCTTGGCGCTCTTCGACGAGTCCGACCTCGAGGGCCTGGAGACGAGTTCGGAACGGTCCGACGACAGCGATGCGGACTCCGAGGAGTCCACTCCCAGCAGTCGCGTGCTGGATCGCGTGAACCTGGTGGCCGACGAGGTCGGCTGGGACACGAAGACGGCCTGGGACTTCTTCGCCGACCGCCGGCCGTCGTCGGAGCTGATGGGCGACGACAGCGCCCTCGTCGAAGACGCCAGGCGCTGGGGCCACGCCGCGGGCGTCGAAGTTCCGGTCCGCGCCGACGTCAGCGCGATCAGCGGCCAGCCGTGGTACGACCGGGGCGACCTGAACTACATCGTGCGGGAAGTCGGCTACCAGCACGAAGCTTCGGTGATCGCGTTGAGCCAGATGCTCGACGAGATGCCCTACTCATTGCTGCGCTCCATCAACGGCGACGAGCTGCTGGGCATCACGGCCAAGCAGATGCTCGATGTCGCCCTGCAACGGCGCGCCGAGCCGATGGACATCCGCGCCTTCATGATGTCCTACAACGCCAAGGCAGGCGCCGGCGCGCAGGACCTGGTGGACGCGGCCGCCGCCGGCTACCGGGATTGGGAGAGGGCGCAACGCGAGCGGTTGCGCCTGCGTGACGACGAGTCCATCGCGAGTGTGTTCGAGACGCTGCAGGCCAGGAACCGGACATTCACCCACCTCGACGCCATGTCCTCCGCCGACGAAGCCGTGCGGCAGCTCGAGCGGTACCGGCTGACGGACAAGATCGGGATCACCGACGAGGCGCTCGAGACGGACGAACGAGAGGCGCCGTGGCTGAATCACGCGCAGGCCTGGGAGCTGCTGCCCGAACTGGGCCGGGAGCAGACCCGCGATGACATGGCCGAGCTGCGTGAATTCAGCCGTGACAACCGCGTTCGCGTGGACCGTCTGCCCGAGGTGGCACGTGAGCTGGACGTACCGGTCAGCAGGCTGTACCACGCGGCCAAGGTCCTGGATGCCCACCCCGACGGACTGCGCCCGTTCCCCGAGCTGATCGATCTGCTCCGGTACGACGAGGACGACCAAGCCGCGATGCGCGACGGCGGGTTGCCTGACGAGGATGCGGCGCGGCACACCATCGAGCTGAGTGGGCCGGACAAGGTCTGGCTGGTGAACTCTCTGGCCCAACGGCTGGGCTGGGCCGGCCCCGACGTGTACCGGTACATCGCGGACACCCGGGCGAGCCGGCAGTCGCTGGAGGAGCTGGACGCGGCGCTGGCCCGCCCGGAGAACGCGTCGCCATGGCTGGATTCGCCGGTGGACCAGGCGGTCACGGCCGCCCGGCACTGGGCGGAAACCCATGACGTGGCCACGGATTACCGTGTGCTCGCGGCCAACGCCAACCTCCCCACGATGTTCCAGCCGGCCGCGGACACGCTCATCACCGAGGACGGGCTACGGCAGGCGCTGGACGAATTCGGCATCGACCGGCTGCCGGACATCCTGAAGCTCGCCATGGTGGCGCGCTGGTCGCCGGACAACCTCGCCGGGCGGGCCGAGACGCTCGGCGTGCCCCCGGCCGCGTTGTTCGACATGGCCCATACGCTGCTGGCCGATCCGGCGGATATCGACGCGTTCGTGCGGTCCAGCGGGGACAGCGTGCGCAACGACGGGCAGGTCGATCCCGCGGCGGTCGTCGCCGGGTATCCGGAATGGGCGAGCCGGCAGCGGGAACATCTGGATCTGGGCGCGAACCATTCGCTCGCGTCGGTGTTCCGGCGTCTGGCCGCGAACGAGCAGAGTTTCGCGACGCTGCAAGACATGTCGTCCCGGGATGCGCGCGCGACGATCGAACCGTTCCGCCGTCAGCTGGACGCGGAAGTAACGCAGCGGTGGCGGCCCTGGCTGGTGAACCAGAACGACAGGATCGGCGGGCAGCTGGCCGAAGTCCTGAACGACCGCGAGACGATGCGCTGGCTCGACTTCGGCAAGCTCGTCGCGGCCATGGACGAGATGGGCCACCCGCTGAACAACGTGTACTTCGACATGCTGGCGTCGGTCAGCAGGAATCTGGGCCGGATCGTCTCCGATTTCGCGGGGCCGGCCGCCAAGGTGGACCTGTCCGCCGCGAATGCGCTCTTCCTCGCCCAGAACAGGGGGATTGATCCGCAAGCGCTGGTGGCGTTCAAGGATCTGACCGAGACCTCCTACGGCGTCATCCCGACCGCGGTCACCCCGGGGCTGGTCGCCCTTGGCGACGAGATCCGCAATCGCCTCGTGGTGTTCGCCGCGCGGCTGGACTGGAGCGCACCCGAGGACGTCTCCCGGTTCGTGGCGACCATGGAACCGGAGCCCGAGCAGCTCGCCGGCTGGATGCGGGACTCGGGCCGGCTCGCCGGAATCGCCGGGATGCCGGCGGGGGAGCTGTTCAAGCTGTCCGGCTCGCTCAAGGCGGCTCCTCCCGAGGTCGCGGAGTTCATCCGGTCGCGGGGCGACACGATCCGGGACGCGGACGGCGCCGTCGACCAGACGCAGGCGGCGGAGGCTTATCCCCGGTGGGCGGCGAAACGTCCGGCGCCGTCCGGGCAGTCGTCGCCGGGAACCCCGGAGGCCGATCCGCCCCCGTTCGCCGCCGCATATCCCAGCCTCGTGGCCGAGGTCGCCGCCGGACTGGGCTGGTCGAAGCGGGACCTGCACCGGTTCCTGCACGACCGGCAGTCCACGCTGCCGGAGCTGTCCGACACCGTGGCAGGCCTCCGTGACGGGAGCGGCAGCCCGCTCATCGATGCGGCATGGCAGTGGGGTAAGGACAACGGGGTCCGGACGGACTACCTGGCCGCCGCGGTGAACCAGGACCGCATCCGGGTGGGCCACGACCGTGCGCTCGACTGGGAGAACGTCACCGGGCCGAACCCGGCGCAGTCCCTGCGCGACCAGGCGGAATTCCGGGACCTGCGCGTCGACGTGGGGATCGGCCGGGACGAGCTGGCGCGGGCGGTCGAGGCGGCGGGGACCGGCAGGCTGCGGGACGTGCTGCGGCTGACGCGGGTGAGCGGCAAGGCACCGGGCGATCTGGCCGGTGCGGCCGGGAAGATCGGCGTGACACCGGGCGAGATGCTGGACCTGGCCGTACCGGTGAAATCCGATCCGGCGGACGTCGCGGCATTCGTCCGGGCGACCGGTACCGATGTCCGCGGCCCCGATGGAACGGTCGACCCGGCGTCGGTGACGGCGTATCCGGCGTGGGCGCATCGGCTGCGTGACCACCTGGGACTGTCGCCGAACGACCCGATCGCGATGCTCGACGAAGCCCTGCGCAATGACGCGGCGGCACGCAATGCGGACGGCCCTGGTCTGGCGGATCTGCTGGACATGCCGAGGGATGCGGCGCGGGCGATCGTCGACCCGCATCGGGAGCCGTTGACGGACGAGGTCGTGCGGCGGTGGGCGCCGCGACTGGGCTGGGACGACGTCGCGCTCGCCACCCGGGTGCGCACGCACCCGGTCCTCGACTACAGCCGGATGGTCGATGCACTGGAGGAGTCGGGCGAGCTCAAGGCCACCCCGCAGCAGCTGGAGAAGCTGGCGCAGCTGAGCATCAGCCTCGGTGGGTTCCCCGAGGGCATCGGGGACCTCGCCAACCACCTCCTGACTTCCTTCGCCGAGGCTTCGGACGTGTCGGCCCGTGTCGGGGTGCAGCCGCGAGTCCTGGCTTCCTCCTTCGAGGCCAGCTCTCACCCGGCCGACTTCGTCGCGGATGTCCACTACGCCATGGCGCGGCTGGCCTTGACGGGCAGCGAGCTGAACCAGTTCCTGCTGGCCAATCCACTCAAGCCGGATGAACTGGTCAAGCTGACCCCGCACAGTGAGCCGCTGCGGACCTGGGCGGCGGAGCACGGAGTACCGGCCTACGTCGCCGACGCGAGTGCGGAGTTCCAGCATCTGAGGCCCGGGGGCCGGTTCGTCGCGATGGGCTTGCGGGACCTGGTCGACTTGTTGGGCGAGGAGAACCTGCCGACGATTCTCGGCCTGACCCGGTCCATCCAGCGGCTTCCCGCCGACCTCGTGAACATGGACCGCGAAGCGAACCTGATGTCGGCGCGGGACATGTTCATCGCTTCGGTCAAGACGGTGGCCGATCCGCGAGACATCGCGGCTTTCATCCAGTCGACGCCGGATCTGCGCCGGGACCCGGATGGCCGTCCGATGCTGGCGGATGTCGTGGCGAAGTACCCGGCGTGGGCGCAGCGCCAGCGGCAGCGCCTCGGGATGGGGCCGTATGTGCCGCTCGGCGGGGCTTTGTACAGCCGGCTGCGGAACATGGGCCAGACCTTCGCGAACCTGGACCGGATCCCCGATGACGGTGTGGTCCGCGACCTGATCGAGCCGCTGCGGGCGAAGCTGACGCACGATGCCCGGATGGCTGAGGCGGGCGCGTCGTATGCCGCGGAGTTCGCGAAGCACGGGTACGCCGACTTCGCGTTGCCGCCACTGGCCGGGATCAACCGGGCCAACTACGAGCATGGGCTCAAGAACGGTCTGCTCGACTACCTGCTGAACTGCCTGGCCGCGGTGGTCCAGACCGCGAACGCCATCAAGGCGCTGGCGGAGGGGCTGCCCGCCGACGTCTTCCCGGCCCCCGCGGTGGACGGTCCGGCGCCGACAGCGGCGCTGGAGCAGCTGACGGGTGAGCTGGTGCGGCCGGTGGCCGGGGGTGCGGACGGTCTGCGGGAGTTCATGGAGCAGCGGCCGGTGGGCAGCCAGGGTGTGGTGATCACGCTGGGCCGTACCGGTGGTGTCGGTCACGCGATCAACGTCCTGCACAACCCGCGGACCGGGTTGGTCGACTTCTTCGACGGGGTCACCGGCGAGTCGCCTGATCTGCGCGGCTCGGACGAGCCGGTGTGGTTCATGCCGTTGCCGGATCTGCCGGCCGGGCAGTTCCTGCCGCTGCCTGATCCGGATTACTCCGGCCCGCCGCGGTATACCGATGCCGGCGACGAGCCGCCGCGGTATACGGAGGGCGACTGGGACCGGCCGCCGGAGCTGGTCGGCAAGCCGGGGGTGCTCGAGCGGCTCAGGGGACGGTTCGGGGCCCGGCCGCCGATGGCGGACCCGGCACCTGCCGAAGCGCCGCGCACCGACGACTCGCCGCGCGCGGCCGAACCGGCGCCTGCCGGGCTGTCCCGTCCCGGCGAACCGGGGCCCGCGGACCAGGCGCCGCGGGAGCCGGCCGCGGAGGGACCGCCGCCGCGTCTCTACGACTCGGACGGCGATGACGGGGCGCTGCCCGACCTGGACTGGAGTGTCGTCCGGTCGCGTCGCTGGGGCATCGTGGGTGTCCAGAGGCCGTGGGACCAGACCGCCGACGGGTCGCCGTCGCGGTCGCTCAGCGACGACGACGTGGCGTGGGCCAACAGCCCGCAGAACCTGACCCGCATGTCGACCGCGGACACGATGTCGCCGCGCGACTGGGATGTCGTGCGGTCGCGCGATTTCGGGATCATCGCTTCACGGACGACCTCGGACGCCGGGACGACACCAGGTGAGCGCAGTACCGACGGGTTCGTGTGGGCATACCAGGAAGTGCCGCCGGAGCAGGCCACACCGCCAATCCCCGAGTCGCCGGCCCCGGAGACGCCGGAGCCGGACCAGGACGGGGCCGCGCTCCAGCAGGTCTTGACGGAGTTCGGCTTCGAGCCGGTCCCGGACACCGGTGTGATCGGTTCGCTCGGTGAGCGCGACGAGGCCGGCAAGCACGCGGTGGGCATCGTCGCGACGGTCCCGGCGTCGGCTACCGACGATCTCGCCGCGATCGTCCGGAAGTACGCCGGCGGGTTCGGTGCCGGCTCGCACAAGGGCCGCTTCGCACTCGTGATCGGCGTCGGCGGCGGTCGCGGCAGCGAGCCGGAGATCCGGCAGAAAATCCAGGATTTCAAAGCCGAGTGGCCGCAGCATGCGACGTTCCCGGTCGCCGTCACCGGCTTCACCTGGGATCACCCGGATGGCCTGGACGCGGTGCCGCAGGATCTCGCCCGGACCGTGCTCGCGCGGAACCCGATGACCGCGGACCTCGCCGATCAGATCCGTGCCGCGGGCAATGGCAACCAGGTGTACCTGCACACCGGAGATGCCGCTCCCGGCTGGTTGAACACCAGGAGCGGGCCGCTGTTCGACGCCGTCGACCAAGTGGTGTGGAACAACGGGGAACGGCCGCCGGAGGTCGTCGGGGGCGGTTACCTCACCTACCCCGAAGACGACGCCATCGGTAAGGCGACCGCGCTGATGGACCTCGCCGTCCGGCAGGCGATGGCGGATGTCGATCCGCGGAGCGTGTCCTTCCTCGGGCAGAACACCTTCGTCCGGCTCGACGCGCTCGAAAGCGATGTTCCGTTCGACGTCGATTCGGTCCTGCGGCAGCGGGCCGGCCGGCCGGATACCGAGGCCGGCGACGTCGCGGTGTTCGATGCGAACCTGACGCTGGTGACCGACGACCTGGCCCCCGCCGGTACCTCGTCCACGGAGTGGAACCTGGCGGGAACCCACGCGGACGAGGGGACCTGGACGGGGCAGGTTTCGCGGTACATCGCCGCCACGACGGACCTCGATCCCGGGTTGGCGAGGAGCTTCGCGAGCCTCGCGTTCGCCGGTATCGACCCGGCCGGGGACATCCCGGCCAAGGAAACCTACGAACAGCTCCGGCAGCGTCTGTCCACTCAGGACAGTGCTGCCGTCGAGGCGGCCCGTATCGCCGATCCGGCGGCGGTCGAGCGGCTCGGCCGGATGGCGGCGGACACCCGTGACGCGCTGATCGACGGATTCACCCGGCACCGGGCCGAAACCGACCCGGATTTCGGGCCGGCCCGGCCGGAAGCCGGCGACCTGGGTGTGTCCCCGCGGCAGCTCGCGGAGTTCCGCGCGCTGGGAGAGGACGCCCGCCCGGCGATCGCGCGGTTCGTGGCTTCGCAGCTCGGGATCGAACCGCGTGACGTCGTGGACCTGTCGGTGCAGTGGGGGATGGCCCCGCGCCAGGCCGGTGAGCTGATGACGCGGACCGGGCTGTTGCCGGCCGAGCTTTCCGGGATCAGGTCGAAGCTGACGGACCACCTCGGCGAGGACTCCGGCAGGCTGGGCGTGCTCGGCCGGCCGCTGGCCGACGTGCTCGGCGAGGTGGTCGCTCGCGACGGCGCGGCCGGTGCACAGCGGCTGAGCGGCGAGGAACTGGCGACGCAGCTGCGGGACCGGATGCGTCCGCAGGGTGTCCGGTCGGTGGAGGATCTGGGTCTGCTGACGCGGCTGGCGAACCGGCTCGGCTGGCATGCCGGCGATCTGCCGCTGGTGGAGTCCATCGGCGGGGACCGGGCGGTGTCGTGGGAGCTGCTGCACGACCTGCCCGCCGAGTTCGCCGGCAAGTACCTGCGCCCGGCCGCCGATGCGAAGCGGTTCGCCGATGCCGGTGACGTCGACGCGCTGGCGCGCGTGGTCGGCCTGCCCAGCGGCGATGTGGTGCGTGCGGTGGCGCGCGAACTGGGTGTGCGGCCCGGGGATCTGCTCGCGTTCCGGGGCGATTTCGAGCGGCTGCAGGGCCTTTCCGAATACGACTCCCCGGAGCCGGCTGCTGTCGCGGCGGAGATCGTCCGGCAGCTGCGGATGGACATGGCGCCGCAGCGCGCCGATTTCGACCGTTACGTGGCGGCCAGTGCCCGGCTGGGTTTCCCGGTGACGCTGCTGGCGGCGCTGACCCGCTCCGGCCGGCACTTCCAGATGCTGGCCGCGAACTTCCTGGCGGACTCGCGGGGTGCGCGGGAAAGCGACCGGGCGGCCAGTTACGCGGAGCTGCTGCGCAAGTTCCGCAGCGCGGTGGCCAACCCCGATTCGGACACCCGGCCCTACGACCCGGACGCGTACTACGACCCCGACGAGGTGACCGAGGAGCACCCGCTCTCCCACGAACTGGGGGTGTGGCACTCCCAGCGGCCTGGCATCTTCCCCGACTGGGCGGACGAGGGTGACCTGATCGCGGCGCTGCTCACCGACGGTGCGGCTGCCACCGTGCCGGACTACACCGCGGGGAACACCGGGCCAGGAAACACATCGGGTCATCTCGCGCCGGACACGTTGGGGGCATGGGCCGAGCGGCTGGGCGTGGACCCGGATGTGTTCACCGACCCGGCCCGGTTCGGCCAGGACGGGGTGAACGAACTCGTCGCGGCGGGCGTTCCGGCCGACCAGGCGCAGCGGCTGAACGATGAACGCGGCGGAGTTCCGACGGGACTGCCGGCACTGGCGAAGCGGCTCGGGGTGGATGCGACCTACCTCGCCGATCTCGCCGAGGCGCTCGACGTCGAACCACGGCAGCTGGCCTGGCTCGGCCCGATCCTGCGGTCGTCCGAGTACGGCGCGGCCAAGCTGGAGCCGGACGAGCTCGCCACCTACCTCACCACCCATGCCGAGGAGTCCTTCGCCGTCGCCCACGGCGAGGACGTCCAGGCACCGTGGCTGTTCTGGCTGTTCAACCACGCCGCGGACGACATGGACGCGGCCGAAGCCGATCGGTGGATGAGCCAGTGGTGGTCGGAACAGCCCGTCGGGCCGGAGACCTCGGACGTCCTGCGGTTCGTCGACGCCGCACCGGGGCTGCGGGTCACCGACGGGGTGAAGTTCCTGACCGACAACGGCGTGCGGCCGTCGTACGACAACTTCAAGAACCTGCTGGAACTCACCGAGGCGCTGCACGGGCTCCCGGACGGACTCCGGGACGTGCTGCGGGAAACAACGGTACGCCCGCAGAATGTGCTCCGGGTCGCGGCGCAGCTGCGCGCCACCCCGCGCGCGCTCCTGCCGTACCGCGGCCTGATGCAGCGCCTGAGCTCGGGCGAGCAGGTGAGCGGCCAGGACATCGCCGACGCCACCGCCCCGGTCAGGTCGGCGGCCCAGGCGCTGGGCTGGGAACCGACGCGGGTGTTCGAGTTCGTGGCCGACCGCCGCCCGACCGAGGAGCAGCTCAATGACCCGGCCTATCTCGCCGCCGCGGCGAGGCAGTGGGCCGGCGCGGTGGACGGTCTCGACGACACCAGGCCCGATCGCACGGAGATCAGCGGCAAGTCCTGGTACGACCGGCACCGGCTGGACGGCCTGGTCGACCACCTGGGGGCCGAGCACGAAGCGGCGCTCATCGCGCTGAGCCTGGCGCTGGAGCGGATCCCGGAAACCGCGCGGCTGATCGGTGCCGACCCGACGCAGATCACGGCGACGCCGCACGAGATGCTCGCCGCGGCGGTGCGGCTCAAGGCCGACCCCAAGGACCTGCGTGCCTTCCTGCTCACCGAGCGGGTGGAGACCCGCAGGGAAGGCGAAAAGGTCCCGGGCCCGGATGCGCTCGTCGATGCCGTCGTGGCGCGATACCCGGACTGGGAGGCGCATCAGCGACGGCGGCTGGGGATCCCCGACGACCAGTCGATCGGCGCGGCGTTCGAGCAGTTGGCGAGCAACGGCGAATCGTTCCAGCGGCTGGACAGGCTGTCCGACGAGGAGGCCGCCAACGAGGCCAGGCGGATCCGGCTGGCCGACCGGTTCGGGGTGGGCGTCGGAATCGTCCGGGCGCACGAACGCGACTGGCCGCAGCTGAGCCTCGAGCGGGCACACGAACTGCTCGGCGAACTGGGCTGGGAGCAGAACCCGGACGACTTCGCGGACATGGTCGCGCTCAGCCAGGCCATGCACGGGCTCCCCGAGCATCTTCCGCAGGTGGCGAACGAGCTGGGGCTGCCGGCCGGCAGGCTGTACTACGGCTCGGTGAGCCTGGGCGCGGACCCGGAGGGTCTGCGGCCGTTCCCCGAGCTGATCAGCCTGCTGCGGGACACCGACCAGGACGCGCTGCAGGACGGCCACGTCGACGCACAGATGATGGACAGTGTCGCGGTGGCGATGTCCCTCGCCACGAGGCTGGGGTGGTCACCCAGCGACGTGTTCCGGTTCATCGCGGACACCCACGCGAGCCGGGAGTCGCTGGAGGAGCTGGACGCCGCGCTGGCGCGCCCGGAGAACTCCGCACCGTGGCAGGGTCCGGCGGCGGACGAGCCGGTCCGGAACGCCCGGGAATGGGCCGAAACCCACGAAGCACCCACGGATTACCTTCGCGTGGCCGCCAACGGCGGTATCGCCGATGCGGCGCAGCCGGTCATGGACCGGCTGATCGATCGCGGTGAGCTGCGCAAGGCGATCGGCACGCTCGGCTTGGCACGGCTGCCGGAGATGCTGGCGCTGGCGGGCCAGGTGGCCTGGCGGCCGGGCGATCTCGGCGGTCCCGCCGCGGAGATCGGGGTACCGGCCTCGGTGCTGTTCGACATGGCGCGTGATCTCGTGGTGGAGCCCGCGGAGGTCGTGGCGTTCGTGCGGTTGGCCGGTCCGAGCGTGCGAGACGGCGCCGGCCAGGTCCTCCCGCACGAGGTCGTCGCGCAGTACCCGGGCTGGATGCAGCACCAGCGGGAACACCTCGGTCTCGGGGCGAACCAGTCGATCGCGGCGGCGGCAAGTCGGTTGGGCGCCGACGCGGAGAAGACCTTCGCGCTCTCGCAGTCGCCGGAGGAACTCGAAGAGTCCCGCACCCGGATCAGCCAGCTCGGCGGCGAGCTGGACGTGCAGGTGGCGCGCCGGTGGGCACCCTGGCTGGGCGAACCCGCGGAGGGCACACCGCTCGCGGCGATCCTCGACGACCGCGAAGCGATGCGCTGGCTGGACTTCACCCAGGTCACCGCCGGACTCGCCGGTCTCGGGCTGCTGCCGAGCGGGCGGGACTTCCGGACCATGCTCGGGGTCCACCATGCCGCGGGCCGGATCGTCGATGACTTCCGGGAGCAGGCGTCGGCGGCCGGCCTGCCGGTCGCGCCCGCGCTGCGGCTCATGGGTGACTTCGGGGCGGCGCTGTCGGCGCTGGCTCCGTTCAAGGACCTGATCGAGACCTCGCCCGGCGTCCGTGCCGGCCAGACCACCGACAGTCTGGTCCACCTGCGGGACGAGATCGCGGGCCGGCTCATCGCGCTGGCCGCCCGGGCGAACCTGGACTCCGACGACACGCTCCGGCTGCTGGCGGATCTGGCGCCGGAGCCGGCGCAGGTGGCCGGGTGGGTCCGCGACGCCGACCGCCTCGCCAACGACAGTCAGCTGCCCGTGCACGACCTGTTCGAACTCGCCAGGTCGATGAAGGCCGACCCGGCCGAGGTGGCCGAGTTCATCCGCACACACGCCGATGATCTGCACACCGACGGCACCATCGACACGGCACGGGTGGCGCAGGAGTACCCGGCGTGGGCGGCCGGCCGCCCGGCGCGGACCGGCCGGCCGGACTCGCCGGCACTGTCGCTGGACGAGGACAAGCTCACGTCGCTGTTGCAGACGATGGGTGTCCGTGCCGGGAAGAGTTTCGACAACGCACTCGACTCCCTGCGCCGGTACAGCAACCGGATCGGCCGGTTCCCCGAGGATCTCCCCGACCTCGCCGGCCGGCTCGGGGTGAACGTGACCCGGCTCTACCTGCTCGCCAGCCGGATGAACGTCGACCCCGCCCACCTGGCGGTGTTCGACGACCTGATCGGGACTCTGCGTCTGCCTCACCGGGACTCCGAGACCATCCGCCTGCAGGGGCTCGCCCAGCAGCGGGTCGAGTCGCTGGTCTCGGACCTGGCGTCCGGGCTGGGCTGGGCCAAGCCGGATGTGTACCGGTTCCTGAACGACCAGCGGCCCTGGTCGCAGGCCATGGACGACGCGGCCACGGCCGTGCGGACCGGATCCGATCATGGCCTGCTCCATGACGCCTGGCGGTGGGGTGCCCGCAACGGGGTGCGGACGGACTACCTCTCGGCCGTGACGAACCGGGACCGGATGCTGCCCGCCGAGCAGCGGGCGGACGTCACCCCGGACGACCGGCCACCCGAGCAGACGCTTGGCATCCCCGTGACCCGGGATCCCGCGGAATTCCGGGATCTGCGTGGCGCGTGGTGGGTCGACCGGGACCAGCTGGCGCAGGCGGTCGACGCGGCGGGCACCGAGCGGCTGCGGGACGTGCTGCGGTTGACGAGGCTGACCGGCCGGGCCCCGGGTGATCTCGGCGAGCTCGCCGATGAGCACGGCATTCCGGCGGCCGAGCTGCTGGACATGGCGCTGGGGGCGAAGGCCGATCCCGCGGACATCGCGGCCTATCTGGGGACGACCGGCGGGGCGGCGGATACGGCCGCGGTGGCGGCGGGGTACCCGGGTTGGGCGCAGAACCTGCGTGAGCACCTGGGGCTGTCGGCGAACGAGCCGATCGGGGTGCTCGAGGGGCTGCTCCGCGACGCCGGTGAGCCGGATCTCGCCGATCTCGAAGCGATGCCGCAGCACCAGGCACGAGCCGCCATCGAGCCGTTCCGAGGGCAGCTGTCCGACTCCGTCACGCAGCGGTGGGGCGCTCGGCTGGGCCTGCGCGACGAGGACATCGTCGGTGACATCCGGGACACGCCCGGGCTCGATTACAGCCGGATGGTCGATGCGCTCGAGCGGATGGGCTCGTCGGCTCCCTCCATCGTGCAGTTGTCCGACATGCGCGCGCTCAGCAAAGCGCTCGGCCACGTGCCCGACAGCATTCCGGACGTGGCCCGTCAGCTGGGGGTCTCGTCTGGCGAGGTCTTCAACGTCGCGTCCGCCCACGAGATCGACCCGCGCGCCCTGGTTTCCTTCGGGGACCTGTTCGCCGTCATTTCGTTCGACCAGGTGGGCGGTTCGGCGACGCTCGCCGACCCGCATGGCATCGCGGCCCGAGCCGACACCGTGGCCGGCCGGCTCGGCTTGACGCGCGAGCAGGTGTTCGACTTCGCCGCGGACCGGCAACCCACGCCGGAAGAGCTTTCGAGGCTGACCGCGGACGACGAGGCGGTGCGGACGTGGGTCGCCGAGCACGGCTACCTCGGCGCGGCCGACGCGGAGTTCGCGCATTTGCGTGCCGACGGGCTGTTCAGCAAGGCCGGGCTGCGGCGTCTGGCGGAAACGCTGGGCAAGGAGAACGTGCCGACGATCCTGGGGCTGACCCGGGTGCTTCAGCGGCTTCCCGACGACATCCCCGGTCTGGCGGCCAAGAGCGGGATGCGCGTGCGGGACCTGTTCGTGGGTTCGGTGCGGCTGGTGGCCGACCCGCGCGACCTCCACGCCTTCGTCCGGTCCACCCCGGATATCCGGCGGCACCCGGACGGCTCCGTGATGCTGGCGGACGTCGTGGCGCGGTACCCGGAATGGGCGCAGCACCAACGTGAACGTCTTCAGCTCACGCCGTACGACTCGCTTGCGTCGCTGTTCGAGCAGCTGCAGCACAACGGCTACACGTTCAAGGATCTCGACGACCTCGCCGACGATGCCGAAGCCGTCGAGGTGGTCGATGACATCCGGCACGACGTGGCCCTGCCCGAGGAGCGGGTCGACACCGGCGCACTGTATGCCGCGGACTTCGCGAAGTACGGGTATGCGGAGCTGGCGTTGCCGGAGCTGGAGGGGGTCAACCGGGCGAACTTCGACAACGCCCTGGACGACTATCTGCTCAACTGCCTGCTGGCGGCGCTGCAGACGGCCAACACCATCAAGGCGATGGCCGAGGGGAATCCGGCGGAGTTCGTGGCGCCGGGAGCCTCGAGGCTCGGGCCGACGGTGGTGCTGGAAGGCGCGGTCGGGTCGAAGTTCGGTCCGATGCCCGGCGGCTACGACGGTGTGCGGGCGCATCTGGAGCAGCAGCCGACCGGTACGCAGGGCATGGTCATCACCTCCGACGAGGACGGGGTCGGCCATGCGATCAACGTGGTGCACAACCCGCGGACCGGTCTGGTCGACTTCTTCGACGGGGTGACCGGTGAGTCCCTGGATCTGCGGGGCTCGGCCGACAAGGTGTGGTTCACGCAGCTGCCGGATCGTCCGGCCGGCGACTTCCTCACCTTGCCCGATCTGGACCAGGCCGGTCCGGCGCCGGAGCAACGGGGTGATCGTCCGCCGGAGCTGATCGGGCGGCCGCATCCCTTCCGGTGGGTTCGCAAGCAGCTGGACAAGCGCCGGTCCGGTGGTGCGCCCAGCCCCTCGGACGGGGCGGGGCCGTCATCGAGCCGCCGGCGCCGGCGGCGTGGGGAACGGCCGGATGCGCCCACGACGGTCGACACCGGCACGTCGAGGCGCGAGTCTGGCGACGATCGGGAGCCGCTGCTGAGCCCCACGACGGATCGGGATCCGTTGAGCCCGGCGACGGACGACGAGCCGCTGAGCCCGACGACGGCTGACGAGCCGTTCAGCCCCACGACGATGGAGAGCGAGGCCGGCCCGTTCCGGTATGCGGGCTTCGAGTTCCGGCCGGCTGGTGACACCGAGGTCGTCGGTCCGCTGGGTTCCCGGAACGACGCCAACCAGAACGCCGTGGGCATCGTGGCGACGGTGCCGGCTTCGACCGCGGACGACCTGATGGCCATCGCGACCCGGTATGCGGACGGTTTCGCGCCGGGGTCGCACGAGGGCCGCTTCGGCTTGCTGATCGGCCTGCACGATGTCGCCGGCGCGGAGGGCGTGATCGAGCAGCGGATCCGGGACTTCCAGGAGGAATGGGCGCAGCACGGCACGTTCCCGGTGACCGTGGCCGGGATGACCTGGCACGACCCGTCGGGCCGGGCGGACGGGGTGCCGCCCGACGTGATCCGGTCGGCGCTCGCGCAGCATGCGGCGGCCGTCGAGCTCGCGGACATGGTGCGCGACGCGGCCGGCGACAACCACGTCTACCTCTACAACGGCGACGCCGGTGCGGACGCGCTGAGGACCCGCGGCGGTCCGCTGTTCGACGCCGTGGACGAGGTGGTGCGCGACAACGGCGAGCGTCCGCCCGAGGTGATCAGTGGTGGTCACCTGGCACGCCCGGAGGACGGTCCGGTCGCCGGTGCCGCCGCGTGGCTGGATGTCGCGGTCCGTGAGGCCATGGTGGGGGTCGATCCGCGCAGCGTGCGGTTCCCCGACGCGAACACGTTCCTCCGCCTCGACGCGGCCGAGCCGCATCTGCCGTTCGACAGCGGTTCCGTGGTGCCGGAGCGCATCGCGACTTGGGCAGCCGACTCCGACTCCGGGGACATCGCGGTCTTCGACCCGAATCTGGCGGTTCGCACGAGCGACCCGGGGGCCGGTGCCGGCCCGGCCGATGTGCTCAGCGTGCCGGGCAGCCAGGCGAACAAGGCGACCTGGACCGAGCAGTTCGCGCGTTACATCGCCACGACCACCGATCTCGACCCGGCGCTCGCGGAGCCCTTCGCGAACCTCGCGTTCCACGGGATCGACCCGGCGGTCGCGCCGTTGCGGCGGGCGCCGGGCTGGCTGTTCGGGGATCTCTCCCGAGCCGACAACGACGCCATCAACGCCGCGGCGCGCAGTGATCGGGCGGCCGTCGACCGGCTGACCAACGTCGCGGTGGAAACCCGCAACGCCCTGGTCGACGGCTTGCGCCGGTTCCGGGCCGGTGACGCGGAGCCGGAGGGCCTGCGGCTCGGCGAGTCGCGTGCCGATGACGCGGTCACGCGGTTCGCGGCTTCGCAGTGGGGTGTCCAGCCGGCCGAGGTCGCCGATCTGTCGGCGCGGACCGGGATGGCGCCGCTCGAACTGTCCCGCCAGGTCACGGAACTGGCTCGGGCCGCGTTGCCGAAGCTGGCCGGCCACCTCGGGGTCGACGCGGCCCGCTCCCAGGTGCTCACCAGGCCGCTCGCGGGCGTGGTGTTCGACGCGCTGGCCAGGAACACCACCGAGGGTGCCGCCGGTGTCGGGCGGCTGAGTGCCGCGGAGCTGGCGGAGCGGACGCGAGTGCGGTTGCACCCCGCCGGTGTCCGGACGGTGGAGGACGTCCGTTTCCTTGCCCGGGTGGGAGACCGGCTCGGCTGGGGCGCGAACGACCTGCCGGTGGCGGAGTCGTTCGGTGGCCGGCGCGCGGTGTCGTGGGAGCTGCTGAACGACCTGCCCACCGATCTCGCGGACCGGTATCTGGGCGTGGCGCGGGACGCGCAGCGGTACGCCGACGCCGGTGACTTCGACTCGCTGGCACGGCTGCTGAACCTGCCCAGCGGCGATGTGGTGCGTGCCGTCGCGCAACGGCTGCACGTGCCGCCCGCGGATCTGGTGGCGCTGCGGGACGATTTCGCGCGGGTGCAGGACACCTCCGCATACCCACCCGGGTTCAGCGCGACCGAACATGCTCAGGGGATCGTGTGGGACCTCGGGACCCTCGTGGGCGAGCTCGGCGCCGATTTCGACCGGTACGTGCAGGTCAGTACCCGGCTGGGTGCCCCGGCGACGTTGCTGGCGGCGCTGACCCGCTCCGGCCCGCACTTCCGCCGGCTGGCCGCCACATTCCTGGCCGAAACCCCGGCCGCGCGGGAAAGCGACCAGGCCGCGACCTACGTGCGGTTGCTGCGTGACTTCCGCACTGCCAACACCCGGGCCGAAACCACGGTCCTCGCCTACGACCCGGCGGAGGTCTACAACCCGCACATCAACCCGAGCGATGCGCTCCGCGCGGAGGGCGACCGCCACGACCTCCGCTACGACCTCGGGACGTGGCATCGGCAGCGGCCCGGCCCCCACGAGCTGGCGGAGGCCGACAACGGCAACGCGGTGATCGCCGGCCTGCTCGGCGGCAGACCGACGCAGGAGCTGCCGGACTACGACCCCCGGTCGACGGGGCGCCAGGTACGCGATGGCTTGCCGGGCGGTGCGCGGTACCTGGGCCCGGATCTGCTTGGTGCGTGGGCCGCGCAGCTGGGCGTGGCCCCGGACCGGTTCACCAGGCCGATCGAGTCCTCTCCCGGTGCCAGGACCAGGCTGTTCGCGGCCGGGCTGCCCGAACCCAGGGTGCGCAGGCTCAGCGAGCGGCTGGGCTGGGTTCCCGACGACCTCCCGTGGGTGGCCGCCCGCCTCGGGGTGGACGTGAACTACCTCTACAAGCTCGCCAACGACACGGAGACCGAACCGCGGGACCTGGGCTGGCTGGGTCCGATCCTGCGGTCGGACGACTACGGCGCGGGGCAGCGGGAGGCGGCGACGATCGCCGAAGATCTGGTCGCGCACGCGCTCGACGCCTTCGAGGTCGCCCAGGGCGAGGCAGTGAAGCCGTCGTGGCTTTTCTGGCTGTTCAACCAGGCCGCGCACGAGCTGGACGCGGGTGAAGCCGACCGGTGGGTGAGTGACTGGTGGAACGAGCACCTGCCCGGCGTGACGGTGCGGGAGATCCTGCAATTCCTGGACAGCGCCCCCGGGGTGAGTATCCGGTCCGCGCTCGACATGCTGGCCGACGCCGGTGGCCGGCCGCCCACCGTGGCCCACTTCCAAGCGCTGGCACAGGTCACCGCCAAGCTGCACCGGCTACCCGATGAACTCGGCACGGTGGCGCGCGACACCAATGTGAACGCCTACGGGATCTTGACCGCGGCGTCGCGGCTGGGGGCCCCGCCACGGGGCCTGGTGCCGTTCCGGGATCTGCTGACGAGCGTGCGGAACCGTGACCAGGCCGCGTTCGACCGGCATTTCCAGGAGGCGACGGGCCGGCTCGACCTGCTGGAGCAGGAACTCCTGTGGGACCGCGACAAGGCCTGGGAGTTCATCGCCGAACGGCAGCCGTCGCAGGACCAGCTCCGCGACGACGCCGCCCTCCTCGACGAGGCCCGGCACTGGGCACAGCAGCGGGGTGACGAGCCGGTCGATCGCAGCGAGATCAGCGGAAAGTCCTGGTACGACCGGGGCCGGTTCAACGGCCTGGTCAGGAAGGTGGGCCTGGAGCACGAGGCGGCGATCGTCGCGCTGAGTTCGGCGCTGGACCGGATCCCGGACAACGCCGAGGTCTTCGGTAAGGACCCCACGCGGATCAGGGCGACCGTCGGCCAGCAGCTGGCCGCGGCCACGCGGTTGCGGGTGGACCCGAAGGATCTGCGGGCGTTCCTGTTGTCCGAGCGCGTCGAGGTGCCGGAAAAGGCCGGCGCGGATCCCACCGCACTGGTGGACGCGATCGAGGCGCGGTATCCCGAGTGGGAGCAGCAGACTCGCCGTCGCCTGCGGATACCCGATGAGCTGGCGATCCGGCACCTGTTCGACGCGATGCAGTCCAGTGGGTGGACGTTCGCCACCCTCGCGGCGATCGAGGACGACGGAGCCGCCGCGCGGGAGGCCGACCATTTTCGGCTGTCCGTGCTGACCGGGGTGGATGCCGACCAGATCCGCCGCGACCACAAGGCGATGCCGTGGCTGGACTACGAGAAGGCCTTCGACCTGCTCCCGACCTTGGGCCAGCCGCGGGACACGGCCGGCATGTTGCGGTTGCGCGAGCTCAGCAAGGCCGCCCGCCGCCTGCCCGATCACCTGCCGGCGCTGGCGAGCGAGTTCGGGATGCCGGTCCGCAAGCTGTATGCAGGCGCGCTCGTCCTCAACGCGGATCCCGCCGGGTTCCGGCCCTTCCCGGAGCTCGTCGAGAGGTTGCGCGACAACGACGAGGTCCAGCCGAGCAACAGCGCCAAGCAGGTGCTGATGAACCACGCGCGGCTGGCGATCTCACTGAAGAACCGGCTCGGGTGGAGCCAGAGCGATGTGTTCGGGTTCATCGCGGCGGCTCAACCCGATCGCCAGGCCCTGGAGAGCGCGAACGCGGACCCGGACACCGCGTTGCCGTGGCAGCGGCCAGGGTCGAACACGCTCCTGCGGCAGGCCCGCGACTGGGGCGCCGCCAACGATGTGGTCACCGACTATGTCCACCAGTACGTCCGGCGCGACCCGCGGCTGTCCGAATCCGATGTGCCGATGAAGCTGGTGACTATGCCCAGCCTGTGGCGGGCCGCCAAGAGCGTCGGGCAGGCCAGGGTGCCGGACATCGTGAGGCTGGCGCTCGCGACGGGCTGGCGGCCATGGAGCCTGGACGGGCCCGCCGAGCGGATCGGCGTGCCGGCACCGGTGCTGTTCAGGATGGCCGCCTCACTGGTGGTGGAACCGGCCGATGTGGTGGCGTTCGTGCGTTCCGCCGGCACGAGTGTGCTGGACGCGGACGGGAAGCTCGTCCCGGACGCGGTGGTGGCGCAGTTCCATGACTGGGCGGCGCAGCAGCGGGAGCGGCTCGGCCTTGACCCGAACCATTCGCTCGCCGACGTGTTCGAGCACCTGCAGGACGACGGTGGGCGGACCTTCGCGTCGCTGGCCGCGGACAAGATGTCCGCCGATGACGCGCGGGCGGAGATCGAGCCGATCCGGCGGGCGCTCACCAGGCGTGTGAGCCAACGGTGGCTGCCGTGGCTGGGCGACATCGATACCGCCGAAGGCGCGCGGATGAGGCGGCTCATCGCCGATCCGGAGGCGATGCGCTGGCTGGACTTCAAGGATGTCGTGGACGCACTCACCGCGCTGCCGGTGAAACGCGACAGCGCCGGCTTCCGGCGGCTCGTCGAGCTGAGCCTGCATGCGGGACGGGTTGTCGATGACACCCCCGAGGTGGCGACGACCTTGGGCCTGCCGCTGCCGTTCGTGCATACCTTGGCCACGGTGACCGAGGCGGATCCGCAGGCACTGCTGCCGTCCAGGGACCTGCTCGAGACCTCGGTCGGAGTCGACCCGAGCGGAACGCACAACGCGACGGTTACCAACCTGAGCAACGAGATTCGGGCCAGGGCCGACGCCGTGGCCGGCAGGCTGGGCCTGAGCCGTGACGAGGCGAACCGGCTGCTGGCGGCGGTGCGACCGGAGCCGGCGCAGGTGGTGCGCTGGTTGCGGGAAGCGGGCCGTCTCGCGCAGGACAGCGGAATGCCGGTCCCGGATCTGTTCCGGCTGGCCACCACGGTCGAGGAGGACCCGGTCATGCTGGCCGGCCTCGTCGGCACGCATGGCGACACCGTGCGGGGCACCGATGGCGCGATCGATCCGGCCAGGGCGGCGCAGGAGTATCCGAAGTGGATCGGCAAGCGTCCGGCCGGCGGTGCCCGGCCCGCTGCCGCGCCGGCGCCGGTCAACCGCGACGAGCTCACGGCATTGACGACCGCCTTGCGCATCCCCGCCGGCGACCTCGACCGGCGCACCCGGGAGCTGACCACCTACAGCCAGAAGCTCGGCCGCGTCCCGACGGACTTCCCGCAGGTGGCCGCGCGGCTCAACGTCCCGGTGGGCGAGCTGTACCGGGTCGCCCTGCCGCGGGAAGTCGAAGCGGCGCACCTCGGAGGGTTCGAGAACCTGCTCGAGGCCATGCGTCTCTCCCCGCAGGATCCGGCGAAGCGGAGCCGGATGATGACCGCGATGCAGCAGGTCGACACGGGGGTCCAGGGCCTGGCGCTCGGGGTCGGTATGCCGGGGCGGGACATGTTCCGGTTCCTGTCCGAGCACCAGGCCACGACGCAGCAGATGGGCTCCGCCGTCCAGGCACTTTCGGCCGGCACGGACCATCCCTTGCTGGCTGCCGCGCGGCAGTGGAGCGCACGCCAGGGGATCCCGCTGGACCAGCTGACGGCCGTGGTGCACCGCGACCGGATGAGGTCCCGCGGGAACGACGACGCGGCGGAGTTCCGGGATCTTCGTGGTGCGTGGTGGGTCGACAAGGGCGAGCTGGCGTCGGCGGTCGAGGCGGCCGGGTTCGACCGCCTGCGGGACGTGCTGCGCCTGGCGCGGTTGACCAGCCGGGTGGCGGGTGATCTGGGTGAGCGGGCCCGGGACATCGACGTAACTCCGGGTGCCCTGCTGGACATGGCGTCCGGGGTGAAGGCCGACCCGGCGGATGTGGCGGCGTTCGTGCTGGCGAACCCTGGCCTGGCGCGTGATGTCGGTACCGGGGCAGTGGACCCGGCACGGGTCACCTCCAGCTACCCGGCCTGGACACGGGGCCTGCGCAGCCTGCTGGGGTTGCCGGCCAACACGCCGCTCGCGGCGCTCGGCGACGCGTTGCGCAACTCGGGCGGTCCCGGCCTCAACGAGCTCGCGCAGCTGCCCCGGGACGAGGCGCGGGCTGTTGTCGAGCCGTTGCGGGAGCAGCTGGCCGCCGAGGTCGTGCGGCGATGGGGTCCGCGGATCGGGCTGGACGACGCCACCATCGCCCGCGACGAGCTGGACTACGGCCGGCTGGTGGACGCGCTGGAGCAGACGGGGCAGCTCAAGGCCACCCCGGACCAGCTGGCCAAGCTGCACTTCCTCAGCACGACCCTCAACCGGGTCCCCGACCTGGCCGCGGCGGTCAGCGAGCTCGGCTACCCGGCCGCGGACATCCTGGATGTGGCGGCCAACCGCGACGTGCCGATGGATCCGCGGGTGCTGCGCTACCTGACGGAACCCAAGGACCCGACCCTGCCGCCCGGCAGCGTCCAGGACTTCAGCCTGCGTCGCCTGCTGGATGTCGTCGCGTATCAGGCCGACGGGCCGGGTTTGACGCGTGCCGAATACGTGAAGTTCCTGGCCGACGAGCGACCTCCGCAGGATCCCCAGCGGCAGCGGATGAGCCCGCTCGACGAGCCACTGCGGACGTGGGCGCGGCGCAATGGCGTCCCGGATTATCTGGCCAAGGCGGCCGAAGAGTTCAGCGATCCGGCGTACGGCTTCAACGCCGGTGCGATGCGGCGCCTGGTCGATGAGTTCGGCGAGGGCAGCGCGCCGGCGTTGCTGGGCCTGACCCGGATGCTGCACGAGTTCCCCGCCAATCTGCCGCAGCGGGCCATCACGGAAATCCGGATGCGGCCGCGGGATCTGTTCGTCGGTGCGGTCCGGTTGGCCGTGGACCCCGGCGACATCGTGGCGTTCGTCCGGTCGACGCCGGATATTCGGCGGAACGCGGACGGGAACGTGGCGCTGGCCGATGTGGTGGCGCGGTACCCGGAGTGGGAGGCCTACCAGCGTCAGCGCCTGCAGCTCGGGCCGGACGTGTCGATCAGCCGCCTGTTCCAGACGCTGCAGGCGAGCGACCACACCTTCCGCGACCTCGACTTGATGCGCGACCTCGACGCTGCCCGCACTGTGGTCGACGATCGCCGCAACCTCATCCGGCTGACTCCCGACCAGTTCGATGCGCGCACGAACCATGCCGGGGACCTCGCGAAGTACGGCTATGCGGAGCTGGCGTTGCCGGGGCTGGCGGGGGTCAACCGGGCGAACTACGACAGTGGTCTGCGGGACTACCTGCTGAACTGCCTGCTGGCGGTGGTGCAGACGGCCAACACCATCAAGGCCATGCTCGAGGGCAGGCGGGCGGAGTTCGCGGCGCCGGGTACCGACGGTCCGCTGCCGACCAGGGTGCTGGAAGACCTGGTGGGCTCGCAGTTCGCTCCGCGGGCGGATGGGTTCGACGGTCTGCGAACGGAGCTGGAGGGGAAGCCGCCGGGCACGCAGGGCCTGGTGATCACCGAGTCCGGCCGCGACGGGGCCGGGCACGGGATCAACGTGGTGCACAACCCGCGGACCGGTCTGGTCGACTTCTTCGACGGGGCCACCGGTGAGGCACTGGATCCGCGCGGTTCGGCGGAAAAGATCTGGTTCGTGGAGCTGCGTGCCGGGCAGGGTCTGTCGCTGCCGGATCTCAGCGATGTCGCTCCCGCGCCGGAGCGGCAAGGTGATCGCCCGCCGGAGCTGATCGGCATGCGCCCGGCGAAGCGTCTCAAGACGAACGCCGGTGACGCGGTCGTGCCGGACCACGCGGAGCGCCGGGACGGCGAACCGTCACCGGGGCCCGCCGAACACGACACCGAGATGCGCGACGCGGAGCCGGCGTCGCCGAGCTTCCAGTTCCAGGCGGTGGCCGACTCGGACGTCGCTCCGCTGGGGCCGCGCAATGCCCGCAACCAGGACGCGGTGGGCATCGTGGCGACGGCAACGGCGTCCACCGCCGACGACCTGCTGGCCATCGCGCGCCGGTATGCGGGCGGGTTCGGGCCGGGTTCACATGAGGGCCGGTTCGGCTTGGTGATCGGTCTGCACGACGTGTCCGGCAGCGACGCCCAGATCCGGCAGAAGATCCGCGACTTCGAGGCCGAGTGGGCGCGGACGGGCACGTTCCCGGTGGCCGTGGCCGGGATGACCTGGCAGGAGACGACCGGTGCGCCGGGCGGGGTGCCGGCCGAGGCCGTCCGCGGGACGCTCACGCAACATCCGTTGACGGCGCTGGTCGCCGGGATGGTCCGTGCGGAGGCCGGCGACAAGCCGGTTTACCTGCACACCGGCGATGCCGGTGCGGAGACGCTGGCCACCCGCGGTGGTCCGTTGTTCGACGCCGTGGACCACCTGGTGCGCGACGCCGGTGGCCGGCCGCCGGAGGTCATCAGCGGTGGTCGGCTGCCGCGTTCGGACGACGGTGCCGGCGGTGACCTGGCCGCGCTGCTGGATTCGGCGGTGCGGCAGGCGATGGCGGACGTCGATCCGCGCAGCGTGCGGTTCCCGGACCAGAACACCTTCATCCGCCTCGACGGTGCCGGGATTCCGGCGGACGGTGACTCGGTGGTCCGGGACCGTGCTGCCGACCCGCGGGGTGAAGACGAGGATCTGGCGGTTTTCGAGCCGAGCCTGGCGGTGCGCACGGACGGTCAGGGTGCCGACGGCAGCCATGCGGACAAGGCCACGTGGACCGAGCAGATCTCGCGGTACATCGCGGCCACGACGAAGTTCGATCCGGCGCTGGCGGCCAGTTTCGCGAACATCGCGTTCCAGGACATCGGCACCGGCGGGGGAGTGCCGGTCCCGCGGGACCGCAACACGCTGATGGCGCGTCTGTCCCAAGAGGACACTGCCGCGATCGCGCGGGCACGGAAGGCCGATCCGAACTCGGTGGTGCGGTTGACCCGGATCGCGGTCGGCACGCGGGACGCGCTGATGGACGGGCTGCACCGGAACCGGGCGGGAAGCGCGGAACCCGACCCGCGGACCGGGCAGCCGCGTGCGGACGCGGACGTGCTGGGCGTGACCCCGGAGCAGCTGGCGTCATTCCGTGCGCTGGGCGAGGACGCGCATCCCGCGACGGCCCGGTTCGTGGCTTCGCAGTGGGGTGTCGAGCCGAGCCAGGTCGTGGACCTGTCGGTGCGGCTCGGGATGGCGCCGCTCGCACTTTCCCGGCATGTGGGGGAGCTCGCCGACGGCGTGCTGCCGAAGGCGGCCGGGCACCTGCGTCTGGACCCGGCCGGTTCGGCTGTGCTGCACGCGCCACTGGTGGCCGTGGTCCGCGAGGCCCTGGCTCAGGACGGCCACGCCGGTGTCGAGCGGTTGAGCGGCGCGGACCTGGCGGAAGGTCTGCGGGACCAGCTGCGGCCACACGGTGTGCGGACGGTCGACGACGTCGTTTTCCTGGCCGGGACGGCGAAACGGCTGGGCTGGGGCGCGAACGACCTGCCGATGCTGGAGGCGTTCGGCAGGCGCCGTGGCGTGTCGTGGGAGCTGCTGCACGACGTGCCGGCCGATCTGGCGGACGAGCATCTGGGACTGGCGCGGGATGCGCAACGGTACGCCGACGCCGGTGATTTCGAGGCGCTGGCGGGTCTGCTGAACCTGCCCAGCGGTGACGTGGTGCGCGCGGTGGCGCGGAAGCTGAACGTGGTGCAGCCCGCGGATCTGGTGGCGTTGCGGGACGACTTCCAGCGGGTGCGGGACAATGCCGATGTCCCGCCGAGGTACAGCGCCGACGAGCAGGCGGCGTACCTGGTGGACAACCTCAAGACCGAGGTGGCCGCACAGGGCGCCGATCTGGACCGTTACGTGGCGGTCAGCACCCGGCTGGGTTTCCCGGCGACCCTGCTGGCGGCGCTGACCCTGTCCGGGGCGCATTTCCGGCGGCTGGCCGCGGGATTCCTGGCCGATACCCAGCAGGTGCGCGAAAGCGACCGCGCGGTGTCCTATGTGGACATGCTGCGCCGGTACCGCGAAGAAACCGCGATACCCAACTCGGAAATCGCGCCCTACGATCCGTCGGGCAACTACACCGGCACTCCGGAAAACCTGACCGTCTCCTACGAGCTCGGGGCGTGGCACAAGCAGCGGCCGGGCCGGCTCATGGTGGCCGACGCCGGCCTCGCGCACACCCTGATCGCGTCCCTGCTCACCGACGACACGGGCAAGTCCGTGCCGGGCTATAGCGTGGCGGCCGGCGACGGAGTGAGCACGGGGATACCGGCAGGCGTGTTCTCCCACGCTCCGGAACGGCTCAACGCGTGGGCCGAACACCTCGGGGTGGATCTCGCTCGCTTCACCGAACCGGCCCGGCACTCCCAGGCCGAGGTGCAGGCGCTGGCCCGGGCCGGACTGCCGGTCAAGCAGGTGGAGCAGGCGCGCGACAAGCTCGGCCGGGTTCCGATGGATCTGCTGGGCCTGGCCGAACGGCTCGGGGTCAAGCCGCTGTACCTGCTGCGGCTCGCGAACGCGCTGGAGACCGATCCGCGCCATCTGTCGTGGCTGGGCCCGATCTTCCGTTCGGCCGACTACAGTGACGCCGTCCGCTCGACGGTGCGGCTGGCCGGGTATCTGAAGAACCACGCGGAATTGGCGTTCTCGGCCGCCAGTGGCGAGGCGGTGCGGCTGCCGTGGATCGCCTGGTTGTTCAACCACACGACCATGGACCGCGCCGAAGCCGACCGGTGGATGAGCTCGTGGTGGGCCCAGCAGCTGCCCGGCCGGACCGCGAAGGAGATCGTCCGGCTGCTCGACGTCGTGCCGGGCCTTCGGATCGCCGACATTCCCCAGCTCCTGGCCCAGACGGGGTTGGAGCGGACGGCGGACAATCTCGCGGCCTTGTGGCAGGTGATCTCCGGAGGCCGGCGGGTGCCATCGGCCACGGAACTTTCGGCGGTGGCGGCGCAGGCGGGCGTGCCGCTCGCGAGTGCCCTCCGGGTCGTGCGTCAGCTGAGTGGCCGCCTGCGGGCGATCCTGCCGTTCCGCGATGTGCTGCACCAGCTGGCTGGCGGCGGTGCGGTGCGCGACCTCGACGTCTTCAACGCCACCGCCGCGGTCAGGGGTGCGGCCGCGAGGTTGCGTCAGCCGATCGAGCGGCTGTACGACTTCCTGGCCGAGCGGCAGCCGTCGCAGGCCCAGGTCAACGATCAGGCCTACCTGGTGGCCGAGGGCGGGCGCTGGATCCGGGCGCAGGATGGGGCACCGGCATCGGTCGACCACACGCCGATCAGCGGCAAGCCCTGGTATGACCGGGGCCGGCTGGAACGTCTGATCGACAGGGTCGGTGCCGAACACGAAGGCAGGATCGTCGCGCTGGCACTGGCGCTGGACCGGATTCCCCACAACGCGTGGATGGCCGGGACGGATCCGGCGCGGATCAGGGCGACGCGAGCGGAGATGCTGGACGCCTCCGTGCGGCTCAGGGCGGATCCGAAGGATCTTCGGGCCTTCTTGCTCAGCGAGCCGATCGACGGGCCCAAGTCGGGCCAGGCCACCGGGGATGTGCTGGTGACCGAGATCGTGGCGCGCTACCCGGCGTGGGAGCAGCGGATCCGTGACCGGTTCCAGCTCCCGGGCCACGTGTCGGTCGGCGACCTGTTCGGGAGGCTGCAGAACGACGGGCACACGTTCTCCTATCTGGAGACCATGTCACCGGACGAGGCGATCAAGGAAGCCCAGCGGTACGACCTGGCCAGCCGGCTGCGGGCGAACGTCGTCCATCTGCGGGTCTTCGAGCGCGAGGCGCCGTGGCTGGACCACGAGCGGTTGTACGACCTGCTCGCGCAGCTGGGCCGGGAGCAGAACTTCGACAACTTCACGGAGCTGCGCGACTACAGCCGCAAGATCCGTCGCCTGCCCGATCACCTGCCGCGGGTGGCGGCCGAGCTGGGCATACCAGTGGACCGGCTCTACGACCACAGCCGCACCCAGGAGGCAGATCCCGATGGCCTGCGGATGTTCCCCGGCTTTGTCCGCCTCCTCACGAAACCGCAGTTACGCGGGAGCGAACTGAGCCGCCAGCAGGGTCGTGTCCGGCAGGTGATCGAGGGCCTGCAGAACAAGCTGGGCTGGTCCCGTGCGGACGTGTTCCGGTTCATCACGGACACCCAGCCGAGGCTGAGGGACCTGGATGCGGCGATCAAGGTCGCCGACAACGCGCTGCCGTGGCGCCAACAGACGGCGAACGGGCTGCTGAGGACCGCCCGGCAGTGGGGCGACACCAACGACGTCACCACCGACTACCTCGCGCTCGTCCGCGACTCCGTCCCCGGCCTCAGCGATTCCGCCGTGATGAAGCGGCTGATCGATCGGGAGGGACTGCAGGAAGCGGCCCGCTCCATCGGCCCGCACCGCGTGCCGGACATGCTGATGCACGCCCTCAGGACGGGCTGGTCTCCTCACGACCTCACGAAGCCCGCCGACGAGCTCGGTATCGAGCCCGCGCTGCTGTACGACCTGGCCGCCAAGCTCGGGGTCGACCCGAACGAGGTCGTCGCGTTCGTGCACTCGAACGGCCCGGCGGTCCGCAACCGTGCCGGTGACTTCGACGAGTTCGCGGTGCTGCGCCAGTTCCCGGCTTGGGCGCGGGAACAGCGGGAGCGGCTCGGCCTTGGTCCGAACCACCAGCTCGCCGCGGTACTCGAGCACGTGCGGAGCGGGAAGAGCGCAAAGGAACTGCAGGACAACGCGACCCGGACGGTGCAGGACGCGACGCCTGCGGAGATCGAGAAGATCCGGGACCAGCTCGACGCCCGGATGGAACACCGGTGGATGCCCTGGCTGAACAACTGGGCGGATCTGGCGAACGGTAATGCGGCGAGCTGGGAACTGCACGGGATCGTCAAGGATCGCGACACGATGCGCTGGCTCGACTTCAGCCGCGTCGTCAGTGCGATGGAGGAGCTGGGCCTGCCGGCGACCTTCGTGAACTTCCGGACCATGGCCCGCGGCAGCTACCACGCGGGCCGGGTCGTCGACGATCTCGGGCGGGCGGCCGCCGCGGCGGGGCTGCCGTACCGGGTCGCGTTGCGGCTCATGTCCGAGCTGGGGGCCGACCCGTGGGCGCTGTCGTCGGTCAAGCATCTGATCCGCAGCAGCCACGGGATCGACCCGGCCGCAGTGGGCAGCAGCGTCGGGTATTACAGCCTCCGCACCGAGATCATCGACCGGGCCGCTGCGATGAGCACCCGCCTCGGCTTGGGCCGCGACGAGGCGTTCCGGTTCCTGGCGGCCGTGCGGCCGGACCCGGAGCAGATGCGGCACTGGCTGCGCGACGCCGGCCAGCTCGCGGCACACGGCGGAATGCCGGTTCCGGACCTGTTCCGGCTGGCCACCAGGTTGAAGGCCGCTCCCGACGAGGTGGCCCGGTTCGTCCAAGTCCAGGGGCAGGCACTGCGTGGCGCCGACGGTGCCGTCGATCCGGCACTGGCGGCCCGTGACTATCCACAATGGACTGCGCAGCGACCGGACCCGCGCGTTGCTGTCGGACCGACGGTGCCGTTGGATCAGCACAAGCTCGACACCCTGCTCGGCGCGATGAGCACCGATCCGCGGGTCTTCGATCAGGCACGCCGGGTACTGGCCGCGTTCAGCACGGAAATAAGGCGGATTCCGGACGATCTTCCCGACGTGGCCGCGACGTTGAGGGTGGACCCGACGCGGCTCTATTTCGCCGCTCGCGCGCTGCGCATCGACCCGGCGCAGGTGGGCATGTTCGGCGACCTGATCGGGGCCTTGCGGCAGCCGCTGGAAGCCGGTCCCCACGGCCCGCAAGAGCCGCCTGCCGTGCGGGCCGCGGTCGAGCGGATCGATGACTCGGTGCGGTACGTCGCCGCGGGGCTGGACTGGCCACGGCAGGACCTGTTCCAGTTCATGCGGGAGACCGGGACCTCGCCGGACGAGCTGGGTGCCGCCGCCCAGTCCATGGCGAACGGCATCCGCCATCCGTTCTTCGACGCCGCCTGGCGATGGGGCATGGCGAACGGGATGCGGCCGGACTACGTGACGGTCTCGGCGAACTGGGACCGGCTGCGGGCCGGCACGGGCACCACCGATCCCGCGGAATTCCGTGATCTCCGTGGCGCGTGGTGGATCGATCGGGACCAGCTGCGCCACGCGGTCGACGCGGCCGGGTTCGACCGGCTGCGGGATGTCCTGCGGCTGACCCGGTTGACCAGCCGGGCGCCGGGGGATCTGGGTGGCTTGTCCCGTGAGCTCGGGATGTCCCCGGATCTGCTGGTGAACGTGGCGACCGCGGTGCGGGCGGACCCGGCGGACGTGGCGGCGTTCGTACGCGCGAATCCCGGTGTGGTGCGCGATGGCCGGACCGGGGCGGTGCTTCCGGACAAGGTCATGGCGAGGTATCCGGCTTGGGCGCAGGGGCTGCGTACCAGGCTGCGGTTGCCGGCGAACATGTCGATCGCGGTGCTCGACGTGGCGTTGCGTGGCTCTGGCCATTCCGGCCTCGGTGCCCTCGCGCGGATGACCGACGACGCGGCGCGCGCGGTTGTCGAGCCGTTGCGGGAGCAGCTGGCCGACGAGGTCGTGCGGCGGTGGGCCCCGCGGCTGGGGCTGGCCGACGAAACCGTCCGGCAGGATCTGCTCGAGTCGCCCGCACTGGACTACAGCCGCATGGTGGACGTACTGGGGTCGTCCGCCGTTTTCCCGCCGACGCCGGAGCACCTGACCCACCTGTACACGCTGAGCAAGGCCATCCACCGGGCACCGGACGAGCTCCAGCACGTGGCGGACCAGCTGCGGATCCCCCTCGAGCATGCCTTCGTGCTGGTGACCTCGCCAGGGCTCGTGATCGACCCGCGAGCGCTGCCCTACTTCTCCGACGCGATCGGCGCCGGCAGCAACGGGGCCACCGATCTGGAAGCCCTCGGGAAGGCCATCGACGATGTCGGTGACCGTCTTGGCCTGACGAGGCTGGAACTGTCCCGGTTCCTGGCGGAACAGCAACCCACCCGGGAACAGCTGGCGCAGCTGACCGCGCACGACCAGTCGGTGCGCACGTGGGCGGCGCAGAACGGCGTGCCGGAGTATGTCGCCGCGGCGAGCGCGGAGTTCGAGCACCTGCGCAGGCAGGACCATTTCACCGCGGGCGGATTGCGGCGCCTCGTCGACCAGTTCGGCGAGGACAGCCTGCCGGCGATCCTGGCCCTGACCCGGGTGATCCAGCGGCTGCCCGACGATATCGGCCGGCTGGCCCGGAACGACACCATGCGGCCGCGCGACCTGTTCGTGGCATCGCTGAAACTGGGGGTGGATCCGAAGGACCTCGAGGCGTTCGTGCTGTCGAGCGCCGACCTTCCCCGGCATCCGGATGGTCCCGCCGTGCTCAAGGATGTCGTGGCGCGGTACCCGGACTGGGCGGCCCACTACCGCCGGCGCCTCGGACTGGGGCAGTACGAGCCGCTGTCCATTGTGTTCGACGACATGTTCCCGCTGGGCGAGACCTTCGCGAACTTCGACGCCACCGTGGACAACGCCGTTGTCCGGGCACAGTTCGGCCACCTGCGCGCCGACCTGGCCGAGGCGGGCACGCGCGTCGCGGCCGGCGCGCCGCACGTCCAGGACCTCGCCAAGTACGGGTATGCGAGTTTCGCCCTGCCGGGGCTGGCGGGGGTCAACAAAGCGAACTACGACACCGGTCTGCGTGACTACCTGATCAACTGCCTGCTGGCGGTGGTGCAGACGGCCAACAGCATCAAGGCGATGGTCGAGGGACGGCCGGCGAACTTCGCGGCGCCGGGGGTCTCGGACTTCGGGCCGACGGTGGCGCTCGAGCGTGCGGTCGGTTCGCCGGTCAAGCCGATGGAGGGCGGTTACGACGGTCTGCGGGCGCATTTCGAGGCGCTGCCGGAGGGTGCGCAAGGCCTGCTGATCACGCCCTCCGATCAGGACGGCGTGGCCCACGCGATCAACGTGGTGCACAACCCGCGGACCGGTCTGGTCGACTTCTTCGACGGCGTGACCGGTGAGTCCCTGGATCCACGGGGCTCGGATGTCCCGGTGTGGTACACCCGGCTGCCGGATCTGCCCGCCGGCGAGTCGTTCCCGTTGCCGGATCGGGATCGCACCGGCCCGGATCCGCGCGTGGAAGGCGACCGGCCGCCGGAGCTGCTCGGGATGCCGCGCCGCTCGAAACGGCGCAGGCTCAACACCGGTGAAGCGGTCGTGCCGGACGACGCGCAGGAATTGCCCTTGCGCCAGGGCGGCGGCGAACCGTCCGGTTCGCGCGCCGACGACGACAGCGAGCCGGACGACGGCACTTTCTGGCGGACGCTGGCGGGCTTCGAGTTCCGGCAGGCCGGGGACGGCACCGTCATCGGTTCGCTGGGGGAGCGCACCGCCGCCAACCGGGAGGCGGTGGGCATCGTGGCGACGGTGCCGGCGTCGACCACCGACGACCTGCTGAGCATCGCGCGCCGGTATGCGGACGGGTTCGCGCCGGGTTCGCACGAGGGCCGCTTCGGGCTGGTGATCGGCCTGCACGACGGCCCTGGCGGCGCCGGCCTGATCGAGCAGCGGATCCGGGACTTCCAGGCCGAGTGGGCGCGGACGGGCACCTTCCCGGTCGCCATCGCCGGGATGACCGGCCAGAACACGCGCACCGGCGGGCCGGTGCCCGCTGAGGTCGTCCACGCGGCGCTCACGCAGCACCCGGCGACCGGGCAACTCGCCGCCATGGTCCGGGATCTGGGCGGTGACAAGCCCGTTTACCTGCACATCGGGGATGCCGGGGCGGACGGGTTCGGCACCCACGGCGGTCCGTTGTTCGACGCCGTGGACGTGGTGGTGCGCGACAGCCGCGGCGTGGCGCCGGAGGTGGCCCGCGGTGGTCTCCTCCCGGAGGAGGGCGAGGCCGCCGGGACCGTGGCGGAGTCCGGCAGGCCGCCCGAGGTGATCACGGGTGGTCACCTGGCGCGCCCGGAGGACGGTGCGGTCGCGAACGCCGCCGCGCGGCTCGACCTGATGGTGCGGCAAGCGATGGCCGACATCGACCCGCGGAGTGTGCCGTTCCCGGCGGGGAACACCTTCATCCGCATCGATGCCGGGGAAGACGGGATTCCGGTCGACGGTGCGTCCGCGGTCCAGGACCGTCGTCGCCAGTGGCAGGGCGACGACGCGGCCATCGCGGTCTTCGACCCGAACCTGGCGCTTCGCACGAGCGGCCAGGGCGCCGCCCCGGCCGATGTGCTGAGCGTGCCGGGCAGCCAGGCGAACAAGGCGACGTGGACCGAGCAGTTCGCGCGGTACATCGCGGCCACCAGCAGTCTCGACCGGGGGCTGGCGGCCAGTTTCGCGGATGTCGCGTTCCAGGACATCGACGCGGCGGGAGAGGTGCCGTTCAGGCGAACATACGGCTACCTGGAATCGGGTCTTACCCGGGCGCAGCGGGAGGCGATCGACGCTGCCGCGATGCAGGATCCGGCTGCGGCCGAGCGGTTGCGGAACCTCGCGCTGGAGACCCGCAACGCGTTGATCGACGGGTTGCGGCGCTACCGGGCCGGTGCCGCGGAACCGGTGCCGGAGCCCTCGCGTGCGGACGACGCGGTGACGCGCTTCGCGGCTTCGCGGCTGGGTAGCCAGCCGGGCGAGGTCGCGGAGCTCGCGGCGCGGCTCGGTGTGGCGCCGCTCGAGCTGTCTCGGCGGGTCACGCAACTGACGGACGCCGCGGCGCCGAAGCTGGCCGCTTATCTGGGGGTGGACCCGGCCGGTGCCAAGGTGCTGACCACGCCACTGGTGGGTGTGCTGCGGGATGCGGTGGCCGAAGCCGGATTCACCCGTGCCGAGCGGCTCACCGGGGCGCAGCTGGCGGAGCGGGCGCGAGTCCGGTTGCGCCCGTTCGGAGTCCGGACGGTGAGTGACATCGGTTTCCTTGCCGGGTTGGCGGACCGGCTCGGCTGGGGTGCGGACGATCTGCCGCTGGTCGAGTCCTTCGGCAGGCGCCGGGCGGTGTCGTGGGAGCTGCTGCACGACCTGCCGGCCGAGCTGGCGGACCGGTATCTGGCGCCGGCGCGCGAGGCGCAGCGGTACGCCGACGCCGGTGATTTCGACGGGCTCGCCCGGGTGCTGAACGTGCCGAACGGTGACGTGGTGCGTGAGCTGATGGGCCTCCTGCCGGTGGCGCGGCCCGCGGATCTGGTCGCGTTGCGGGAGGACTTCGCGCGGGTGCAGGCTTCCCCCGAGTTCGTTGCGAAGACCACCCCCATCGGGCATGCGGCGGAAATCAAACGCCTGCTCGAAGCCGACCTGACGTCGCTGGGTGCCGAGCTCGGTCGTTACGTGGCGGTCTCCACCCGGCTGGGCTTCCCGTCGATCGTGCTGGCGACGCTGGCCCGCTCCGGTCCCCATTTCCGCATGCTGGCCGCGGCGTTCCTCGCCGACACACCCGAGCTGCGGGAAGCCGACCGGGCAACGGGCTATGCGCAGCTGCTGCGCCAGTACCGCAGCGGCAACTCCCGCTCGGACGCGACAGGGACCGACCCCTACGATCCGCACGGCGACTATCGCCCCGACGACGACGTGGAAGAGCCCGACCTTGCGGGGGACCTCGGCCTGTGGCACCGGCAGCGGCCGGGCCGGTTCCTGGTCGCGGACGAGGGCTTCGAATACGCGCTGTCCGCGGCGCTGCTCGCGGGCGGATCGGACCTGGGCACTCCGGGCTTCAGGGAGGCCGCGCTCGTTCCCGCACACGAGGGCTTGCCCGCCGACGCGCGGCTGGCGACGCGCGAGAACCTGGCGGAGTGGTCCCGCCTGCTCGGCGTGGACGTGCCGGGGCTGCTCGATCCGTTGACATTCGGCGCCGCCGACGCCGACGCACTGCGCGCCGCCGGGCTCGACGACGACCTCGTGGCGCAGGTCAGCGCGCGGTGGGGCCGGGTCCCGGCGGATCTGGCGAAGTTCGCCGGGCGTCTCGGGGTCGATGCGCCGTATCTGCTGGAGCTCGCCGATGAGATGGACGCGGACCCGCGGCACCTGACGTGGCTCCGCCCGATCCTGCATTCGCTGGACTACGGCCGTACGCAGCTGCCCGCTGCCGAGATCGCCACGTACCTGGGTGACCACGCCGAAGCCTCGTTCGATGTGGTCCAGGGTGAGGATGTCCGGCAGCCGTGGATCTACTGGCTGTTCAGTCAGGCCGCGCACGAGCTGGACGCGGCCGAAGCCGACCGGTGGATGAGCCATTTCTGGGCTCAGGAGCTCCCCGACCATTCCATGGCCCAGGTCATCGAGCTGCTCGACAACGTCCCCGGCTTGCGCATCAATGACCTCGCCGACCTGTTGAACACCATCAACGTGCCGTGGAACGACGGCACCATCACACACCTGTGGAACATCGTGTCCACGACCCGGCGGCTCCCAAGCGCCGAGGACTTCTCCGACGCCGCGGTGCGGGCCGGCGTGACCGAGGCCGAGATCCTGCGGGTCGCGGGTGCGTACCGGGTGCCGCCGCGCGCGGTCCTGCCGTTCGAGAACCTGCTGGCCCGATTGGGGGCGGGAGAAGCGGTGACGGATGCGCAGATCCGTCACGCCGCGTTCCGGGTCCGGCAGGCGGCGCGCCGGCTCGGCTGGTCGAACGCGAGGATGTTCGAGTTCATCGCGGATCGGCAGCCCACGCAGGACCAGGTGCGCGACCGCGACTATCTCGTCGCCGAAGCCCGTCGCTGGGCCGGCGAGGATGCCGGGGCCCCGCAGACCGACCGGGCCGAGATCAGCCGCAGGCCCTGGTATGACCGGCACCAGCTGGACGCCGCGGTGGCGAAGGTCGGCCCCGAGCACGAAGCCAAGCTCATCGAACTGGCTCTGGCGCTCGACAAGATGCCCGAAGAGGTCGAACTCTTCGGCTCCGATCCGACCCGGATCAAGGCGACCAGAGCGCAGATGCTGGACGCCGCCGTGCAGCTCGCGGTGCAGCCAAGGGATCTGAGGGCGTTCCTGCTGGCGGAACCGGTCGAGTCGGAGAAGAACGCACTGGGCGTCGCCGACCCGCAGACGATGGTGGATGACATCGTCAAGGGGTACAAGGCCTGGGACAAGAAGGTGCGCCGGCAGCTGGAGCTGCCCGATGACCAGAGCATCGGCCGGTTGTTCGGGCAGCTGCAGAACAACGGCCTGACGATGTCCTACCTGGACGAGCTGGGCCCCGAGGAGGCGGTGCGGGAGGCCCGCCGGTATCGGCTGGCCGACCGGCTCGACATCGACGTCGACCAGATCCGCCAGGACGAACGGCGGACGCCGCCGCTGGACTACGAGAAGGCCGAGGACCTGCTTCCGGTACTGGGCCAGCCCCAGACCCATGAGAACCTGGTGTCCCTGCTTCAGTACGCCCGCCGCATCCACCGCCTGCCCGACCACCTGTCGCGGGTGGCCGATGAGTTCGGGGTCCCGGAAGACAAGCTGTACCTGGTGGCCAGGGCACTGGGTGCCGACCCCGAGGGGTTGCGGCCCTTCCCCGGTCTGCTCGACCTGGTGCGGCAGACCCCGGCCGACCAGCTGCTCACCCCCGCGTTCGGCGAGCAGCTGAGAACCCACGTCGGCGTGGTGTCTTCGCTGGCAGGCCGGCTTGGCTGGTCCGACGCGGACGTTTACCGCTTCATCGCGGACATCGAGCCGACCCGCGAGGCCATGGAGGCGGCGAACGCGCACCCCGACAACGCGGCGCCATGGCAGGCACCGGCCGGCAACGACTTCCTCCGGACAGCCCGGGAGTGGGGCCAGGCCAACGACGTCGTCACGAACTACCTCAAGCCGGCGGCCGATCTGCAGCCACGGGTCTACGGCACCGACGTCACGCGGGCGATGGTGCAGCCACACCGGTTGCACGAGGCGGTCACCGAGATCGGGCCGGAACGAGTGCCCGAGGTGCTGGACCATGCGCTGGCCACCGGCTGGCTGCCCAGCTCACTGGCCGGGCAGGCCAGGACCATCGGGGTGTCCGCGCCGGCGCTGTTCGACATGGCCGCCGAGCTGCTGGTGCATCCCGATGACGTGGTGGCCTTCGTGCGTTCGGCCGGTGCACAGCTGCGCGACAAGGACGGGAACCTCATCCCGGAGCAGGTGACGGCGCGGTATCCCGGGTGGGCGGCACGCCAGCGGGAGTGGCTGGACCTCGGCGTGAACCATTCGCTCGCGCAGGTCTTCAACCACCTGCGGGGCACCGGGCGGACCTTCGCGTCGCTGGAACCGGACAACATGTCCCAGGCGGAGGCGCGGGCGGCGCTCGAGCCGATCCGGCTGGACCTCGATGCCAGGGCGTGGGAGCGGTGGTCGCCGTGGCTGGGTCTCACCGACCCCGCCAACGCTCTGGGCAGGTCGATCGCCAACCATCCCGACGGGCTACGCCGGGTGGACTTCACCGGCGTGGTCCGGGTGATCGCCGGCCTGGGAATGCCGCGGCTTTATCCCAACTTCCTGACGTTCGCCGAGCTCAACCGGCACGCCGGCCGGGTCGTGGATGACCTCCCCGAGGCGTCGGAGAAGGCAGGGCTGCCGATGCCGGTCACGGTGACCCTCGCCGGCGGCATCGGCGCGGATCCGCGAGCGCTGGTGGCGTTCAAGGATCTCATCGACACCGCTGTCGGGGTCTCCCACGACGGTTCGGTGTCCCACGGAGTTGCCCGCCTCGGCGGCGACATCCACAACCGCACCGCCGCATTGGCCAACCGGCTGGGCTGGAGCACCGACGAGACGTACCGGTTCCTGGGGGCGCTGCAGGCCGAGCCGGCGCAGCTCTTGGGGTGGCTGCGCGATATCAGCCAACTCACGAAGGCCCGCGGGCTGCCGGCGCCCACGCTGTTCGGGCTGGCCCGGGACCTGACTGCCGATCCGGTGGATGTGGCGAGGTTCATCCGCTCCAATCCGCAGAACCTGCGGGGTGCCGATGGCGCGATCGATCCGGCGAAGGTGACGGCGGAGTATCCGAAGTGGACGGGCGCACGTGCCGGCAAGGCGGGCGACCAGCTGGTGCTCGACCAGGGCGCGGTCACCGCGCTGGCGACCGTGCTGGGGGTCCCGGCCGATCAGCTGGAGGCCTACAGCCGCAGTATCGGCCGCCTCCCCGACGACATTCCCGAGCTGGCCGCCCGGTTCAACGTGCAACCGGAGCGCCTGTACGGGCTCGCCCGCGAGATGGATGTGGACGCCGCGCACCTGCCGGTGTTCACCGATCTGATCCGCGCGCTCCAGCTGCCGCCGGGGGCACCCAATACCGAAGCGTGGACCCGGAATGCCCGGCAGCGGGTCGAGCGCGAGGTCTCCACACTGGCGGCCGCGATGGGCTGGCCGCGGCGGGAGATGTACCGGTTCCTCAGCGCTCACCGGCCGTCGACGCAGGAGATGACCGTCGCCACCGCGGCCGTCATGGACGGCACGGACAGCCACCTTCTCGACGCCGCGCGGCAGTGGGGCAAGACCAACGGGGTGCGGACGGATCACGTGACGGCCCTGGTGAACCGGGACCGCATCCGGGGCGGCGTCATGCAGCCCGTGGATCCGGCGGAGTTCGGGGACCTCCGCGGTGCGCCGTGGGTGGACCAGGACCAGGTGGCGCGGGCGGTCGACGAGGTCGGGTTCCACCGGCTGCGGGATGTGCTGCGGCTGGCGAGGTGGCACAGCCGGGTCGCGGGTGACGTGGGCGAGCGGGCCCGCTCGATCGGGGTGTCGCCGGGTGAGTTGCTGGACATGGCCGTCAAGCTGGAGGCGGATCCCGCGGATGTGGCGGTGTTCGTCCGGGCGAACGAACACCATCTCCGGGGGCCTGGCGGGGTCCTGAACCAGGTGGGCGTGGTATCGAGCTATCCCACGTGGGTGGCGAGACTGCGCAGCCACGCGGGATTGTCGCCGAACGAATCCATCGCGGTCCTGGACGACGTGATGCGTGCCGGTGGCATCACCACAGGTCTTGCCAAACTCGTGTCCGAAAGCCCGACCCGTGCCCGCGACTTCGTCAATCGGCTCCGGCCACGGTTGACCGACGACGTCGCGCGGCGGTGGGCCACTCGACTGGGGGCGGACGAGGAGGCGATCGCACGGGACGTGCAGGAGTCCCCCGAGCTGGCCTACCGCCAGCTGGTCGATGTGCTGGAGCAGTCGCGTGAAGTGCGGGCGACTTCGGACAACCTGGCCAAGCTGTACTCGCTGAGCAAGGTCACCAAGCGGTTCCCCGACGACATCCAGCAGGTGGCGAACCAGCGGGGGCTCACCTTCGGGCAAACCTTCCACCTGGCGACCACGCTGGAGCTGGACCCACGAGCGCTGCTCCACTTCCAGCCGGGCACCCCGGAAGCCATGGGGAAGGCGGCCGATGACCTCGCGAACCGGCTGGGGCTGACGCGCGGCGAGTTGTCGCGGTTCCTCGCGGAGGTGCAACCCCCGCCGAGCTCGATTCCTCAGCTCAACGCGCACAATGAACCGCTGCGGTCGTGGGCGGCGCGGAACGGGGTCCCGTCCTATCTCGCCGCGGCCAGCCAGGAATTCCAGCCGCTGCGTTCGCGCGGCCACTTCAAGCTGCACGAGCTGCGGCGGATGGTCGAGGAGTTCGGGGAGAACAGCGCCGAGTCGATTCTCGGGCTGACCCGGGTGATCCAGCGGCTGCCGTCCGACCTCGTGCTGGGCAACCTCGCCCGCGAAGAAACCATGCACCGGCGGGAGATGTTCCTGGCTTCGGTCCGGTTGGGGGTGGACCCGCGGGATCTCGAGGCGTTCGTGCTGTCGAAGCCGGCCGGGGTCCGCCGGCTGCCGGACAACCGTGCCTACCTGCCGGACGTCGTGGCGAAGTACCCGGCGTGGGCGGCGCGTCAGCGTCAGCGCCTCAACCTGGGGCCGCACGACCCGCTTGCGATGGTGTTCAAGCACCTGCAAGGCCACGAGTGGACGTTCGCCGACCTGGACGACATCCGCGATGACGCTGCGGCGGCGGCGGAAGTCGACGACGTGCGGGCGAACCTGCCCGCGGAAGCAAACCGGATCCAGCTCGGTGAGCGGCACAAGGCCGACTTCGCGAAGTACGGGTACACACCGGTCGCGATGCCGAAGCTGACGGGGGTGAACCAGGCCAACTACCAGCGCGGGGTGCGCGAAAACATCCTCGGGTACCTGCTGAACTGCCTGATGGCGGTGGTGGAGACCTACAACACCGTCAAGGCGGTGGCCGAGGGGGCGCCGACCGACAGTTTCGTGGCTCCCGCGGTCATCGGTGGTGCGGGTCCGACCGCGGCGCTGGAACACGTGGCCCGCTCGGAGTTCCGGCCGATGCCCGGTGGGTACGACGGCGTGCGGGCGCACATGGAGCAGCTGCCGCTGGGCGCACAGGCCGCGGTGATCACGAAGTCCGGGGACGGCGTGGGGCACGGGTTCAACGTGGTGCACAACCCGTTGACGGGTATGGTCGACTTCCTCGACGGGGTGGACGGTTCGACGCCTGATCTGCGGGGCTCCGCGGAGAAGGTGTGGTTCATGCCGCTGCCGGAGCTGCCGCGGCGCGAGTTCCTGCACCTGCCCGATCCGAACTACGCCGGCCCGGTGCCGTATGCGGAGTTCCCGGAGGACCGGCCGCCCGAGATGATCGGCAGGCCCCGTGCGATCGAACGTCTGCTCAAGCATTTCCGGTCGGGGCCGGATGTGCCCGATCGGGCGCCGGAACCGGCGGTCGAACCGAAGGGGCAGCCGGCGCAGCTGACGCAGGAGGATCTGGAGGCGCTGCGCGACCAGGCGGTGCGCGCGAAGGCGTCGATACCTCGTTTGCAGGAGGGCCTGACGGCGTTCGCGCAGCGGTTGAGCGACGACGACGTGCGCTACGCCGCCGAACTGATGAACCAGCTCGGGTTGCGAGGCTCGAAGAGCTGGCTCGAGCTGATCGAGACCAGCAGCGAACTCGGCCGGATTCCCGACGAGCTGCCTGGCCTGGCGGAGCAGCTGGGGGTGCGCCCCGATCACCTCTTCGAGATGGTGAAGACGCCGTTCCTGTTCGGCAGGCTCGACCCGAACGCGCTGCCCCATTTCCGGGACCTGCTCGCCACGATGGGCGACCCGCCGCACGGGGTGCCGCCCGGAATGGTGTTCAGGTCGATCAGCAACCACCTGGTGGCCAAGAAGAGTGAGCCGGGCGGCAATCCTCATGGCGCGTTGCTCGCGTGGACACTGCCGGACCTGCTCGAGTTCCTCGCCGATCCCGCGACGCCGGTGGGGATCATGGACAACGCGGATGCGTTTGCCTACATCGCGGCGCGGTGGTGGTCCGAAAAGTCGCTGGGCGTGCGGCCCGAGGAGTTCGACGAGGCCACCGCGATCGCGCAGCGCCTTGGCAGGAACCTCGGCCACGAAGCGCTGTCGGCTGCGGCGGTATCTCTGGGGCGCCGGCGGGTTCTCGACGTACTGCGGCTGGCCGAGGGACTGGGTCACGTCCCGTGGTTCGACCGCGAGCTGGCCGGCAAGGCGGGGATGACCCCGGAGCAGTTGCTGGACACCGCATTGGCCGGGCGAACCGAGCCGGCCGAGATCGAGGCCTACGTCAACTCCGGCCAGTTCCGGCCGCCGCTCGACGGCGGTTCGCCGGCCGAGCACATCGCGCAGGGATACCGGTCGTGGGCGCAGGGGCACCGGCAGCGGCTCGACCTCCCCGAAGGCTTCCCGATGCGCCGGGTGGGCGGCTGGCTCACCCGGCAGAACCTGACCTTCCCGCTGCTGAGCGCGATGAGCCCGTACCAGGCTGCCCGCGCGCTCGCCGGGACCCCGCACGCCGAGCACACCCTGTCCGGCCGGGAACTCGCCGAAGGTGGCGTCGTTTCGGCGGAGACCTTCCGCGGGCGTCCCGAAGCGGAACAGCAGTACCTGCAACGGTTCTACGGCAAGGTGCCCGCGGTGAACCGCATGATGAGCGAGCCCGATGCGGCGCTGCTCGCGTGCGCGCCGGGCGTGCTCACGCTCTACAACAAGCTGAACGCCGAGCAGTTCGCCCCGGGCGCGCGGCCGGAGGTCACACCGGTCGGACGGCTCGTGCCGACCACGGCGGTCGAGGAGGCGGCCGGGTCCAGCTTCGAGCTGATGCCCGGCGGCGCCGACGGCGTGGAGCGTTATCTGCGTTCGCAGGACCCGAGCGCCCAGGCCCTCGTGGTGACGCAATCCAAGGCCGGCGTCGGCCACACGCTGCTCGTGGCGCGCAACCCGCAGACCGGCAAGATCGACTACCTCGACGCCGGTACGGCACGGGATTTCGGGTCCGATGAGCTTGACCCCCGGGACGCCGAGCGGCCGGCGGTCCGGCTGGGTGAGCGCCCGGCCGCCGGAGAGCGCGTGTGGTTCCTGCCGCTGCCCGAGGCCAGGGGCGGCGCGGGCATCACCGTGCACAGCTGGCCCGACACCCCACCATGGGAGGAGCTGGCGCGCAGCGCCGGGCTGGGTAACCCCGATGTCCGCCCGGAGGTGCTGGGCATGGCCGCGCCGGTCTCCGCGGCGTTCCTCGCCCTCGGTGACGGGCAGCTGGTCGAGCTGGGCACCAGCGCGAACGGTTCGGTGCGCGTCGATGAAGCACCCGAGGACATGCACTTGCTGGAAGCCCTCGAGGACACCCTGCAGCTGTTCCCGCCGGGGCAGATCAACCGCCTGGTGCTCGAGCTGCGCAAGTCGCCGTCGACATCGCGTCCGGGTGGCGGACTGCACCCGACGTCGAAGCAGGAGAAGGGCCTCACCGAGCGGCTGATCGACATCGCGAACACCGGCATCCTCGGCCGGCGGTTCCCGATTACGGTCCGCTATCAGAGTCTCAACGCGCCGCGGGTCACGGTCCAGGGCGCGGACGGCACCAAGTCGGTCGTGCCCTCGGAGCACGTGCTGCTCGCCTCGCAGTCGGCGATCGAACAGCTGCGGGCCGCGGGCATCGAGGTGCACGGTGTCGACCCGGTGACGCCGGCGCCGGTGTCGAACGAAGCGCGCGAGCCCGCTCCGTTCAGCGATATCCGGGACCAGGATCCGGTGACGTCGTGGGGCGAGTCGCGCGACGGGGTCATCGGCCTGGTGCATGTGGACCCGATGCCGCAGGAGACCCTCGACGGGCTGCGGGACGAGCTCACCATGGCGGTCCACCACCAGGCACGCGTCGACGGTCCCGGCCGGGCGCCGATGAGCATGGACGACGATCTGGCGGGCAAGCTGGGCGCCTACCTCGATCCCGCGTGGGTCGCAGAGCGGTTGCCGTATCTGCGCAGCCGTCGTGGCGACCACGTGGTGCTGCAGCACAACGGCCGGCGTTACAAGGTGCGGTTGCGGCTGGGCCTTGCCGAACCGCAGCAGAGCGGCAAGGCACCCGCGCACGATCCGGCCGAGGACGGGCAGCGGCCACTGACGAAGGTCGAGAAGCGGGCGGTGGCCACCACCGAGTCGCGGGACACCTCGTCCACCACGAACTTCCGGTCGTTCGGCATTCCCGGCCTGCCGTCGTGGGATGTCTGGTCCGGCCCGCTCGCCGCCGTCAAGTTCGTGCCCCGGCTCGCGGTGTCCCACAACCAGCTGTCGACGGGCTCGGCCGCGGCGTCCCGGATGATGCACCTCTCGGTGATGCGGAGCCGGGAGAACTCGAAGGCGTTCGATTTCCGGCTCCAGTGGCAGTACCGGATCGAGGCCGTGGACGAAGGTGTGCTGGACTCGCCGAACCAGCACGAGCCCTGGGACGACGCCGACACCACCGGGACGACCCGTGCGGTGATACCGGATCACCTGACCGAGGCCGGCGCGCCGGTCCCGGACCCGGCCGACCCCTCGACGCAGCCGGTGGAGTCACTCGACGACATCCCGCTCTACTCGATGGACGCGGTCAAGGATCCCGGCCGGCTGCTGGACGAGGTGAACGCCGGCTACCGAACCGAATTCGCCGACCTGTCCGGGGATTCCCGGCGGGCGGTGGACGACTTCCTTTCCGAGAAGGCGCAAAAGGGCCACTTCCCGCTGATGCGCGACGGTGGTTATGTGTCACCGACGTTGTTCGACAACAACGGTGACCCGATCGGCGTTTTGCAGGTCACCGCCGAGGTCGGTGAGTTCCGCCCGGCGCACCTGTCCACCAAGGTGATGATGGAGAACTACCTCATCCGTGGGGTGCGCACCGAGGGCTCGGCGTCGCTGTCCAACAGCCTCGACCTCGGCGGTGATGTGCAGGTCACCTCCGGTGACTCGAACGACCCCGCGGCCGCCGGCAAACTCCACGCCGAGGTGAACCTCCACTACGACTACAAGAGGACCAATACCCGGAGCTTGAATTCGGGTGGGACCGCGTCGCTCGCGCATTCGCTGAAGTCCGCGAACCCGCATTTCCTGGCCGATACGGATCTGCGGTACAAGGTGACGTTGATCCGGCCGGGTAAGGCGCCTGAGGTGCGTGATCTGGGTACGTGGCCCGATGGCGCACGGATGCGGGTGCACAGCAAGGCTTTGGCGCAGGGCATCGAAAACCCGCCGCCCCGTTACCTTCCCGACGAGATCAGGTCGCTGCGTTATCTGGGGCTGTCCTCGACCACGAACAAGATCAAGGGCACGGAACAGCTGTTCGACCGGGCGGCGCGCTGGCTGACCGACGGCGGCTACCTCCCGTCGGCGGAGGGCAATCCGAGCAAGGCCGAGCAGGCGGCGCAGCTGGAGAACTTCCGCCGGTTCGTGTCGATGCGGTCGGATCTGGGGCTGCGTTCCGCGATGGACGAAGCGGTTGACGGTGGGCATTCGGAGTGGTTCGACAAGCCCACCACGACCGGTGTGGAGCGGGTCGAACTGCGCCTGGGCGCGCGGCCCGGCACGGGGGAGCCGGCGCATCAGCGGACGGTCGAGAACGTCCAGATCATCAACTGGAGCAACAACACCACGGTCGGCACCGCCGGCAGTGGTGAGGAGGGTGCGCACACGGTCGGCGTATCCGCCGGCGCCGCCGGGATGGTCGGGACCAGGAAGCTGGAAGGCAACCTCAACCCCATCGACTTGAGCGGTCAGGTCGACATCACCGGGACCACCCGGTCGGCCGGCCAGAGCTCGATCTATGAGCAGGCTCTGCTGAGCGCCGCCGCGCAGAAGCTGGACGTCTTCGATGTGCCGTTGGCGTTCTCCCTGGATGTGCACACGATCAGCGCCGACATCCCCGAGGTCCGGTTCGCCGAGAACCCGTTGACCGACGAGGAAGGCGCTGGGGGGACGCGGCCGTGGGACGACGGCTCCATGGAACTGTGGCTGCCGCAGCAGCGCACCACCGGCACCGACCCCGGTGCACTGGTGCCGGCCGGACCCGCGACGGCCCGGCTGGCCGACGACGCGGCGCTCCGTCAGCTGCAACAGCTGATGACCACGGTGCCGCACAGCTCGATGGTGGACGCGATGGCCGGCTCCGGCGCGCTGATCCAGGCGTTCCGCGACGTCATCGCCGGCCGCTACGACAACCTGCCCGCCGGGGTCTTCCAGCCCGTGCTCGGTCCGTCGTCCGGCGTCGAACACGGGTGGGCCTGGCACACCGCGTACGGGAGCGATCCCAACCACGCCGGGTCGGCTATCCAGCAGCTGGGACGAGACGCGCTGAGCCCGGCCAAGCTCATCGCCAACGGCCAGCAGATCCTGAATGGGATGTACGCGGCCGATCACCTGGCGACCTCCGGTGTGCTGACCGATACGGTCGCTTCACTGGAGCTCGAGGCCTACCTCGACCAGCCCGCGCTGGTGACCAACCCCGAGTTCCAGGAGTCCGACCACGGTGGCTTCCCCGCCTACATCGAGACCGATGTCTACGCGCCGGATTCCACGTCACTGAGCAGGCAGCACGGCACCGCCTTCCAGGCGGGCGTCTCCGGGCGGCTCGGCTGGCGTTTCGACCAGGTTCCGGACGGACAGTCGAAACCGGTGCCCGTCGGCGACTCCACGCCGTCCGGCGACAAGAAGAAGAAGTCCGGGCGCACGGCGCTGACCTACAGCGGCCAGGCGAGCTACACCTGGGACAACAGGATCACCACCGAGGACGGCTCGCACACCCAGGTCAACCGTGTTTCCGCCGAGGACGACCGGATGTTCCGCTTCGCCTCGGACGTCTACTACGTGCTGACCGTCAAACGCGGAAGCCGCAACGCGATCAGCAACTGGTTCGGCATCGGGCCGTACGGGGACGTCAAGGTGATCGTGAAGGTGCCGCGCGGCGCGCAGTTCGTGCTGACCGGGCACCAGGTCCGGCAGTACGCCGACCGCCTCGGCGCGGACGGCATGCGCCTCGCTTCCATCCCCGGCGCGTTGCCGGAGGAGGGGCAGGCGCGCTACCTGCCCGAGCGGTTCCGGGCCGGCGACGGCATCGGCCTCGGTGCGGTCACCGACGTGAGCACGTCGGCCCGTGCCCGCGCGAACGTCTATCTGCGGGAGGCCATCGACCTCGTCGAGCAGCACACGCCCGGAGTGCTGACCCCAGGTAACTCGGCCCACTGGCCGGGGTTGATGACGCAGCTGGCGGACAACACCTCGCCGGTGGGGCTGCGTGGGCTCGTCGGCCGCGGCGCTCAGGGCAGCGTGACGGTGACCTACCCCTACCGGCACGGGACGGGCGCCGAACGCGTCGAGCTGGAGTTCAGCGCCGCCCCCGAGACCCACCGGCTCGACACCGTCATCGGACACGAGCTGAACTCGAACTCCGGCGCCGACAACGGGGTGGAGGTCTACGGCGCCCACGGCACCGGCACCTCCATCGCGCCGCGTGAGCGCACCCGCATCGTGTCCCACAACCACACGCTCAAGGCCGACTATCCCGGCAACGGCAGCGGGAACCAGCTCGGCGCGGGGATGCAGCTCCAGCGCGCCACGGGGCAGAGCCGCGCACTGAACCTCGAGGACCGCAGCGCACTGCGCACCCCGAAGGCGACCGAGTTCGACGTGCCGTACGTGCTGAAGCTCAAGATCCGCAAGCTCCCCATGAACGGGCCGGTGATGGGCCTGCTGAACCGGGTCGGCCCCGCGGTCGTGGATCGCACCGCCGGCGCGCTGGTCCGCCGGTTCGGCACTCCGCCCGACGACACCCGGTCCGTGCCGGCGACCGCGAAGCTGCGGTTCGCCACCTCGGAGACCGAAGTCGCCAACCCGGGCCTGCCCGCGCCGCCGATCACGGACCGGCTCATGCCCGCCGTGCTGGACGAAGATCCGACCGGACCGAACTGGCAGCCCGCGCACACGATCGTGAACATGGACGGCAGCGCCCCCGCGCGGCAGAAGCCCGACCCGCACAAGTTCCGCCTGCACCACGACTTCGCCGTACACACGTTCAACGGCATCGAGCAGTTCCACGACGCCCTGCGCCAGGTCGCGCCCAAGCTGCTCCCCGAGGGGGCGCGGTTGTGGAAGTCGGAGGAGAACGCCGTCCAGCAGCTCACCGAGCTGCTCCGTCGCGGAGCTGTCACGCTGTCCAACGACCGCGGTGAGTTCGGGCTCGATTCGGCCGGCGTCGACAAGTCCGGGGTGACCGTCCGGGCTCAGCTCAGCGGGATGCGGTCGCTCAACACCGGCGGCGTCCATGTGGACCGGATGCGCAACGTCACCAGCACCGCCTCGGCCAAGGCCGCCACCACGACCGTGCGCCAGTTCACCCAGAACTCCAGCGCGCTGGGGACGGGCGTCAGCAACCACAACGCCTCGGGGATCATCGCCGCTAACCGGCGTGAGGTGGTCAAGAACGAGGACGGGCCGCGCAGTTCGTCGCAGGAGGTGCGGGCCGACCTGGTGCTGGAGATCTCCCACGGCGGCAAGAGCCGCTGGGTGACCGGCACGGTCTATCTGCGGGCGCGGGATCTGGATGTGCTCGGCCGTGGGCTGGACGGCCCGGTGCACAACGAGACGTTCTTCGATGTTCCCGCCATCTTGCACCAGCTGGGGCAGGACCCCGGCGTGCTGACCATGTCCGAAGGTGTGCGCCCCGCGCTGGCCGGGTTCGTCCGGGGCGACGGGGCGGCGACCGGTGAGCCGGCGCATCTGTGGCTGGACGTCACGCAGTTCGGCGACCGGGCCGCGACGAACGCCATGGTCCTGGCCGCGGGGGCGGCCCGCGACGCACGCCGGCCGGTCGAGCTGTCGTTGCGTGGCACCGACGGCGTCAGGCATATCCGGCTGGACGACCAGGGCCGCCTTGACTCCGATGACGGCCATGCGCGGCGCGCCTGGCTGAACCTGACCCATCCGCTGTACTCCCCGCAGGCGCACGGCAGGCAGAACCTCAGGGTGGCCGACGAGAGGCTCGACGCGCTCAGGAAGCAGCAGCAACACCTCCGGCGCAGGGCGAACGCCGCGAGCCCCGGGTTGCAAGCCGAACTTTCGATGGCGCTGAACGGGCTGGACACGCAGGTCCGCGAGTGGGAACAGCAGCGGCAACGCGCACTGTGGGCAGTCGGGGACCGGCGGCCCTACGACGATTTCCTGGCGGCGCATGACGCGGCGGGGCTCGGTGTCCGGCCGAAGGCGGTGACCACCGCGATGTCCGCGTTGCCGGTGATCGGCGGCAAGGACAACCACCTGCACCCGTTCCGCCAGCCGCTCGCCGACGAACCAGGCTCACCCGAAATCCCGCCGGGCTCGACGGTGTCGGCCGAGAACTTCCGCGGTGACCCGGACGGCGAGGCCCGGTACGTGGCGCGCTTCTACCCCAAGCTGTCCCTGGTGAGTCAGCGGGTGCGCGACGCGGGTGTGGCCCCGTTCGGCTGCCTTCCGGCCGTGATCAACCTGTACAACGCGATGAACTCCGCGCGGTTCGGTACCGGGGTGCACTCGGGTGGCGTGCCGATCGTCGGGCTGGCTCCGGCGACGGTGCTGGAACAGGCCGTCGGCTCGGCCTTCGAGCTGATGCGCGACGGCGCCGACGGCGTGGAGCGTTACCTGCGTTCGCAGTGGCCGGGCGCGCAGGGCGTGCTGGTGACGTCGGGCCGGGACGGGGTCGGCCACGCGATCATGGTGTCGCGCAACCCGGAGACGGGCACCATCGACTACCTGGACGCCACGCCGGATCCGCTGGGGATCGCGGCCGGGCTGGGGGAGCGACCGGCGCCCGGGACCAAGGTGTGGTTCATGCCGCTGCCCGATCCCCGGGGCGGTAACGCCATCACCCTGAACGGCTGGCCGATCGCGCCGTCGGCGGAGCAGATCCGGCGGGCTGCCTCGATGGCGGATCCTGATCACCGGCCGGAGTGGGTGGGGATGCCCGCGGCCGACGGCGTGTTCGGCCGGCTGGTTGGCCTGGGCCGGTCCGGGCCGTCCGCCCAGCCACCGGCTTACCGGCCTCGGTACTCCGACCGGGATGTGGCCACGCACACCCGGACCCTGGGTGTCGACGCCGAGCGGTTCGCGGCGTTGACCGCGCTGAACCTCGACACCGGGCCGGTGGAGTTGCGCCGGTTCGCCGATCTGATGGGTGATCGCGACGCGGGCCGCGTGATCGATCTGACCACATTGCTCCGGAGCGTCGTGCCGCGCGAGGTCGAGGCCGTCGCCCGCGATCTCGGGCTGTCCAGCCCCCGGCCGCTGTACCGGGTGGCGGACGCGCTGGGCGAAAGCCCGGCCCGGTTGCGGGTCCTGGGTGCTCAGCTGCGGCGGATCATCGGGACCGACCGGGCTCGCGCCGAGGCGCTGACCGGGGACCAGGTGGTCACCGGGCTGCTGCGTGAACTGGGCGAGTACGGGGTGCGCTCGACGAATGACCTCGGCTGGCTGATCGAGGTGGCCAACCGGTCCGAGCAGCCGGGCACGCCGGACCTCGCCGTGCTGCTGCCCGCCGCCGACAGCCGGCGACAGGTGTCGCTGGAACTGCTGCACGACCTGCCGCCGCAGTATGTGGCGCACGCCCTGGACCGGATCCGGGAAGCGGAGCGGCACGCCGCCGACCCGGAGGCACTGGCCACCGCGCTCGCGCTGCCGAACGGCCTGGTGCTGCGGCAGGTGGCCGAGCTGCTGGAGGTGGCACGGCAGGCGGACCTGGTGGCGTTGCGCGCCGATTTCGAGGCGGCGACCCGGCAGGTGGGGACACCCGCCTCGAACGACCCCGCGGAGATCCGGAGGGTCGCCGAGGCGATCGTGGCGGACATGCGGATCGCGGCCACCCGGCGCGGTCTGGACCTGGGGCACTACGTCAACATGAGCGTGCGATTCGGGTTCCGCATGCCGAAACTCGGCGACATGCTCGCTTCGGGCCCGCATTTCCGCCGCGTGCTCTGGGCTTTCTTCTCCGGCTCCCACAACGACCGGGCCGAAGACCGGGCCGCCGGCTACATGCAGCTGATGCGGGAACGCATCAGGGAGCAGGTCGAGGCCCACCGGGCCATTGCCCAATCGGCCAATGAACCCCTCCCCACTCCGTGGGTGATTTTCTCCTACGCCGACACGGTGCGGTCGGAGGAGGGGGGCCGGCCACCGGCTGACATCGTGCGATATGGCGTCCGGCGCGAGCGGGATCTGGTGGAACCCGGCGGGCTGCCCTCCTACTGGCGGCCGGAAGGCGATCCGCCCGGCTACGAGGAGGCGGCATCATCGAACGATGGTGTCCAGTCGCGGTCGGCCTACTCGCCGCAGGAGATCGCGCGCTGGTCCAGGTCGCTCGGGATCCCCGAGAGCGAGGTCCAGCGGCTGGACGGGGTCGCCTGGTTCGACCCGGTGGCCATCTCCCGCGTGGCCGAGGAGCTGAAGGTCGCGCCGGCCCGGGTGGTGAAGCTCAGCGAGACCCTCGGCCGGGTGCCGGCCGATGTCCGGGTGTACGCGCACCGGCTTTCCGGTGTGACACCACAGGATCTGTTCGGCGTGACCGAGCGGGTCGGGGTCGACTTCCGGTACTTCACTTCGCTGCGGGACTACTTCAGCTACCTCGCCGATGGCACGCTCACCGTGAAGCAGGCGGCGGACGGCCTGAACGGCCTCGCCGACGCGCTGCATGCTGATACGCCCGAGCTGCGCCAGTGGCACTTCTGGTTGCTGAGCAGGATTTCCCTGGACACCCCGGAGGAGTACCGGGCCGAGACGAACTGGTGGCTCGGTGAGTACCTGGCCCGGCGGCTGGGTATCGAAGACCTCTACAACCAGCACGGGCTCCACAACGTCTCCTGGTGGGATTTCCGCGGCGCCAAGAACCTGAGGCGCGAGCTTGGGTTGCGGGGCGAACAGGGCTACCGAGACCTGGTCGACCTCGGTTTCCGGCTCAACCGGCTTCCGGATGACCTTCCCGTCATCGCGAAGCGGATGGGGCTGCGTGCGGACAATCTCTTCCGGCTGGTCAAGACGTCCTTGTACCCTCGCCTCGACCCGCAGGCGCTGCCCTATTTCCCGGACCTGCTCGCGAACCTGGCGGGTCCGGCCGACGACAGGACGATCGACAGGCTGGCGGACTCGGTCGAGGACCACCTGCAGCCCCTGCTCGAGGCGTTGAACCGGAGTCCCCACTCGGCTCTGATCCCGACCTGGCCGGCCTCCCGCCTTGTCACGTTCCTGGCCGAAGCCAAGCCGCCGGCAGAGATCGTGCGCACGCCGGACCTGCTCGCCCTGGCCGGCGCCAAGTGGTTCGCCGAGACGAAGCTCGGGATACGTCCGGAAGACCTCGCCGAGGCCAGTGCGATCGCCCGCGGGCTCGGGTCGCCAAACACCCCTGAATGGCTGGAGGGGCAGACCAGCGCGCTGGGCCACCGGCGGGGCCTCGACCTGCTGCGCCTGGCCCAGCTGGCGGGCCGCCTGTCCTTACTACCCAACCTTGGCCCCGCCAGGTCGTCGATATCCCTGGACATGGTGGTCGACACCGCGCTGGCGGTGCGAGCCCACCCGGCCGATATCGGGATCTACCTGAACTCCGGCGAGTTCACGCCACTCGCCGGCGGCGAGCGGCGGACCAGGGTCGAGCGACTGGCCCGCCAGTACCGGACATGGGCGGCCGGGCACCGCGCGCGGCTCGAAGTGACCGACGCGGTTCCGATGCAGCAGATCGGCATCTGGCTGGACCGAGCCGGAACGAACTTCCAGGCGCTGAGCCAGATGACCCCCCAGCAGGCGGCGCGGGCGCTCAGCGAGACCGAGCATGTCGACTACGCGAACACCGGCCGGGATCTGCGTGAGCTCGTCGACCCCGGGACCGAGGTCATCACGGCGGCGAGTTTCCGCACACCCGAGGATGCCCGGCGGTTCGCCGACTGGTTCTACCCCCAGCTCGTGGACGTGAACCGGGCCAGGTACGAGAGTGGCGAATCCGGCTACCAGCAGAACTGCGTGGTCGCCGTGGTGCAGGGGCACAACGCGATCCACGCGGAGCACCTCGCCGACACCAGCGGTTCCTGGACGGCCGCGCCGACCGACGGCCCGCTTCCGGTCGAGCGCGTCGAAGAGGCGTTCGGGTCCAGGTACCAGCTGATGCCCGGCGGCATCGACGCCGTGGTCGACCACCTGCGCGCGCAGATGCCGGGAACCCAGGGTTCGCTGCTGCTGCGTGGTGACGACGGCGTCGGGCACATCCTCAACGTGCACCACCACGCCTTGATCGGCACGGTCACCTTCATGGACTCCGTGACCGGGTTGCCCGCGGTCCTTCCCGCGAATCCGGATCGGGTGTGGTTCATGCAGCACCCGAGGACGAGCACGCCGGTCCCGCCGCCGTCCACGGCACGCGATGCCGACCCGTACGCCGGGGCGACGGGCGCCGATCTACGGCCGCGCGTGGCCGGCGATGCGTCGGTCCTGCCCTCGTTCGGCGGTTCGCGCACGATTCCGGTACCCGAGGTGCCCTCTGCGGTGCTCTTCGAAACCGCCGACGGGCAGCTGATGGAGCTGCCCAAGGGACAGGACGGCACCAGGGAAACGGACCCGCTGCGGTCCATTGAGGACAGTCTGCCGCTGTTCTCCCGTGACCGGGTCAATCCGGTGCTGATCGATCTGGACGCCTCGCCGTCCACGTCGCAGACCGGTCACGGGCTGCCCCCGACGTCGGTCAAGAGGCCGGGTCTCGCCGAGCGGCTGATCGACCTGGCGGCCAACGGCCTCGACGGGCATCGCTTCCAGATCGCGGTGCGCTACCAGGGGCTGCGCGCCCCGCGGGTCACGACCGTTGACGAGCATGGCAACCGGTCCGTCGTGCCGTCGGAGCAGGTGCTGCGGGCTTCCGAGTCGGCGATCGACCGGATGCGCGCCGCCGGCATCGACGTGCAGGCCGCGGAGTTGCGGCCCGCGGCGCTCGCCGAGGCGGACGCCCCCGCACCGGGCGACCCCGCGGCCGACCCGGTGATCGCCTGGGGAGCTGCCCGCGACGGTGTGGTCGGCCTGGTGCATATCGATCCGTTCCCGCAGGAAAGCCTCGACGCCTTCCGCGGTGAACTCACCGGCGCGGTGCGCGACCACGTCCGCCGCGATGACCGGCCGGTGCCGGACGACATCGAGGACGTCGTCTCGGCCAAGCTGGGTACCTACCTGGATCCCGCGTGGGTCGAGGAGCGCATGCCGTATCTGCGCAGCGGTCGCGGTGACCACGTGGACGTCGAGGTCGACGGGCGGCGTTACCGGGTGCGGCTGCGGGTGGCGCTGGCCGATCCGGAACCGAGCACCACCCAGCCCGCGCACGATCCGGGACAGGACGGCCAGCGACCGCTGTTGAAGCTGGAGAAGCGGTCCGTGGCGGCCACCGAGTCCCGCGACGACGCCGCCACCACGAACTTCCGGTCCTTCGCGATCCCGGGGCTGCCGTCCTGGGAGGTCGCGTCCGGCCCGGTCGCCGCGGTGCACTTCACGCCGCAGCTCGCCGTCACGCACAACCAGACCTCGACGAGTTCGAGCGCCGCTTCCCGGCTCATGCACCTGGTGGTCATGCGCAGCCGTGAGAACTCCAAGGCCTACGACTTCCGGCTCGAGTGGCAGTACCGGATCGAGTCCATTGAGGACGGTGCGCGGGAATCGCGGGATGAGTTCCAGCCGTGGCAGGACGCCGACACACATGGCGTGACCCGCGCCGTGGTGCCGGACCACCTGACCGAGGCGAACGCGCCGGTGGCGGATCCGGCCGACCCGGCGACGCAGCCGGTGGATTCCCTCGACGACATCCCGCTCTACTCGCTGGACGCGGTCAAGGATCCCGGCCGCCTCCTGGAGGAGGTGACCACCGGTTTCCGGACCGAATTCGCCGGGCTGTCGGAGCAGTCCCGGCACACGGTGGAGAACTTCCTTTCGGAGAAGGCACAGCGCGCGCATTTCCCGTTGATGAACGGGAAGGTGGGGCCGAGTTTCCTCGACGGTGACCACTCCCCGTTGATGCGTGACGGCGGGTACGTGTCGCCGACCTTGTTCGACGAGAACGGGGTGCCGATCGGGGTCCTGCAGGTCACCGCCGAGGTCGGGGAGTTCCGCCCGGTGCACACCAGCACCAAGGTGATGATGGAGAACTACGTCCTTCGCGGGGTGCGCACCCAGGGCTCGGTGTCGGTGGCCAACAGCCTCGACATCGGCGGGGGCATCGGTATCGACTTCACCGGGGCCACCGGCGCGGGACACCCGGATGCGGCCGGTCACCTGAACGGCGAGGTCAAGTTCCACTACGACTACAGCCAGACCAATACCCGTTCGCTGGAGTCGGGTGGGACCGCGTCCCTGGCGCATTCGCTGAAGTCCGCGAACCCGCATTTCCTGTCCGATACGGATCTGCGGTACAAGGTGACGCTGATCCGTCCCGGTAAGGCGCCTGAGGTGCGTGACCTGGGCGCCTGGGCCGATGGCGCACGGATGCGGGTGCACAGCAAGGCTTTGGCGCAGGGCATCGAAAACCCGCCGCCCCGTTACCTGCCGGAGGAAATCAGGCGGCTGCGTTACCTGGGGTTGTCCTCGACCACGAACAAGATCAAGGGCACGGAGCAGTTGTTCGACCGGGCGGCGCGCTGGCTGACCGACGCCGGGTATCTGCCGTCCGAGACCGAGGTCTCCAACCCCGCCGTGCAGGCGGCGCAGTTGGAGAACTTCCGCCGGTTCGTGTCGATGCGGTCGGATCTGGGGCTGCGTTCCGCGATGGACGAAGCGGTTGACGGTGGGCATTCGATGTGGTTCGACAAGCCCACCACGACCGGTGTGGAGCGGGTCGAACTGCGGCTCGGTGCGCGGTCCGGCACGGGGGAGCCGGCGCATCAGCGGACGGTCGAGAACGTCCAGATCATCAACTGGAGCAACACCACGGCCGCCGCGAACGACAGTCGCGGTCACCAGGCCGAGCACACCGGCGGCGTGGCGGCCGGGGTCGGCGGCCCGATCCGGGTGAAGCGACTGCAGGGCACCATCGCGCCGCTGGACCTGGCCGGCTGGACGTCGGGCGGGACCACGAAGTCGAACGGTCAGGGGCCGGTTTACGAGCAGGCGCTGCTCAGCGCGGGTGCCCAGAAGCTGGACGTCTTCGATGTGCCGCTGGCGTTCTCCCTGGATCTGCACACGATCAGCTCGGATGTCCCCGAGGTCCGGTTCGCCGAGGACGCGCTGACCGACGAGGAGGGCGCGGCCGGGACGCGGCCGTGGGACGACGGCTCGATGGAACTGTGGTTGCCGCAGCAGCGCACCACCGGCACCGACCCCGGTCCGCTGGCACTGGCATTGCCGGCGACCGTCCGGCTCGGTGACGACGCGGCCGTGCGCCAGTTGCAGGGGCTGGGATACCGGGCGCCGCACGACGCGTTCGTCGACATGATGGCCGGTTCCGGGGAACTGATTCAGGCTTTCCGCGACGTGATCGCCGGCCGCTACGACAACCTGCCGTCCGGGGTGCGCCAGCCGGTGCTCCGCCCGGCGGAGCCGGCCGAACGCGGCACGCTGTCGCGCATCGCGCACGGCGCCGACCCGAACCACGCCGGCTCCATGGTTCAGCAGCTCGGCCGCGAGGGGCTGACGCCGGCCAAGCTGATCGCCAACGGGCCGCAGATCCTGGACGGGGTGCACACCGTCGAGCACCTGGCGAGCTCCGGTCTGCTGACCGACTCGGTCGCGGCCATCGAGCTCGAGGCCTACCTCGGTGAGCCGGAGCTGGTGACCAATCCGGAGTTCCGCGAGTCCGACCACGGCGGGTTCCCCGGCTACCTCGAGACCGATGTCTACGCGCCCGATTCCACCTCACTGGAGCGGCATGAGGACCGCAACGGTCAGCTCGGCGTCTCCGGTCAGCTCGGCTGGCACTTCGGCTCGCAAGGGGGGCCCGACAACGGCAGGCTCAACGGCACCGGCGGCGGGGACAACGCGCCGACCAGGAACGACAACGGCAAGACGTCGCTGAGCTACCGCCACCGGGTCACCCGGGCCTGGGGCCGGAAGACGGCGTCCAGCGATGGCACGCAAACCCAGGTCAACCGGGTTTCGGCCGAGGACGACCGGATGTTCCGCTTCGCCTCGGACGTCCACTATGTCCTGACGGTCAAGCGAGGGACGCGTAACTTCGCGGCCAACATGGCCGGTGTCGGGCCGCAGCAGGACGTCAAGGTGATCGTCAGCGTGCCGCGCGGTGCGCAGCTCGTGCTGACCGGCCACCAGGTCCGCAAGCACGCCACCCGGCTCGGCCCGGACGCCCTCATGCTCGCCGCCACCCCCGGTGCCCTCCCGGAGGAGGGCGAAGCGCGGTACCTGCCCGAGCGCTTCCGGGCGGGGGACGGGATGGGCCTCGGTGCGGTCACCGAGGTGCGGACCGCGGGCCGGGGGCGGGCGAACTTCCGGCGGGACGCGGTCGATCTCGTGGAGCGGAACACCCCCGGTGTGCTGACCGAGGGTCACTCCGCCCATGTGCCCGGGTTGAAGGCCCGCCTGTCCGACAACACCTCGCCGGTGGGAATGCGGGGACTCGTCGCCCGTGGCGCGCATGGCCGGCAGACCGTGTACTACATCCACCAGCACTCCGGCGGCGCGGAGCTCATCGAGCTCGAGTTCACCGCCGGCCCCGATACCCGGCGGCTCGACCACATCATCGGGCACGAGCTGAACTCGAACCCGGGTGCGGACAACGGCGTGGAGACCTACGCCGCGCACGGGAGCAACCACGCGGAGCTGTCCTCCAGCCGCAACGTGGTCACCAGCGACGTCAACACGCTCGACTTCAACTACCCCGGGGACAGCGGTAGCCGGGTCACCGCGCTGGTGCGGGTGCAGCGGTCCTCCGGGCAGAACCGTGGCCTGAACATCGAGGACCGCACGGCGCTGCGCACCCCGAAGGCGACCGAGTTCGACGTGCCGCATGTGCTGCGCGTCAAGATCCGCCGCAAGCCCATGGACGGGGCCCTGCTCGGGTTGCTGAACCGGGTCGGCCCCACGCTGGTGGACGCGACCTACGGCGCCGCCCAGCGCTGGCTGGGCGTCGCGCCGGCCGACTCCCGTTCCCGGGGCGCACTGGCGACGCTGCGGTTCGCGACTTCGGAGACCGAGCCCGCCACCGTGGGCACGCCGGCGCCGCCGATCAAGGACCGGCTCACCCCCGCCGTGCTGGACACGGATCCCACGGCGGCGAACTGGCAGCCGCCGCACGCGATCCTCGACATGGACAACGGTGCCGCCGCGGTGCGCCAGAAGCCCGACCCGAACCGGTTCCGGTTGCACTACGACTTCGGCGTGCACACCTACAGCGCCATCGACCAGTTCCACGAAGCGCTGCGCCAGGTCGCCCCGGCCCTGGTCCCGGAGGGGTCGCGGTTGTGGAGTTCGGAGGAGAACGCCGCGAAGCAGCTCACCGAGATGATCCGCCGCGGCACCGTCACGGTGTCCAACGACCGCGGCGAGTTCGGCTTGGACTCGGGCGCCCCCGGGACGGGCGTCAGCGTCACCGCCCACCTCAGCGGGATGCGCCTGCTCAACACCGGCGGCATCCACGTGGACCGGATGCGCAACGCCACCGGCAATTCCTCGGCCAACAGCGCCACCACGATCATCCCGGACGTGAGCTACCAGCAGAACGCCCACAACGACATCGGGCTCAACGCCACCGTCATCGGCGCCGACCGTAGTGGCCACGCCCCCGCCGGGCTCGTCAGCGCCAACCGGCGTGACATCGTCAAGAACGAGAACGGGCCGCGTAGTTCGTCGCAGGAGGTGCGGGCCGACCTGGTGCTCCAGGTCAGCGACGGCACCAGCACCCGCTGGGTGACCGGCACGGTGTATCTGCGTGCCCGGGATCTGGATGTGCTCGGCCGGGGCCTGGACACGCCGGTGCACAACGAGACGTTCATCGACCTGCCCGCCGTGTACCACGAACTGGGCCTGCTGCCCGGGAGCCTGGTCATGCCCGAGGACCTGCTCGCCACGGTGACCGGGTACGTGTGGGGTGACGAGGGGCCGAGCGCGCACGGCGAGCCGGCGCACCTGTGGCTCGACACCACGCAGTTCGCTGGGCGGGCCGCGGCGAACGCCATGATCCTGGCCGCCACGGCGGCGCGGGAGGCGAGCAGGCCGGTCGAGCTGTCGTTGCGTGGTCTCGACGGGGTCCGCCACATCCGGCTGGACGAGCAGGGCCGGCTGGCCGCCGACAACGACGCCGCCCGGCTCGCCTGGCGGGACCTGACCGATCCCGAGCGTTCGGCGCAAGCTCGCGGCAGCCGCCTCTTCACCGAAGCCGAGGAGGCGCTGAGGGAGCTCGGGACGCGGCGCGCCGAGGTTCAACACCGGTGGTGGACCTCCGCCGACGATGGGGAGCGCGCCGGATTCATCCGCGAGCTGTCCGCGCTGGAGGAGGAGATTCGCGGACAGCAAACCCGGCGGCAGAACGGCATCCGGCTGGCCGCCGGCTCGCGGGCCTACGAGGCTTTCCTGGCGGCACACGACGCGGCGGGGCTCGGTGTCCGGCGGGCGGCGGTTACCACCACGATGTCCACGATCCCGGCGGTCGGCGGCCGGAACGGGCACCAGCATCCGCTGCGGCAGGACGCGTCCAATGGCATCCCGGCGCGGCCGGAACTGGCACGAGGCGGTGTGGTGTCAGCGGAAACCTTCCGCGACAACCCGGGCGCCGAACGCCGTTACGTGCGGCGGTTCTACCCGAGCCTGCCGTCGGTGAGCCACCTGGTGACCGCCGGCGGGACGGCCCCGTTCGGCTGCGCCCCGGCCGTGCTCCACCTGTACAACGCGATGAACTCGACGCGGTTCGCCGCCGGTGCCCGGCCGCAGCTCGCCCCGGCTCCCGGCCTGGTGCCGGCGACCGTGGTGGAACGGGCGGCCAGGTCGCATTTCGAGCTGATGCCGGGCGGTATCGACGCGGTGGAGCGGTATCTGCGTACCCAGGAGCCGGGGACGCAGGGCGCCGTACTGACGCTGACCCAGGAGGGCATCGGTCACCTCATCACCGCGGTGCGCAATCCGGAGACCGGCTCCATCGACTACCTCGACGCCACGCGGATTCGGGAGGGCGAGCCGGGCGGACTGGGGGAGCGGCCGACCGGTGCGAGCAAGGTCTGGTTCATGCGGCTGCCCGATCCGGACGGCAGCCGGGGCCTCGAGGTGCCCAGCTGGTCTCCCCGGGAGATCGAGCAGTTCGACGATCCCGATCGGCGGCCCGAGTGGCTCGGCATGTACCGCCCCGGCGCCTACGGTTTCCGTGCCGTACCGGCGAATCCGGAGCAGCCGGGCCGCGGCTCGGTGACCTTCGACATGGGCTACGGGGCGCCGGTCGTGCTGAGCCACGGTGCGCCGGCGGACACGCTGCGGCAGACGATCCAGGACCACCTGTGGGCGTTCTCCCCGGGCGAGGTCAACCACCTGGTGTTCGACCTGGACCATTCCCCGTCCACGTCGAATCCGAGCGGCGGGCTGCACCCGACGTCGAACACGGGCATCGGGCTGACCGAACAGCTGATCGAGCTCGCCACCGTCGGTGTCCAGGGGGTCCGGTTCCGGGTCACGGTCAACTACCGCGATCTCCACGCCCCGCGGATCACGGTCGGCGGGGAGAACGGCACCTGGTCCACCGTGCCTTCGGAGCATGTGCTGCTGGCCTCGCAGTCGGCGGTGGAACAGCTTCGCACCGCGGGTGTGGAAATCCGGACCACGGAGGACGTGCAGCGGCAACAGCAGGCCCGGGCGGAGGCAGAGGCCGCACAGCTGCGCGCGCGTCAGGCGGCACGTGACAGGAACGACGAAGAGCAGCTCGCGCGGCGGGTTCCGGCGGCGCGGCCGGACGAAGCATCGGGTGCGCCCGCGCCCCGCCCGCAGCCGGCAGGCATCGAGCAGCCGCGTCAGCTGCGCCCGATCGAGAAGTTCACGGGACGCTTTACGGACCTCGCTCCGGGCGACATGCATTTGGCGAACGAAGACGAATTCCGTGCTTTCGCGCGCCTACTGGGTGGCAGAATGCGGGACGCGGCGCCGGGCAGGGAGCCGGAGGACGTCCGGATCAGTGTGCTGAGCTACCTCACCATGCCCGGTCCGGCCGGCAAGCGGATCTGGGTACTGGCCGAAGATGGCATGCGGCCGGAAATCCAGCGATACCTCACCGGCGTGCTGCGGGACGAACTGACGAACCTGGGAATCCCCGCGCAGCGGATCGACGATCTCTCGATCACCTGGCTGTGGCGGAAGAAATCACCGGGGGCCGGCCAGGCGGGCGGCTTCGAGGCCGGAATCCATCCGACCCCGGGCAAGACCCCGGACGACTACCGCAACGCGCGGGGTCTCAGCGATGCCTTCTACCACTCGAAGAGCAGCCAGCTACCGACCGCGGTGGAGCGCCGGGTGCGCTGGGCGGCGCAGGGTTTCCTGGCCCGTTTCGCCGCCGCCACACCGGACACCCGGCCCCAGCTGGTCATCGACATCCGCGCCACCCCGGGTACCGGTCCTGGCCGGCAGGAGCGGATGTTCGCGGTGGTGCGGGACGAGATGATCGCGGCGGGCCTGCCGGACGTCGAGACGCTCCTGCGTGACCATGTCCGGGTCGGCTGGTCTGAGCTCCACTTGCCCCAAGGAATCGAGTTCCGGCTCACCGAGACGGCTCCGGATGAGCAGCCGGGCCCCGCTCCGTCCACTTCGGCTACCGCGCCGGATCCGGTCGCGGAGACCGAATCCGCGTTGGCCCGCTACCTGCGCCTCAACGGAAGCCGGGTGCGTGCTCTCGGTGAGTTCGACGACGAACACGGCTTCGAACTCACCCCGGCCGACACCGCTGTCCTGGTTGGTCCTGCCCGCGAGGTGGCCGCGTTGATGCGGCAGGGGCACACCTCGTTCGAGCTGCTGGTCACGCTGCGCGGAACCGACGACGAGCGGCACGGCCGGATGGCGGAGTCGATCCGCGCGGGTCTCGCGCGGGCCGTCGACGCAGTGCCGGGCGGGCGTCCGGCCGACGACCTGGCGTGGAACGTGCGGTGGGAGACCGTCCGCGGGGCGCCCGAGGACCACGGAAAGTGGGAACTTCGCCTCGAGCCGACCGTGCAGCCGCATCTCCTGCGCCCCGAAGCGACCGAGTCGCGCGCAACCACTCCTGCGGACCACATCCAGGTCGACTCGCCCGAACAGGTGGCCGAACCGGTCGCGCCGGCCCCGCTGCCGGCGCACTTAGGTGACCGGATGCGGATCAGGCCGCCTCATGGCAGAAGCTGGTCCGGTCCTGTGGCCGGTGCTGGCCGTGCCGGGCCGGACGAAGCCGCGATGCCTGGGTTGGGGATGTTCGCGGATGCCTACGCCGAGGAGGTGCTGGCTCGTGGCGAGACGAACGCGGTGCTGCCTGATCTCCGGGTGAGTGTCTTCGCGAGGCCGGAGGAGATGGACCGGGTCGGGGAGCAGTTCTCGCGGCTGAAAAAGGTTTTCGAAGACGCGGTTGTGGCGCGTGGCGGCGACCGGCGCCTGGTGCGTCTCACCGAGCTGCCGGTGCCGAGCGAGACGTCTCAGGTCAAGATCTCGCGGTTCGACGGCCCGCGCACCGCTCGGCGGCATTATCGGGTGGCGCCGAATCTGACCGAGTTCTTTGTGCCGTCGTATCCGGTTTTGCCGGCGGCGGTGCAGGAGCGGCTGGCGTTGCGGTTGGACAGTTTCCTGGAGGCGCAGCTGGCTCTGCCCGCTGAGGAGCGCGGTGCCGCCGACGTAGCGGTGGTGGTTCCGCCGGAGGGCGATCCCGGCGCTCACCTGACCCAGGCGCAGCTCCCTTACCTGGCTGAGGCGCGGCGGCTGATCTCCGGGCGTATCGACGCGATGTTCGAGCGGCATTCTTCCGACGAGGGGTTGCCTTCGGCCGAGGAGATGCTGCGGGACTGGTTCAAGATCACCCCGTACCGGGGGGCCTCGGACGGCAAGACCGCGGTGCTGCTCGATGTGCCGCCCCGGCAAAGTCCTCCGGTGGTGGCTGCCCCTCCGGCGTCCCTACCCCGCATTGACGTGCCCGAACCGGTTTTTCTGCCCCAGCACCAGCTGCCCCGGATCGGCGCCGAACTTCCGGAGGCCGAAGCGTGGTCGGGCACGTTCGCCGGCCTGGGTATCGCCGGGTTGGACCAAGACACGGTGCAGGGGTTGCGGGAGTTCGCGGATTCCTACGCCGAGGAGGTCATGACCAGGGCCGGGAACGATGCGGTCGCCCCCGATCTGCAGCTGAGTGTTCTCTCGAGGCACGATGAGACCGAGCTTGCTCCGCTGAAGTTCTCGCGGTTGAAGAAGGTTTTCGAGGATGCGATCGAGGCTCGCGGTGGTGACAAGAGCCTCCTGCGTATCACGGAACTTCCCTACCAGTCGTCGATGCGGGGTGTGACGCACGAGATCAGGGTCGAGCGGTTCGACGGTCCGGAGTTACCTCGGGACTATTACCGTTCGGCGGCGGAGCTGACCGAGTTCTTCCTGGCGTCGCAGCCGGTGTTGTCGAAGGGCACGCAGGAGCGGTTGTCGTTGCGGTTGGACAGTTTCCTTGATGAGCAGCTGTCGTTGCCGCCGCAGCAGCGCCGGATCGCAGGTGCGGGCGTGACGTTCCAGCGCGGCTCCCAGGCCGATTCGCATCTGAGAGCGGTACAACGCCTGGTGTTCGACCGGGTCGAGGCGGCTTTGCGCAGGCATTCGTCCGATCCGGGGCTCCCGTCGGCGGAAGAGGCGCTGCGGCAGTGGTTCCGGTTCACCCCGTATCTCACGGGCCAGTCCAGAAGGTCCGCGGTCCTGCTGGACGTGCCGCCGGCAGGACATGTGGAGGACCAGGCCGGCTTCACCGCGTGGGAAGACGAGTGGACGGGGGCCCGTGGGGACGAGCTGGACGAGGATGCCGATACGGCCTCGGTCACCAGCGAGTCCTCGCTGCCGGACGTGCCTGACTCGGAGGTCGTTGTTCCTCCGCAGGGTAGGCCCGTGCGTGCCATGGAGCTCGCGCAACAGCCGTCCGATGGCGTGGTCGATGAACTGAACTATTCGCTCGAGACCCGCGACGGCGTGCGGGGACTGTCGGACGACGGGCTGCGGGACCTGCGTGCCTTCGCCAAGACCTATGCGGCGAAGGTCAAGGAGCTGTACCTGGCCGGCCGGGAGCTACCGGACATCCGGCTGCACTACCGGGACACTACGGCTCAGTACGCCCCGGACCGGGTTTTCGGGCAGATCGAAAAGGAGCTGGCGGCAGCGGTCAGCGCCGTGGGCTTGGACCCGCGGGTCCTGCGGTTGCGTTTCGACCGCACCATGACCGAGGCTTCGGCCGCCGACGCCGGTGTGGCGCTCAGGGTGCACCACTCGCCGCACCTGCGGCCGGAGGACTATCGCGCGGCCCGGACGCTGGCGATGCCCTTCTTGGGCGGCCTGCGGGACACGGGAATCCCGGTGGCGTCCTTGCGGCGGTGGCGGTGGTTTACCGAGGGCTTCATCCAGCGGGTCCGGGCCCACCAGGGTCCGGGCGATGCGCCCCGGTTGACCGTGGTCCTTCAGCACGCGAGCAAACCGTCGGCCCCCCGTCGGCGCGCCGTTGTCCAGCTGGTGAACGCGATGGTCCGCGCGGTGCTGGGCACGGGTGGACTGGAGGTGGCCGCCGCGCTGATCCGGGACCACGTCACGATCACCGATCGCGCGGGTTCCGTCGGGGTGGTGCTGGCCATCACCGGTCCGGCCCACGAGCTGGATGCCCACGTGCCTTCGGCTCCGATGCAGCCGCAGTGGCCCCGGATCCAGTCCCATGAAGATCGCGCTGCCAAGGCTCCGCTCGCCGAGCCGAAGCACGCGAAGTTCGATCTGCTCTCGCCGGACGGATTCGGTCTGGTGCACGACGATCGCGAGGACTTCCGGACGTTCGGGCAGCGTCTGGCGGAGGAGATCCGTAAGCTCGGTGAGGGCGTGCAGTGGCACGACGTGCGGATCAGCGTGCGAGCCTGGAGACAACAGCTTCCGTCGAGGCAAGCCGAGACACGGGCGAAGACGTATCTGCGCGAGGAACTCGCGGCGGGGATGGCCAGGGCCGGTGTCGATGCGAGTCTGGTGGACCGACTTCCGATCACCTGGGTCTTCACCGAACCGAACCGGGCGGATGACCAAGGTGTCCACTACCACGCGAAGCCTTCGTCGGGCCGTACCGCCGACTACTACAAGAACGCGAAGTCGCTCGAAACCGGCTTCATTCACGACACCCGGCTGTCGGCGGCGGCCGAGGAACAGCTGACCTGGGCGGCGCAGGGGTTCTCGTCCCGGCTCGATGCGAGCCCGGACTTGAAGCTCCGGATCGAGATCGGCGGCCGGGACGCGGTGGCGCCGCAACGGCGTGCCCGGATGGACGAGCTGGTGCGCGCGGCACTGAAAGCGGCGGGCCGCCAGGACACTTCGGTCGACGAGATCTTGCGCGACCGGGTCGAGATCACGTCGGATCCCGGGCTGAACTCCCGACCGGGATTCAACGTGCGGCTCACCGAGACGGCCGACGCCACTGCGCCGCAGCCCCGGCCGGAAACGGTGGAGCAGCAGAGTGGGATCGAGCCGGATGTGCCGGATCCGACGCTGATCCCGGACCGCGCCAGGGTCGATTTCTCCAGCCCGCTCGAGTCGTGGACCGGTGTGACCCCTGAGCAGTTGCGGGTTGTGCGGATGGCGGAAGGCTTCGTGGATGCGGCGGTGCGGGCGCCGGCCGACCGGTTGCCCCAGCTGTCGGTATCGGTGCACGTGCCGGCCGGGCAGCGCCCGGACCAGCCCGTCATGACCGGGCGGCTGGTGGAAGCGGCGGTGCGGCGGCGGTGGGAGCAGTACCCGCCGGGCGCGGCGACCGTGCCGGTGGAGTCGGTCCTGGCCCGGGTCAAGGACTCGGTGGTGGAGCACGACGACCCGGATTTCCGCAGTGCGGTCGTGGTGCATGTGGACGGGCAACGTCCGGCGTACGGCCTGTACGGTCCGGAGGCCTTCTCCCTGGTGGCGCATCCGTTGCCCGCCAGGGCCGAGGCGATCGCGGAGGCGCGTGCGGCGCTGGCTGACCTCCCCAACGGGCAGACGCTCCGGGAGGACGCGCTCCGGCTTGTCATCGAGCGCCACCAGCCGCCGCGGCGCGACGACACGTCGTGGGTGCACCGGGCTCATGGGTCGCGGTTCGACGCCGCGGTGGACCTGGTGGCGTGGGAGCTGCACCAGCGTGGGCGGACCGGTGCGGCCGCGTTGTCGGAGACGCTGGTTCCGGAGGTCGGTTCGCCCCGATATGGCGACGAGGCGGCGGCGGACCGCGCACGGAAGACCTTCCAGGGGCGACTTGGTGCCGAGGGTGTGCTGCCACCGGATATCGCCCGGCGCGTGGAGCGGATGACGGAAGGTTTCGTCGATGCGATGGTGTCGGGGCCGATGCCGCCTCGTCTCCGGGCGGCACTGCATGTCTCGCCGGACGTCGATGCGGCCGCGTGGGCCCGGCCGATCAAGGCTTTCATAACCGAGGTCATCGAGCGGCGGCTGGGTGAGTACCGGACGGGTACGCACGCACTGACGGCGGCACGGGTGCTGGCACAGACCCACCTGGAGGTGCTGGCGCATCCGGACCCGGCCGACCCACGCCTCGGCCTGATGGACGTCGCGGTGGAGGGCCAGCGTCCCGCGGTCGGGCTGTTCGGCCCGGAGGTGTTCACGGCACTGACGGACCCATTGCCCAACCGGAGGATGCTGCTGAGCCAGGCCCGTTGGGAGCTGGCCGGGCTGCCGGAGGCCCAGGCACGGCGGGGCGAAGCCAGGCAGATTCTCGCGCAGTGGAATCAGCTGCCGAAGGTGTGGCAGAGCTCGCCGGCGGAGATCGCCCACGGGAACCGGTTCACAGCCGCGCTGGATTTGGTGACGTGGGAACTGCACCGTAACGGACCCGTTCGCGCCGGCGAGCTGGCTCGCGACCTGGTTCCCGACGTGATGTGGCCACGGGAAGGCGGTCTGCTCGGCGGCGCTCCGCGGCGCGGCCGGCCTCCTCGTCCGGAAGGCGAGTCGTCGGGCCAGGCAGGGCCCTCAGCGGCATCGGCCGATCCGGCTCCGGTCCCGCTTCCCGAGCGGATGAAGAACCGGCTGGTCGCCCGCTTCGGCACCGAGCCCGAGGAGGGGACCGGGTGGACCGGCGAATTCCTCGGCGCCCGCAGCGCTGAACTGGGCGAGGACACCACGGAAAGCCTGGGGGAGTACGCGGAGTCGTTCGCCGACGAGGCGTGGACCCGCACCGGTCAGAACGTGGAGCTGCCCGACCTCAGGCTGGGCGTCCTGACGCTCGCGGGGAGCGACAGCACCCGGCTCGCGAACCGGTTCGCGGCCCTGCGAAAGCCCTTCGAAGACGCGTACGAGGCTCGGGGCGGCGACAAGAGCGCGCTCAAGTTCAGCGAGTACACCTACCAACAGGGCCGGCACGCCAGGCCACCCGGCATCAAGCTCGAACGGTGGGACCACCGCCGGGAGACCATTGAGCACTACCGCTCCGCGAGCGAGCTCACCGAGCCCTTCCTGCCCAGCCGTTCCGTGCTGTCGGAAGCCGCGGTGCAGCGGCTGACGTGGCGCCTCGACAGCTTCCTCGACGAGCAGATTGCGTTGCCACCGCACGAGCGGCGGGTCGCCGATCTGGGCGTGGCGATCCGTCCGGAGGTCAGGGTCGGCCCCTACCTCCAGGCGGTGCGCCGTCTCGTCGGCGAGCGCATCGACGCGGCCCTCGAGCGGCAGGGCTCGGCGCAGTCCCTGCCGTCGGCCGAAGATGCGCTGCGCGAGTGGTTCCGGTTCACCCCTTATCACCAGCGGTCCAGGGCGATCACCAAGTTCAGGCCGACGGTCCTGCTCGACGTGCCGCGCCGCGCCGAGCCGGCCCGCGCCGAATCGCAGCCTGAAGCAGCCTCGTCGAGCTCCCAGCCGGTGCCCGCACCGCGGCAGAACCGGAGCGAAGCACTCCCCGGACTGCCGGCCGCCGACCGGGTCCGGCCACTGACCGCGGCCAGCCGCGTCGACCCGCCCGTGCGCACCTGGGAGAGCCGGCTGACCGGCGCGGGGCCGTGGGAGGTGCCCGAGGACGACCGGAACACCTTCGCCGAGCTCGCGAACCGCTACGCGGACGACGTGGCGCAGCGGGTGGAGAAGGAGCAGGAGCTGCCGGACTACCGGCTGAACCTGACTCTGTCCGAGGCCTACTCGAACCCCGAACACGAGAACGCGCTGTTCGATCTGCTGAAGTACGAGCTGCGTGCCGCCGTCAACGCGCGTGGCCTTGACGCCGATGCGCTGGGCCTGGACTTCAGCACGCAGGTGCACACCCGGGCGAAGCGCATGGACCCGGTGGTGCAGATCGTCGTCCACCGGACGCCCGAACGAACGGTGGAAAGCTATCGCCGGGCGCGGAAACTGGAGCTGCCCTTCCTGCAGAAGGCGAGCGATCTCCCGGTCGCCGCGCGGTTGAAGCTGACCTGGTTGCTGGAGGGTCTCGTCCAGCGGGTCGCCGACAACGGCGAGCAGGTGAAGCTCGTTTTGGACGCCCGGGGGCCGGAACCGTCGAAGGACCAACGGCGGCGGACGGTCACCGACGCGGTGCGCACTGCGCTGACCGCGATCCTGGGCGAGGGCTCGCCGCTGGTCGACGAGATCATCCGGAACAACATCGGCTTCGCCGAAGTCGCCGGGAAGAACCAGCTCACGGTGCTGCACGCGGACATCCTCGGGCCGGCACACGAACTCGACCGGGCGGAAGAACCCGGCCAGCCGGCTGACGCACCTCGGACTGCCTTGCTGCCCGCCGGCATGGTCTCCCGCATTCCCCAGGGCGTCGGCGCCGAAGAGAGGTCGTGGGCGGGCGGCTTCACGAAGAACGAGCTGGTTTCGGCGACCGATGAGGGGCGTGCCGAGCTGGACCGGGCCGTGGCCGACTACGGGAACCGGGTGCAGCTGCGCGCGGCGCACAACCTGCAGCAGCAGGATGTCCGCCTGCACGTCTACACCAATGAGCGTTTCGACAGCCGCCGTGTGCAGGCGATGTTCGAGCACCTGGAAGCGAGGTTCAAGGCCGGAGTCCGCGCGCTGGGCGGGGATCCGGACGCGCTCGGGCTGGTGTTCACCCGGCTGCCGCACCAGGACACCGGTGAGCGGTTCCGGGTCGCTTTCCATGAGACGCCGGACCTGACGGCCGAGCATTACCGCTCCGCGGCGGAGGTGAACGAAGCCTTCCTGCCGCGGCGCGCGGCACTGTCCGCGGCGGCCGAACAACGGCTGACGTGGAAGGCGGAAACGTTCTTCCAGGACCTGCTGACCGCACCGGAGGCGAACCGGATCCTCGACGTCGCCGTGGTCACCCGCAGCGCGGTCAACGAGGTACCGCACCTGGAGGAGGCGCGGCGGATCGTGCACGCGGCGGCCACCACCGTGCTGACCGGCTACGGTGCCACTCCTTCGCGGGCCGCCGTCGACCGCGTTCTGGCCAACTGGGCCCGGTTCACCCCGTACAAGCACTGGGCCGGTTCGTCCGGTTCCTTGCTCATGGAGGTACGCGACGTCGACCAAGCCGAGCCGGAATCGACGGAGCCGGCTTCCCGGCAGAAGGGCGCGTTCCACCCGCCCACCGACGACGAGGGCTTGCAGCTTGTCGGTGAAGACGAGGAGAGGTTCCGCGAATTCGGACGGCAGCGGGCGGCCGAGATCAAGAACCTGCGTCCCGGCCAGGAACTGCCGGATATCAGGCTTTTCTTCACCAGCACGCCCGGCGTCGTCAGGAAGCACGGAGAGCTGGGTCTCGACCACATCGAAGACCTGGTGCGGGACGCGATGGCGGAGCAGGGCGTCGACTCCCGCGCGCTGGGCCTCGAGTTCACCCGGATCAAGCGCATCGGGCGCACCGAGCATGGGCCGGAGGTGCTGGCGTGGTCGGTCTCGCCCGGCAAAACCCCGGACCACTACCGGAACGCCAAGACGCTGCGGGGCGCTTTCGTCACCCACCGCACCGAGCTGTCGGTGGCCGAACTCAAACGCTTCAAGTGGGCTGTCGAAGGGTTCGCCGAGCGGTTCCGTGCTGCTGCCGAAAGCGACCGTCCCGGCCTTTCCCTGACCGTCGGCGGCGGAAAGCGGTCGGGACCTGTTCGCCGGGCCTACCTCGACCGGTTGACGCGGGAACTACTCGCGGAGCTGCGTGACCCGTCGTGGCCTTCGGTCGATTCGATCATGGGGCACGTGACGGTCGGCTGGAAACCCGGACTTCGCGCGCTCCGTGGCGGAAATCTGCGCTTGGCCGAGACGGGCGGGGCGCCGCAGGCCGGTCGCGCGGAACTGCCGGATGACAGGTCCGACTCGGGTTCGGCGGACGGGCTGTTCGTGCCGGAAAGGACGACGGACGGGCAGCGGCCTGGCCTGTTCACCGAGCCGGTCGCCGATCCCTTCGAAGACGTGATCCTGTTCCAGCCGGGGTCACCGCTGCGGATGGGCGACGACAACGAAGCCCGACCGCCCACGGCAGCCGGCACCGCTCGGAACATGTCCTTCGGCGACCTCTTCGACTTCGTCGCGGGAGCGGCGGAAGGGTCGTCTCGCCCCCGGCAGGGATCGGGTATCCCACCCGAGGTTCGCGCGCAGTGGGAACAGGTGACCGGTCGCCGGCGCGACCATGACCGGATGGAGCGCGAGGAGCAGCCCTTGCCGCACCGGCCGGCGGGCCAGGACTCCGCCGGCCCCTCGAGGAGGTTCTCCGACCTCATCCAGTACTCGGAGACCACCTTCACGGGTCAGGCGCAGACCTTGGTGGGTGAACCGGCGGCAACCGGGCCCCGGGGTGCCATTGCCAGTGGCGGAGTGGGTGATCCAGCGGCGCCGCGGCTGTCCGAGGCGGATCAGCTTGCCATGCGGGGCGCTGCTGAGGAGATCCTCTGGCAGACGGTCACGCGGGAGTCCGGGCACGAAGGGTATGACGTAAGGATCGCGGTCGAGGCGGACCCCAGTGTGCTGGCGGAGGAAGAGTTCCGGCGCATCGGCGGCATGCTGGAGGGCGAGCTGCGCGAGGCGCTCAACGCGCAGCTGGAAATGTGGTACCCGGCCCAGGAGTTCCCGGACCGGCCGCGGAACTGGGCGATCACGGTGGAGCCGGTACCGGCCACGTCGGAGGTGGCGGGGAACTGGCAGGTCAGGATCCAGCCGGGGGAGAGCCGGTCAATCCGTTCGTACCGGGCGCAGGTCACCCTGGACACGTCGCTCACGGCCGCCGGCGACCTGGTTGCGGCTGACGGCCACCGGATCGAGTGGATGGCCGAAGGCTTCGTCGATGCCCTTGTCCAGGCGCCACCCGACCGGTTGCCGCTGATGCGGGGCACGGTGCACGTGGCGGCGGGTTCGGATGCGAACGCCGATGCCCTGGGGTCGTTGGTGGAGTCCGCGGTGTGGCGACGGCTGGGCCAGTATCCGGAGGGCGCGCTGCCGAGGTCGCGGGAGCAGATGCTGGCGCTGGCCATGGACCGGATGAGAGTGTCGCCCGTTGAGCATCTCGCCGGTGATCCGCTGCTGGGCAGGGTGCAGTTGCAGGTGGAGGGGCAGCGTCCCGAGGTGGGGTTGTTCGGTCCGGAGGTGTACACCGATCCGGACAACCCGTTGCCGCGGCTGGCGGAGGAGCTGGAGAAGGCGCGGGCCGAGTTGAGGGATGTGCCCGACGGGGATCCGTTGTTCGAGGCTGCCCGGGAGATCGTGAACGCGCGGCATCAGTTCCCGCGTCCGGGTGATTCGTGGGTGGTGCGGGCGCATCGGTCGCGGTATCGGGCCGCGGTGGATTTGGTGGCGTGGGCGCTGCGTCGGTTTGGTGCCAACACTGCGAAGTCGTGGTCGGACGGCCTTGTCGATGACGTGATGTGGCCGCGGCGTTCGGGCGCGCCGGGTGGTGCTCGGCCGCCGGAGACACGGCAGGCGGGTGAGTCGTCGCGGGCGGGTGCGGGCAAGCTGGATGAGGACTCCGATACCGCCTCGGTGACAAGCGAGTCCTCGCTGCGGGAAGTGGCCGATTCGGACGTGGTCGAACTCCCCGTGGGCTCGCCCGTGCGTGGCAGGCAGCCCGGACCACAGCCGTCGGATGCCGTGGTCGGGGAACTGAGGTTTTCGCTCGAATCCGGCGCGCCGACGCTGCCGGAGGATGCGCTGCGCGACGTCCGGACGTTCGCCGAGACCTACGCGGCGAACGTCAAGGAGCTGTACCTGGCGGGCCGGGAGCTGCCGGACGTCCGGCTGCATTACCGGGACGTTCGCAACCACCTCGCCGGAGGCGGCCGGATTTCCCGGCAGGTCGAGAAGGAACTGCGGGCCGCCGTCAAAGCCGCGGGGATGAACCCGCGGGTGCTGCGGTTGCGTTTCGACCGCTTCACCGCCGCGACCGCGGCCGACAATGCCGGTTTCGCGCTCACGGTGCACCATTCGCCGCACCTGCGGGCGGAAAACTATCGGGCGGCGCGGGCGCTGGCGTTGCCGTTCACGGGCGCCACCAACCTGGTCACGAGAATCCCGGGCGCGTACTTGCGGCGGTGGCGATGGATGACGGAAGGTCTCGTCCAGCGGATCGAGGACCACACAGGGCCGGCTGATCCGCCCAAGTTGGTCGTGGTGCTCCAGCGAGGCGGAACGGAGCTGGCTCAACGTCACGGGGATGTCGCCAAGCTGGTGACCGCGATGGTCCGCACCGTGCTGGGTCCTGGCCGGGAGGCGACGGCCGACGAACTGATCCGGCGGCACATCACGTTCACCGAACGCCGGGCGCGGCATGTCGGGCTGCTCCTGGCCATCACCGGTCCGGACCACGCCCTGGACACCCAGATGTCCGGGGATCCGATGGAACTGCAGTGGCTTGGGCTCCCCGACGCCGAGGTTTCGCTGGGGAAGCTCCAGCACGCGGAGTTCACCGAGCTCACGGCGGACGAGATCATTCTGCGCGAGGATCACCTCGAGGAGTTCCAGACATTCGGGGAGCGTCTGGCCGAGGAGATCCGCGGGCTCGGTGAGGGCGTACAACTGCACGACGTGCGGATCACGGTGCGATCCTGGCCAACCCAGCTTCCGTCGCCGGAAGCCGAGACACGGGCGAAGACGTATCTGCGCGAGCAGCTCGCGGCGGGGATGACCAGGGCTGGTGTCGAGGCGAGCCTGGTGGACAGGCTCCCGATCACCTGGGTCTTCACCGGGGCCCGAGCGACGGACGACCACGGCCTTTACTACCGGGCGAGGCCTTCGTCGGGACGCACCGCCGAGGACTACAAAAACGCGAAGTTCCTGGAGACGGGCTTCATCCACGACGCCCGGCTGCCGGTGGTGGCCGAGGAGCAACTCACCTGGGCGGTGCAGGGTTTCTCGTCCCGGCTCGGAGCGAGCAGTCCGGGTCCGAAACTGCGGATCGAGATCGGCGGCCGGGAGGCGGTGGTGCCGGACCGGCGTGCCCGCATGGACGAGCTGGTGCGCGCGGCACTGACGGGGTTGGGTCACTCGGCGTCTTCGGTCGACGAGATCATGCGCGACCACGTGGAGATCGCGTCGTACTCCGGGCTGCGCTTCGGTCAGGGTCTCAACGTGCGGCTCATCGAGATCGACGCCGACGGTTCCGCCCCGGCTGCCCGCACGGCACCGGCACCGCGTCGACGTCGGCGAGTCCCGCCCCCGGCAC
>NZ_WMBA01000022.1 GCF_009707865.1 Amycolatopsis pithecellobii
ACACGCCCCACCGTTCGAACCCCGCCCGCGCGTACCCCCGGCACGGGTCGGTGACCGGGCAGGCGGCGCACACCTGTTTCGCCGATTCAGCGGAGCCTGAGGGCAGCCACCGGGCACACTTGAACAGCCTGAGCGGCGGCCCCCGAGAGGTGGGCGGGTACGTCGGACTGGTCGATCACCAGCATGCCGTCGTCGTCGAGGTGCACCAGATCCGGTGCTGCGTTTTCGCATAGGCCATGGCCTTCGCAGCGATCGCGGTCCACCTCGAGCTGCGTTGGCCGCGACGTCGGTTCATCGGCCATTGACGGATTCACGTCGACGAGCAGGCTCCGGGGTAAGCGCATTTGGGGGGCCGGCACATATTCGATTGTGAAACCGTCGCTGAGCCGCATGCGAGGAAAACGTTCAGCGAGCGCCTCGATGATCACGCGTGCTTCGATGCGCGCGATCGGCGCTCCGAGGCAAGTGTGAATCCCGGAACCGAAGGCGAGATGCGCCGCGACTCCCACGCGGTCGAGGTCGAATTCGAGCGCGGAGTCCCCCCAGGCATGCTCGTCCCAGTTGGCGGACTGCAGGCTCAACACGACCCGGTCCTTCGGCGTGACCGGGCAGCCGGCGAGTTGGGTGCCGGTGACCGTGGTGCGCAGGGTGTATTGCAGAGGTGAGTCACGCCGGAGCGACTCCTCGACCGCCGCGGCCGCAAGTGACGGGTCGGCGACGACACGGTCCCACCGAGACGGCTCTTCCAAGAGGCGGTACAGCACATTGCCGATCAAGCTGGTGGTGGTGTCAGCTCCCGCGACGAACAGTTGCAGGAGGTGCCGGGCCGCGACCACATCGTCGAAGGAGAGGCCTTCGCCCGGGTGAACGAGACCGTCGATCACGTCGTCACGTCGTTCGCCCGACTCGCGCCGCTGCTTGAGCACACGGACGAAGATGTCCATGATCTGGCCGATCAGCCCTGGGCTCGCCGCCGGGAGATTCGCGTTCAACTCGTCTGACAGCGCCTGCATTCGGTCCCAGTCTTCGGTCGGGACGCCGATGATCGTATAGACGGTGCGACCGGGAATGACTCGACCTAAATGGTGGACGAGGTCGGCCCGACCATGGTCGGGGATTTCGGCGACGGCTTCCTTGACAAGCTCACGGACACGTGGTTCCAGTTTCCGCAGCCGCGCAGGCTCGAACCAGCGGCGGAGAAATCGGCGGATCTCGGTGTGGAAAGGCGGGTCGGACCTCGCGATGACGGTGTTCATCGGATCGCGTTCGGCTGGCGCGGGTCCACGCTCGAGATCGAAATTGTATTCGTTGGAGAATCTGTCGACATCGCCGAGCACTTCGCGAACCGTGGCATTGTCGGCCACGACCGCCATTCCCGGATACGGGCAGGTCACCCTTGCGCGTGCGTCGGCCAGCGCCTGCTCGGCGGCGGCGTGGTGGGACTGGCTGAAGGGATCGAAGGGTGAATCGGCCATCGGTTGCTCCTTTGCAAGCGTTGTGCGGTCTACAAAGTCCGAAATGCGGCGGGCGGTTCCCCTCAGCTGCCGGCCGCCTGGGGTGCGCGCAGCGGCGCCAACACCCGGTTGAGTGTCTCGAGCTCAGCGAGCATCGCGCTCGCGGCCTGCTCTGCCGAGTCGTTGGCGACGAAATTCGACTGCTCGTCGAACATCGCAAACACGTTGGGGAGCTTGACCGCGGTCGGCGCGGGCACCATTTGCAGCGCCACCACCACCTGCTGGAGCTGCTGGACGGCCCGGGTCCCCGCCGCTATACCGCCATAGGACACGAATCCCAGTGGTTTGTGCCGCCATTCGTGGCAAAGGTAGTCGAGCGCGTTCTTCAGCGGGGCCGGGTATCCGTGGTTGTACTCGGCGGTCACGATGACGATCGCGTCCGCGGCATCGACCGTGGCGCTCCACGCGAGCGAGTGCGCCTTCGTGTACTGGCGCAAGTAAGGCGCATGGGGTTCGTCGAACAGCGGTAGCTCGAGTTCGGCGAGATCAGCCAGTTCCACCTCGAAGCGGCCGTCGGCGACCGCGTGCGCCGCGAACCATTCGGCCACCGGGAGCCCGACGCGGCCTGGCCGGGTGCTGCCGATCACGATCAGGAGTTTGGACATTCAGCCATCCCGTCAGAGTGGTCGTGTGGTTCAGGATCCAGCGCCGGACCGGGTGGGCGCGAACCCCTGGAGGCTGCACGACCGTCCACAATGCACACTTTGTGGCGATCGGACGGTACTTCCTGCTCGAACATGACGATGCCCCTTTCCAGTGCCATGAAAGCCGCACATCTCGACCCGGACAAATACGAATCGGCCGCGAGGCGATCGGTGGATGGCGATATCCCGGCTCACACCCGACTTTGCGGCGACGACCTTTCAGGCGCCGATAGTATGTATACGGATGGATAGCCTCCGACCTGGTCCCAACACGGCAGGTATCTCCTAGTGGTAACAAGGTTTTACACCTTGCATGCTCGAATTGATACGTATACGCTCTATTATCAGGGTTCTCCCATCGCCGGGCCTGAGGCCACCGAGCCCACCAGCGTCCGGCCAAATCCACTTTCGCCGAACTTGATCGGAGCATCATGGCGACACGGCGGTTCGAGGCCACCTCCGCGATAGGAGCGACGGCATGACAACCACGGTCCCGCTCCTCGTCGTGGGCGGAGGTATCGGCGGCTTGGCCACTGCGCTGTCGATCGCGCGGCACGGTCGGCGGGTCCACGTCCTGGAGCGCGCCGCCGAGTTCGCGGAGATCGGTGCCGGCCTGCAGTTCGGACCGAACGCGAGCCGGGCACTTGCTGCTCTCGGTGTCTACGACGACATCCGCCCGCTCGCGGTCGCGCCGCGTCGGGCGGTGATGAAGGACGCGGTCGACGGAAATGTCTTGACGACGCTCGATTTCGGCACGGGGTTTGAAAGCCGTTATGGCTACCCCTACCTCGTCCTGCATCGCCGCGACCTGCTCGAAGCATTGCTGGCCAAGTGTCGTGCGTGCGAGCTGATCACCCTGGAGACCAGGCGGACCGTAGTCGACGCCGAGGTTCGCGCCGACGGCGCCACCGTCGTCTGCTCGGACGGCGCGACTTACCACACCGATGCATTGGTCGCGGCCGACGGTCTGCATTCCACGTTGCGCGGCAAGGTCATCGGTGACGAAGCGGTGTGCAGCGGCTATGCCGCTTACCGCGGCACCGTGCCGATGGACCACATGGACGGCGCCGTCGCGGCCGATGAAGTCACATTGTGGGTCGGGCCCGGCATCCACGCCATTCAGTACCCGGTGCGTGGCGGCGAGCTGTACAACCAAGTTGTCGTGTTCCGTAGCAAGCGATTCCACAATGGACATACCGAGCCGGGCGAGTGGGGTACCCCGGACGAGCTCGACGACGCTTTCGCCGACGCTTGTGGAGCGGTGCGAGCGGCGGTGTCGCGGATCGGACGCGAGCGGCACTGGCCCATGTACGACCGCATACCGACGGACACCTGGATCAACGGGCGGCTCCTGCTCACCGGCGACGCGGCACACCCGATGCTCCAGTACCTCGGCCAAGGCGCGTGTCAGGCGCTGGAAGATGCCGTCGAACTCGGCTATCGGTTAGCGCACAACGGTAGCGACATTGATACCGCTTACCGCGATTTCGAGACGGTGCGCCTGCCGCGCACGGCGCAATGCCAGACCCGGGCCCGGCCGTGGGGCGATATGTGGCATACCGATGATCCGCTCACAGTCGGACTGCGGAACAGGTTCCTGGCGATGCGTGCTCCCGACGACTACAGCGAACTCGACTGGCTCTACGCCGCCGCGCCACCCGGCGCCGCCGCGGCTTTCCAGATGCCGCGGGCCGGGTCCGTGCGGGGGTGAACGGGAGTTCCCGGGTGGCGGCGGATCCATATCTACTGAGGGCGAGGTCGAGGATGTCGGAGCGGATTGTGGTTGTGGGGGCTTCCATAGCCGGGGTACGAACGGCACTGGCATTGCGCGGACAGGGATTCGAGGGAGAGCTCGTCCTCGTCGGTGACGAATCCCAGCTGCCCTACGACAAGCCGCCGCTTTCGAAGCAGTTCTTGTCGGGTCAATGGAACCTCGGGCGGTTCACCTTGCTGGACGAGCACGCCGCCGATGCCGCCCGCATCGACCTGCGGCTGGGAGCCGCAGCCGTCGGGCTGGCCCCCTCCGCGTCGTTGGTGGAACTGTCCGACGGAAGGGTTGTGCCCTACGACCGGCTTGTCGTCGCCACCGGCGCCTCAGCCCGTCCCTCACCGTGGAATCCCCACTCGGGACTTCACCGGATCCGCTCGGTCGCCGATATCGAAGCACTGACCGCAGACCTGCGCGGCGGCGGAGACGTGGCCGTCATCGGCGCCGGAGTGGTGGGGTGCGAGGTAGCCGCGACCCTGCGGATGCTGGGCCATGCCGTCACGCTCGTCGACACGCTCACCGCTCCGATGGAGCGCGTCGTCGGCCCCGATCTCGCTGCCCGTTTCCTTGCGCTACATCACCGGCACGGAGTGACCACCCACCTGGGCACCGAGGTTCGCGGCATCTCCGGGTGCATGGGCGATCTCAGCGTCGACCTCGCCGATGGGGCAACGATCAAGGCCGCCGCCGTCGTGGTCGGGATCGGTTCCGTCCCCAATGACTCCTGGCTACGGGGCTCCGGACTGGCGCTCGACGGCGGAGTTCGCACCGACGAGTTCGGCCGCGCGGAAGGCTTTCCGGATATCTACGCGGTCGGTGACGTCGCGAATCGGTGGCATTCCGGCCTCGGCCGCCACCATCGATCCGAGCACTGGTCGGCCGCGGCCGAGGACGGGGTGCGAGTCGCCCACAACATCCTCCATCCCGGTTCTCCGGCCGTGCTGGAGTCGGTGCCCTACGTCTGGAGCCACCAGTACGACTGGAAGATCCAAGTTGCCGGCTTCGCAAGCGACGGCAAGTCCGAACTCGTCGGCGACCTTTCCGGCGAAAAGCCCAAAGGCGCTGCGCTCTATGCGGACGGCTCAGGATGCCTCGCCCGCGCCGTCACCGTGAACTGGCCCTCTGCGCTCGTGAAATGCCGGCGCCATCTCGATGTCGGCGGCTCCGTCGTGTCGATCCGCGAAAGTCTCGAGCAGATGCTCGAGCGGTCCGCTAAGGCGCGGTGAGGTCGAGTCGCGTCTCGTCATGGGCGTCCAGCACTCGCTGGAGCAGGGCCACCAGCTCCGCCTGCTCGGAGGGTGACAAGGCGCTCAGCATGGTGGCCTGGGACCGGTGCGCCGCGGCGGTCATCCGGCGCTCGGTCGTGCGCCCTTCGGTGGTGAGGGAAACCAGCACCCGCCGCCGGTCACTCGGGTCTCGTGAACGGGTGACACAGCCTTCACGCTCCAGGCGGTCGACGAAGCCGACGACCTGGCTGCGGTCGACGTCGAGCCGGTCCGCGAGCTCGTGCTGGGCCAGCGGCCCGAAATCGCGTAGGGCGACGAGTACCGCGTGATCGTTGATGCTCAGGCCTTCTTGCTCAAGGACACGAAGCAGCAACCGAGCCCCGACACGGCCCACATTGCCGGCCAAATACGCCGGCATGGCCAGCAGCGTCGGCGGGCGGACGTTGCCACGCTCCAGGGCGGCCGGTCGGCCTGCCCGATCACGCGCTCCCCCTTGTGCTGTCGGGACATTCCGGGAATCGCTCACCACGCCCGCTACCTCGCAGCCAGGCGTGCCCGGGTCTGCTCCACCAGCTCCATCTGGATGGGCAGCGGCGGCCGCTCGGAATGCACGAGACTGAACACCGGCATCGACAGATCCGCGTCAGCGAACGGGATCTCCCGCAAGGTCCCCTGGCGAAGCTCGTCCTCGACGCAGCTGCGAAAAAGCAGGCATGCGTCGACACCATGGCGAATCACACGCTTCATCGCCTCCGGGTGCCCGAGCTCCATCACGGCGGTCTGCGGGGGGACGCCGCGTTCCATGAGCCGGCGGTCGACGACATCTCGCGCGACACTTCCGGCGAAGGGGGCCACGAGGGCCAACTTGGCGAGATCGGCCAGCTGGAGCTCGTCGATCCCGGCGAGCCTGTCGGGCGCCGCTACGAGCACGATCTCCTCACGGCCGATTTCCTCCGAGCGCACGTGTGGGTGCTCGTGCCCCGGGCCGGCGATGACGATCCCGAGATCGCACTCACCCGACCCCACCGCGGCGAACGCCCTCTCCGGATCAGACACCTGCATCGTGATGATCGCGCGCGGCAGCGCACGCCGGAACCCGGCGAGTATCGGCGGCAGCAGGTAGCTGCCCACGGTCAGGCTCGCGGCAAGCGCAAGGGTGCCGCTGTTCGCGTCATCGAGGTCGTCAAGCCTGCGCATGAGATCGCGCGTGCCGGCAAGCATTTCTTTCGCCCACTGGTAAACCTGCTCCCCCGCCTTCGTCAGCTTCATGCGCTGACCGTCGCGGTAGAGCACCTGGACACCGAGCCGCTCCTGCAACGACCGCAGGTGACCGGATACCACCGACTGGGCGACCCAGAGATGATCCGCCGCACGAGAGACACCGCCCAGCTCGATGACCGAGCAGAACACCTCCAGTTTCTGCAAAGTGATGCGGTTGTCGTAGCGGGACGAGACCCGCGCCGGCGACTCGGGATCGACACTGCTCCCGGCCAGCTCATCAGTTACCGCAGTCATCCCGCCAGGCTAGCTGATGAGGGGGTCAATTGTTAAGACGCTCAATGATTATGATGGACCCTCAGAGCACCTTGTCCAGCGTGATCGGCAGGTTGCGGACGCGGCGGCCGGTTGCGTTGTGGATCGCGTTGGCGATCGCCGCGGCCACGCCGGTGATCCCGATCTCGCCGACTCCACGCGCGCCGGCGGGAGCGAGAGGATCGGGAACGTCGGTCCAGCTGACCTCGATCCTCGGCACGTCCAAGTGGACCGGCAGGTGGTATTCGGTCAGGCTCGGGTTCATGATCCGGCCGGTCCGCTCGTCGAACGCGGTCTCCTCCATGAGCGCGAGGCCGATCCCCATGATGATCCCGCCGCGGAGCTGGCTTGCGGCGGTCTTCGGGTTGAGGATGCGGCCGCAATCGTAGGAACCGACGACGCGGTCGACGCGGGTCTCGCCGGTGACTTCGTTGACCCGGACCTCGCAGAAGACGGCGCCGAAGGAATGCATCGAGTGGGCTTTCATCTCGTCCGGGTCGGCGGCGGAGGCGACGACGGACACCTCGTCGTGCCCGGCGCGTTCCAGGATCCGCACGTAGCTCTCCCAGCGGCTCGGGTCGGCGAGTTCGCAGAGTCCCTCGTCGCGGCAACCGATTTCGTCGGCGGTCAATCCGGCAAGAAGCGACTCTTCACCCGCGAGTTTGAGTAGCTGTGCCACGAGTTCGCGCTGTGCGGCAATCACCGCGGCGGCGATCGTCACCGTCTGCGCGGAGGCCCCGGCCTGGAAAGTGCCGGGGAACGACGAGTCACCGTAGGCGACGGTCACCTGATCCAGCGGCAGCCCGAGGCGCTCCGCGGTGATGATCGTCTGTGTCGTCGAGGTGCCCATCCCCATGTCGCCGGCCGCCACCCGCACCGTCGCATGGCCGGTGCGGTCCAGGGTGATCCCCGCGCGGGCACCGGGAAAGCGCTGGTGCGGATACGTCGCGCTCGCGCACCCCATCCCGATCAGCCATTCGCCCTCCCTGCTCTCACCCGGCCGCTTCCGCCGCGCCCAGCCGAACCGTGCGGCGCCGGCACGCCACGCCGCGACCAGCTGACGGGACGAGAACGGCAACCCGGTACTTGGATCTTTCTCAGGCTCATTGCGGATTCTCAGCTCGATCGGATCCAGGCCGAGCTCGACGGCGAGCTCGTCGATCGCCGATTCGAGCGCGAAGGTACCGACCGCCTCCCCCGGCGCCCGCATGAACGAGTTGGAGAGCATATCCACGTCCGCCACGAGCTGATCCGCCTTCAGCGTCCCGGTCGCATACATGATCCGGGCGGGCAGCGTGAACGGCTCCGCGAGCACGTTGTAAGGAGTGATCGCCGAGACGCCCGTATGGATCAGCGCGGTGAAGCACCCGTCGTCTTCGGCGCCGATCGCGACCCGCTGCTCGGTGTTGGTGCGACCGCCGACCAGCCGGTAGACGCCCTCGCGCGAAAGCGTCAGCCGCACCGCACGCCCGGCGAGCTTCGCCGCGGCGGCGGCGAGCACATGGTGCGACCACACCGTCTTGCCGCCGAACCCACCGCCGACGTGGGGCGAGCTGACGTGCACCTGGTCCTCATCGATCCCGAAGACCTGCGCCAAGGTCCAGGCGTGAGGTTTCACGGCCTGGCTCGAGTCATGGACGACGAGGTCGCCTTCGGTCCAGGCCACCGTCACCGCATGGGGCTCGATTGCGTTGTGGTTGTGGCGCGGCGTGCGGTAGACGACGTCGACAGAGTGGGGCGCACCGGCGAGTGCGGCCTCGGCGTCTCCCACGGCGACGGTGGTCGGCCGGAACAGAACGTGATCCGGCCTGCGTGGGTCGCTCTCGGCGTCCCCGAACGTCCGCGGTGCCGAGGACGAGTAGGCGACCTCGATCAGCGACGCCGCATGATCGGCCTGCTCCTGCGTCGCGGCCAGCACGACGGCGACCGGCTCACCGTTCCAGTGGATACTGTCGTCCTGCATGATCGGCAAAGTGCTCCCGCCGAAGGCCTTCGGCCCGGTCAGAAACGCCGGGGCCGGCCGGATTCGCGGGGCGTTGCGGTAGGTCATGACGAGCACGACCCCGGCCGCGGCCTCAGCGGCACGGGTGTCCAATGTGGAGATACGTCCGCGAGCGATGGTGGCGTAGCGCAGCGCGGCATAGACCATGCCCTCGAACACGTACTCGGCGGCGAAACGCGCCTCGCCCAGGACCTTGAGCCGCCCGTCCAGGCGCGATACGGGCGCGCCGATGAGCCCGCGCCGGGCACGCAACACCGGGTCGGGTCCAGTAGCCGGCGTCCAGCCCTCGTGAGCGACCGGCACTGCGGGCTGGGATTGCGCGTCGCTCACGAGCGACCTCCCTCGGTCAGCTGCCGCAAGACGGCGATGATCGTGCGACGGGCGAGGTCGACCTTGAAGGCGTTGCCCGCGAGGGGGCGGGCCCCGGCCAACTCGGCGTCGGCCGCCCGAGCGAAGGTCTCCATGGTCGCCGCGCGTCCTCGCAACACCTCCTCGGCGCGCCACGCCCGCCACGGCTTGGGGGCGACCCCACCGAGGGCGAGGCGCACAACGGCGATCGTTTCGCCTTCGAGCACGAGTGCGGCGGCGACGGAAACAAGCGCGAACGCATAACTGGAACGGTCGCGTACCTTGCGGTAGGTCGAACGCGTGGCGAGCTCGGGCGCAGGCAGCTCCACGGCGGTGATCAGCTCGCCGGGCTCGAGCACCGTCTCGACATCCGGACGATCACCAGGCAGCCGGTGCAGGTCGCACAGAGCGACCGTACGCACACCCGACGAGCTTTGCAGGTGCACGACGGCGTCCAGCGCGGCCAGCGCGACACCCATATCCGACGGGTGGGTGGCCACGCATGACGGGGAAGCACCGAGGATCGCGTGGCCGCGGTTGACGCCTTCGATCGCGTCGCAGCCATGGCCTGGGGAACGCTTGTTGCACCGCGCACCCTCGGTGTCGTAGAAGTACGCGCACCGGGTGCGCTGCAACAGATTGCCGCCCACCGTCGCCATGTTGCGGATCTGTCCCGAGGCGCCGGCGACGATCGCGCGGGCGAGCATCGGGTAGCCAGTGCGGACCGCGGAGTGCTCGGCCACCGCGGTGTTGCGCGTGGCTGCCCCGATCATCAGGCCGCCGTCGGCGGTTCCCTGGATATCGGTCGACAGGCCGGTCACGTCGACGAGCGCCGACGGCGTCTCGACGTTCTCGCGCATCAGGTCGACGAGGTTCGTGCCGCCACCGAGGTAGCGCGCTCCCCCGTCGGCGAGGCGGATCGCGTCGGCGGCGTCGGCGGCGCGGGAATACCGGAACTCGATCACCCGGCCCGCCCGGTGTAGACCTCGACGATCGCGTCGACGATCCCGTTGTGGGCGCCGCAGCGGCAGAGGTTCCCGCTCATCCGCTCGCGCAGTTCATCGTGGTTGAGCTCGATCTCGGCGGCCGTGACGTCCTCGGTCACGTGGCTGGGGACCCCGCGCGCCACCTCCGCGGCCATGCCGACTGCCGAGCAGATCTGGCCGGGGGTGCAGTAGCCGCACTGGAACCCGTCGTGGTCGATGAACGCTTGCTGGAGCGGGTGCAGGGCGCCGTCGCCGGCCAGGCCTTCGATCGTGGTCACCTCGCGCCCCTCGTACTGCACGGCCAGTGCCAGGCAGGAAAGGATCCGCTCGCCATCGACCAGCATCGTGCAGGCACCGCACGCGCCCTGAGCACATCCCTTTTTCGAGCCGTGAAGCCCGAGCTGCTCGCGCACGAAGTCGAGCAACGAAACACGCGTGTCGGCCGGAACCGCCGTTTCGAGACCGTTGACGATGATCGGCATGCGCCCGACGGTAGGCCGACGACGCCGGGTGGCTCAAATACGTATTCGCGCGCCGGTCATCGGGCTGTGGCGATCGCACTCGGGCCATCGCCCGACACCGATGACCCCGCGGGAGATTCCTACTTCCCGACGTGACGAGCGCGGCTTACCTTTCACCGAAGTTGCGCCGGCATCGGCGAAGATGGAGGAGGCGACATGACGGCCACACCAGAGACCTGGATCGGACGCTACTACGAGCTCTGCGGCGCGAAGGACATCGACCGCGCCATGGAATTCTGGGCGCCCGAAGGAGTGCTCCGGTTCGCGAACTTCGATCCCCTCGTCGGGCGCGAGCTGATCCACTCGACGTTGAGCGAACTCGTCAACAGCTGGGTCAAGGAGACGCATACACTGCTCAACCTCTGGGAACTCACGGGCGGTCTCGTCGCCTTCGAGATGGACGTGGCGTTCGACCGCCACGACGGGCAGCACGTCAGCGTTCCCGGTGCCGCGGTCTGCCGTGTCGACGGTGAGCGCTTCCTCGAGCAACGTATTTACGTTGACATGGCACCCGTGTTCGCGGCCACGGCCGGCGTCTGACGACGGGACGACCAAGCGGGAGGTTCGAGTGATCGTGTGCGGGGTCCTGGGGGCACGAGTGTGAGTGGTTTTTCGGTGACGAATGTGCGGGTCTTCGACGGTGAGGCGGTGGTGGATGCGAACACCGTGACGTGTTCCGGCGGCGTGATCACCGCCATGGGGCAAGCGCCGCCAGCGGGTGTCGAGGTGGTCGATGGTGATGGTGGGACACTGCTCCCGGGCTTGATCGACGCGCATGTGCATCCGACCGAGCAGGGGCTGCGGCAGGCGGTGTCATTCGGGGTCACCACGGTGTTCGAGATGGGCGGGGCGCCGCGCAGCCGGGAGGACCGGGCACGGATCGCCGCCGACGATCAGCTGGCCGACCTTTTCTCGGCCGGGCTTCCGCTGACCGCGGTGTGCGGGCACCCGAACGAGCTGCTGGTCAGCCGGGACGAGCTGTTCTGGCCCGACGGTGGCTGCCGTCCCGAGGCGGCGCCGATTCCCGGCCTGACCGATCCCGCGGACCTTCCGGAGTTCATCGCCGGGCAGGTACGCGCGGGCGTGGACTTCATCAAGCTGCTCGCCGAGGAAGGCACCGTGCTGGCCGCACCCGGGCTCCCCGAGCTGAGCGAGAACGTGTTCGCCGCCGCGGTTCGCGAGGCACACGGGCACAACAAGCTCGTGGTCGCCCACGCCCTCACCTACGACGCAGCACTGCGGATGGCGCGCACCGGAGCCGATGGCTTCGCCCACATCTTCCTCGACCGGCCACCCACCGAAGAGATCGTGAACGCCATCGTCGAGGCCGGCATGTTCGTCATCCCGTGCCTGGTCCTGAACCGGTCGATCACCGGAACGACGGGCGAGGACCTGGCCGCCGACCCGCGCGTCTCAGCACGCCTGGACGACACGTGGCTCCGCGCGCTCCGCCGGTCCTTCGGCACCTGGCCTGCCGGCGACTTCGACTCGTCACTGCAGACCGTCGCCGCGCTCCACCGCGCCGGCGTGCCCATTCTGGCCGGGACCGACACCGCCGCCCCCGACGAGGAATACGGCGGCCTGGCCCAGGGAGCCAGCCTGCACCACGAGCTACAACTGCTCGTCCGAGCCGGCCTCACCCCCATCGAAGCCCTGCGCTCGGCGACCTCCGTGCCCGCACGGCACTTCGGACTGCACGACCGCGGTGTCATCCGTCCCGGAGCCCGCGCCGATCTGCTCCTCGTCGACGGAAACCCCACCACGGACATCACCGACACCCTGAACACGCGCACCACCTGGCGCCACGGCACACCCGCCGAACAACGAAACGGCACAGTATGAGGGCTCATTCATGAAGATCATCTGCCTCGAAGAGCACGTCTCCACGCCGCCGCTGGTCGACGCTTGGACGGCGCGCTCCCTGCGGTTCGGCGGGGGCCCGATCGCCGGCAAACTTGCGGACCTGTCGGAGGGCCGGCTGGCCGATATGGACGACGCGGGCGTCGATGTGCAAGTGCTCTCGCTGTCGGCGCCCGGACTTGAGGCGCTGCCCGCGGCGGAGGCCGTCGCGCTCGCACGCGATGCGAACGACCGCATCGCCGACGCGATCGCCGCCCATCCCGACCGGCTGCAGGGCTTCGTCAACCTGCCCACGCCGGACCCGGCGGGTGCGGCGGCGGAACTGCGCCGCGGCGTCGAAGACCTGGGTTTCCGTGCAGGCTTCATGTTCGGCCGGGTCGGCGAGCGCACCATCGACCATCCCGACTTCGACGAGCTGTGGGCCACCGCTGCGGAGTTGCGCACCCCCATCTACCTGCATCCGGCCGAGCCCCCTCGCGCCGTCAAGGACGCCTACTACTCCGGACTCGGGAACTCCGACGCCGACTTCCTCTTCTCCGCGGGCGCCATCGGCTGGCACTACGAAACCGGCATCCAGCTGCTGCGGCTGATCTACGGCCGCGTCTTCGATCGACACCCGGACCTGCAGGTCATCGTGGGGCACTGGGGGGAAGTCGTGCTCTTCTACGCCGAGCGCGTGCAACTGCTCGACCGGTCGATGCGTCCCCCGCTCGATCGATCGCTTTCCGAATACCTGCGTGAGAACGTGTCCTACACGCCAAGCGGGATGTATTCGCCGCGGTACCTCGCGTGGACGATCGATCTGGTGGGCGTCGACCGGATCCTGTTCTCGACCGACTATCCGTATATCCCGACCATCGGCGGCGGCGCTTCGCGCGCCTTCCTGGAGAAGTCGTCCCTTCTCTGCGAGGAGGAGCAGCACAAGATCGCCTACGCGAACTGGGAAAGGCTCACCGCGAAATCGTAAGATGTCCGACCGGATACGAATGGCTCGCTCCCGCGGGAGCGAGCCTTTCGTATCGGTAGCCGGGTCAGGCGCCCTGGCCCACAGGCTGCCGGGGCAGCCGCAGGTCGTGTTCCGCCTGCGCCACGTCGGCCACTGTCCGGCCCACACTGCTCACCAAGGCGACCGCACGTTCCACGAGCGGCTGGTTCCCGGCCGCGAGCTCACCCTTGGCGATGTGCAGCGTGTCTTCGAGCCCCGCTCGGGCGTTACCTCCCAGCGCGAGTCCGATCGCCGTCAGCTGAAGATTTGCCCGGCCAATCGCAATGACCTGCCACACGCTCCCCTCAGGAAGCCGGCGCACCACGCTGAACAGGTTGTCGGCCGTGGCCGCCATACCGCCACGCACTCCCAGCACGATGCTGAACTGCAAGGGCTCGTCCAGCAGCCCCTCGTCGCGCAACCGCAGGCAAGCGTCCAGATGCCCGGTGTCGTAGATTTCGAGCTCCGGCTTGACACCGAGTTCCCGCATGCGGGCCGCGAGGCGACGCACATCCTGGGGCGGATTGCGGAACTCCCCCGCACCGAAACTCATGCTGCACGGATTGAGAGTCGCCATGCGCGGTCGCAGCTCGACCAGCCGTTCCCGCTCCTGAAAAGGAACATCAAGGCCGACGCCGGTGGAAAGCTGCACGAGGATCGGGCATCGCTCCGCAATCAGGTCGATCGTCCGCTGTGCGATCCCCAGATCGGCGGTCGGCCGATCGTGCTCGTCACGCAGGTGAAGATGTGCGACGGCAGCGCCGGCCCGGTAGGCGCTGGCCACCGCATCCGCGATCTCGTGCGGCTGAGTCGGCAGACTCGGGTTATCGCTCTTCATCGCGAGCGGCCCTGTCGGGGCGACGGTGATGACCGCGCTCACGCGTGACCGCCGGGCGTCTCGCCGGATCGGAGCGGGTGGAAGAGGCTGGTCTCCATCAACTCCGCAGCCGCGAGTCCCTCGGAAGTCAGCCTGATGGTTCCGCCGCTCTCGATGAGCCAGGCCAGATATCCGCCCTCGGGATCCTCCCTGGGACCCCAGTGGGCAACGGCCTTCGGGATCCAGATCCCGCTACCGGGCTGGGAGAGTCCGCCGTAGGGAGCGGGCCCGCGGAAGTAGAAGACCAGCTCGTCGTAATCGGCGTTGTGGTGCTGCGGCGGGCGGCCACCCGGCCGGGAACTCAACGTGTAAAGGAGGAGATCCTTGGTGGGCGTTTCCGCGAAATGTGACGGCGGGCCGCCGGCCGGCAGATAAGCCACCGGCTGGATGTCGCCCAGGTTGACCTTCCAAACGGGCACCTGACCATAGACGACCTCGGTCATCGCCAGTGGGTCGCGCGGCATGGTGAACCGCGTGACGCCGTCGGCCGTCCTGATGAGCAGCGTCGTCTCACCGCTCGCCTGGGACGTGCGCGTCGGATCGGGGCGGTGAACCGCACGTGCCGCGTTGATCATCCCCGGCTGAGCCTGCGGGTTCATGGAAATCGTCTCGGGCGTCTCGACAATCGCCCGAAGCGTGGACTCCGTCGTCGGGACGACCCGGTACGACGCCGCGCGCGGCAAGAACACGAAGTCACCCGGCTGCACCGAGAGGGTGCCCCAGTCGGTTACATAATCGAGCTCGCCCTCCTGGACGAAATGCACCTCGTCGTACTCGGCATTGCGCCACACGAATGGTGCCGGCTCAGACCGGGCCGACACCGAGAGCGTCAGTTCGTTACGTGACCGCGCGAACACGGTCGGAAGCTCACCCGGATCTGCCGCATCGACCGCCTTGATCGCCGTGAGGTCGATGCGGTGAGGGGCATGTGGGCCGTTCACATCGGTGTACTCATTGATGGGGTGCGGCCGGAGGGTGACGACGAAGTCACCGAGGAAACCCTCTCTGCTCCAGTTATGCGGGTAGACGGTGTCGCCCATCCTGTCCTCACTTCGTTCGAACTTCGCGCTTCACCATTTCCGGTTGTCCGCGCCCACCTCATTTCCAGTTATAGCCCACGAAACTCGACCCGGACAAATACGAATCGGCCGCCATGTGATCGGTGACCACCGATGTAAGACGTCGGCGCATCATCGCCATTCGGCGATGATGTCATGAGCGAAAAGCGATCGGTTCTGAATTGCGGAATTCCGCCGTATGCTGAGTTTTATGACGAACCGTGACGCCACGTCCGGTACCTATCGCGGCCGCAACAGCACGGCCGATCGCACACTCGATATTCTCCTGCTCTACACGGCGGACAAGCCGGTGTGGACCGGGAGCGACATCGCCGCACGGTTGGGCGTGGCACGGTCGACCGCATACCGATACCTGCAGAGCTTGATCGGTACCGGGTTGATCGAGGAGACCGAAGGCGGATTCCGCATCGGGCCACGGATTTTCGACCTGGCGCGGTCTGCCCGCACCGAATGCGGGCTTTCGGAGGTCTCGTTACCCGCCATGCGAAAACTGGCCGCGCAGCTCGACGGGACGGTGCTGCTGACCCGGCGATCCGGCCGATCGGTTGTCTGCGTGGAGTTGATCGAGGCGCGGCCTGCGGTGCGTTTGTCGTATGACCGCGGGCTCGCCCTGCCGATCAATGCGGGCGCCGCCGCCGAGGTGCTCCTCGCGTGGGCAGACCCCCATGAGATCTCCATGCTCCTCGACAGTGGGCCGTTGGCGCGGTTCACCAGCAGGACCCTGGCCGCTCCCGATACCCTTCGGGCTCGGTTCACGCAGATCCGCAATCGCGGAGTCGCCATCACCCGAGGCGAACTGGACGAACACATCCTTGGTGTGTCCGCTCCGATCCGCGATGTGACCGGCGCGGTCTGCGCGGCCATCAGCGTCGCGGCACTCGCCGCACGGGTACGGAAGGGCGAGCTGAAAAACCTCGCCACCGCCGTGTGCCGCGCAGCCACCGCGATAACGCACGAACTCGAGCGGACCGCGAAAGGATGTCCTGAGAGTCGAGACAGGCTGATTGACCAGACGGCGACAGGATTCTAGCGTCTACGCCACTTCGTAGAGGATGCGCCGGCCGGCACCGGTCCACGGCCTCGACACGCTCGGCTTCCCCGGACGATCACTCAGCAGATAGGGCTATGCAATGACGCACCCGAACTCGCCTGCGCGCGGCCAACTGGGCCGCGCCGTGCTGTCGAGCTTTCTCGGCAGCTTGATCGAATACTACGACTTCACGCTCTACGCCGCTGCCGCGGCGGTCGTATTCAACAAGGTGTTCTTCAGCAGCCTCGATCCCGTAGCCGGCACCGTCGCCAGTCTGGGCACATTCGCCACCGGATACGTCGCACGTCCGGTGGGCGGCATCGTGTTCGGGCATTTCGGTGACCGGCTCGGCCGCAAACGAATGCTGGTCCTGAGCATGACGATGATGGGACTGAGCAGCACGATCATCGGTGTCCTGCCAACGTCGGCGCAGATCGGGACCTGGGCACCGGTTCTCCTCATCGTAATGCGCGTAATCCAGGGCGTGGCCGTCGGCGGTGAGTGGGGTGGTGCGGTACTCATGTCCACCGAGCACGCCAGGTCGCGGCGTGGCCTGTGGGCGAGCTTCACGAATGCGGGCGCGCCAAGCGGTTTGGTCGTGGCCACCCTGGTCATGGCCGTCTCCGCCGGCGCTACCGGCGAGACGGCATTCCTGAGCTGGGGCTGGCGGATCCCGTTCCTGGCCAGCGTCGTGCTACTCGCGATCGGACTCGTCGTCCGATCGCGAGTCACCGAAACGCCGGTGTTCATCGAGGCCGCCAAGTCGAAACGTACGGGGTCGCCACTCCTCGACGTCGTGCGCAACCATCCCCGTCGCCTGCTCCTCGCGATCGGCATCGCACTCGGCACATACGTCGGGCAGACAACGCTGACGACCTATGTCATCTCCTACGCCGTCCACGTCGGATTCCCCCGCCAGACCGTACTCAACGCGCTCACGGTCGCCTCGGTCGTCGCGGTGTTCGGCATCATCGGCTTCTCCGCGCTGTCGGACCGATACGGACGCCGTCCCCTGGTCCTCGCGGGCTCGGTCGGCATGTTGATCTGGGCCTTCCTGCTCTTCCCGTTGATCGACAGCAAGTCGACGTTCCAGCTGACCGTCGCAGTCGTCGTCGGGCTGGGCATTGTGTGTGCCTGCATGTCAGGGCCGCTCGCCGCGCTGTTCCCCGAACTGTTCCCCACCCGGGTCCGCTACACGGGCGCCTCGCTCGGCTACCAGATCGCCGGTATCGGGGGCGGCGTCGCGCCGGTCGTCTTCGCCTCGATGTTGGCAGGAGGCGGGAACACCTTGCCGATCTCGATTGTCATCGGGGCCGGGTGCGTACTGACGATCGGCTGTGTCCTCGCCTTGCGCGAGACCGCCAAGTCGGACCTCGACGAGCCGGCACAGGTCGAAGGAATCACCGCCCGTACCTGAAAGAACGAAGAGAGCGCGGCGGTCAGAGATGCGTTGCCACGCGGATCAGATCGGCAACTGCCCGAGAACGGCTATGTGGTGGCCAGGCGATCACCGTGGTGACAGCGTGAGCATCCACCACCGGCACGGCGACGAGATCCTTGCGGAGGTCGGTCTTGCACGATGTGGGCAGAATCGCCGAGGCCCGCCTCAAGGCGATAAGCTCATACAGCTGAGTCAGGTTGCGTACCTCCACGCCGGGACCATCGGGATAGCCGTCGGGTCCGGGCCAGCGAGCCATCGGAAGGTCGGGCAGCGCGTTGACGTCCGCAGTGCGCACCTGGGAATGGCCGGCCAGCGGATGAGCGGCCGGCAGGATGGCGATCTGGTCCTCGGAGTGGAGTACCTCCGTGTCGAACCCCGCTGTCGAGTCATAGGGCTCGTGCAGGAGCGCGACGTCGGCTCGCCCGTCCCGCAGCAACAGGTGTGGCTGGGATTCGCACAGCAGCACCTCGACAGGGACCGCGCCTGGTTCGGCCGCATAGGCGTCGAGCAGCTTCGCCAGCAGCTCGCCGGACGCGCCCGCCTTGGCGCCGAGGACGAGTATCGGATTGTCCGCCGCGGCCTGCCGAGTGCGCCGCTCGGCCGCCGCGACGGCGCTGAGGATCGCCCGGCCCTCGGCGAGGAGCACGGATCCGGCCTCGGTCAGGGTCACCTTGCGACTGGTGCGTTCCAGCAGCGCCACCCCGAGCCGCCGTTCGAGTTGGGTGATGGTGCGCGACAACGGCGGCTGGGCAATCCCGAGCCGCTCGGCGGCACGGCCGAAATGCAATTCCTCGGCAACGGTGATGAAATGCCGCAACTCCCTGATTTCCACTCCATTACACTAACCTCCGATCGGCGGTCACGATCACCGATATGAGCGAGCAAACGGCGTGGAAGAACGACTGCCGAGGAGGCCCTCCATTATGAGTCTTTCCTGGTCTCCGGACGACCTGCGTCTCATCGACAAGGCCGGGGAACTGGAGATCGCGGTCAAACGCTCCGATGGTGGCTTGCGACCCTGGATACCGATATGGGTTGTGTGCGTCGGCGGGCAGGTGTATGTGCGAACCTGGTTCCGGCGGGACACCGGCTGGTTCGGTCACGCCCTGCGTTCCCGCAATGCCCGTATCAGGGTGCCCGGTCTGGAAGCCGATGTCGCCATCCAGGACATCGGCGACACGTGGACCGACATCACCGATGATGTCGACGCCGCCTACCGCACCAAGTATGGCCGTGGTGGCGCCGGTTCCATGGTGACAGCCGCGGCCACGGCGACCACGCTGCGACTCGACCCCGGCCGGGCGCCAAAGGACTGAAGCCGTGGTTCGCGGCGCACCTGGCCAGGTCGCCGGCAATACTCGTTGGCTATCGGTGCCCTACCCAGAGGGTGTTGGTTCGTGGCCGGGCCGCCAACATCATCGGAGTCATGAGTGAACAGACCATTGCGCTGGTGACGGGCGCGAATCAGGGAATCGGATACGAGATCGCGGCCGGCCTCGGCGCGCTCGGCTGGAATGTGGGCGTCGGCGACCACAATCGGGAGCGACAGCAGGACGCGGTAGCCAAACTACGCGCTGCCGGCGTCGACGCGTTCGCGGTGGCCATTGACGTGACCGACGACGCGAGCGTGGCGGCCGCCGCTCGCCAGCTGGAAGAACACGCCGGCCGGCTGGACGTGCTGGTGAACAACGCCGGAGCCACCGGCGCCTGGCCGCAGCTGCCGACGACGCTGGACCTGGACAGTGCCCGGGCGGCGGTGGAGACGAACGTATTCGGCATGATCCGGGTGATCAACGCGATGTTGCCGCTACTACGCCGCTCGGCGCACCCACGGATCGTCAACCAATCCAGCCACGTCGGCTCCCTGACCCTGCAGACCACCCCCGGTGTCGAACTCGGTGAGCTCAGCGGGGCTTACGCACCGACCAAGACCTACCTGAACGCCGTCACGATCCAGTACGTCAAGGAGCTTGCCGACTCCCACATTCTCATCAACAACGCGTGCCCCGGGTACGTCGCCACGGAGCTCACCGACTATCAGGGGTTTCGCACTCCCCAACAGGGCGCCGCGATCGCCATCAAGCTCGCCACCCTGCCGGATGACGGTCCGACCGGTCAGCTGTTCGACGACGAGGGAGTCGTGCCCTGGTAACGACTCGTGCCCGGGCGACTGATCGCCGCTGGGCGATGGCTCTCGAGAAAAGACCTATTTGCCCATCAGACGAGGCCAAATCTAGCGTCGACGAAATGAAGCAGTCGCTTCCGCCTATCCGGGTCCGGAGATCGTCGTGAACGGACCTGTCACCCCCGCCACATCTGGAGTGCCCACAGCATGAGTCTCTCGCAAAGCCCCCGCCCGGTGGACCGGCTCCTGCAGGACATGATCTGGATGGACGCGCTTGATCCTGCCGAGGGTGGGTATCCGGGCCTCCGAACGGGGGTTGTCGTCGAGGAAAACGGCGTGCTCATCGAGCGCGATGTCCCAGTGGCGCTACGCGATGGTGTGACCGTCTACGTCGACATATTCCGTCCACCCACCGCGACCGATATCCCGGCGATCCTGACGCTCAACCCTTATGGCAAGCATGCACCGAAGGGCTTTCACCTGTTCCCGGGCGCCGACGTGCCCCCCGAGGCGATTTCCCGGCATACGGTGTGGGAAGGGCCAGACCCGATGTGGTGGGCCGAACAGGGATACGCCGTCATCAACGCCGACTCCCGAGGCTCTTGGATGTCCGAGGGGGACCTGGTCGTCCTCAGCGAGCAAGAGGGCGAGGACGGCCACGACCTCGTCGAGTGGGCGGCGACCCTGCCCTGGTGCAACGGCAGGGTCGGCATGACTGGCGTCTCCTATCTGGCGGTCATCCAGTGGCGCGTCGCCGCGACACGACCGCCACATCTCGCGGCCATCAACCCGTGGGAAGGCTGGAGCGACTGTTATCGCGAGTACTTTTTTCATGGCGGTATACCCGAGACGAGGTTCGTCAGGTTCACGCAGTGGTCCTGCCGGTGTGGGACTGGCCGCGTCGAGAACCTGCCGGCGATGCACGACGCCCACCTCATGCTCGACGACTACAACCGCAGCAAATCGGTCGCGGATCTCTCGACGATCGCCGTGCCCGCTTACTGCGTCACCGATTGGGGCGACCACGGTCTGCACACGCGTGGGACGATCGAAGCGTGGCGCGAACTGAGCTCCGAGCACAAATGGCTTGAAGTCCATGGGCGCAAGAAGTGGCAGTACTACTACCGGACCGAGAGCCTGCGTCGCCAGAAGGCGTTCTTCGACCGGTTTCTCAAGGACATCGATGATGAGGTGGACAGCTGGCCGCCGGTGCGCGTAGAGGTCCGAGAGCGCTACTACGAGGGCGTCGAGCGTGCAGAGCGCGAGTGGCCTCTTGCCCGCACCGACTATCGCCCCTACGCGCTGGACGCCAGCGACGGTCTCCTGAAAGCCGAGCCGCCCGCGAGCGAGTCGTCGATCGCCTACGACTCGGGCGCCGACGACGGACGTGCTGTGTTCGACCTCCGGTTCGACACCCGCACAGAGGTCACCGGCCACGCAAAGCTGCGTCTCTTCGTTGAAACCGACGACAGTGACGATATGGACCTGTTTGTGGCGCTGCAGAAGCTCGATCGTGCCGGTCAGCAGGTCCACTTCCCGTACTGGTCGATGATGAACGACGGCCAGGTCGCGCTGGGGTGGCTGCGCGCGAGCCACCGCGAGCTCGACGAAGAGCGTTCCACGCCCTGGCAGCCTCGACTGCGCCACGAACGGCAAATACCGCTTCGCCCAGGCGAACCCGAGGCGGTCGAGATCGAAATCTGGCCGTCCTCCACGTTATTCGAGGCGGGTGAGGCGCTGCGGCTCATCGTCCAGGGACGCGACATCCACCACTACGACATCGGGCCGGCACAGGCGCATGAGCACTCCGTCAACCGCGGGCAGCACCGGATCCACACTGGTGGCCGCTACGACAGCCATCTACTTCTCCCGATCATCCCAGATGAAGCGCATGAGCGGCGGTAGTTGTGGCATATCGGACCTGATCCAGCCCCCGCCACGGCCTGTACGGGTTGAGCCAATGGATGCACTTCAGCACCTTCAATGTGCATGTTCGCGCCCCTGACTCGGAACTGCGTGAGTTCGTGCCCCGAGGCGGTACAACCAACATCCATTCCGCACGACATAGGCTGTACCTGCGGATTTCCGCAAGTTTGGGGATCACCCGGAACCGCAACCCCGCTCGAACACCCACGGACGACCACGATCTTGATCGGCTTGCGTCGTCCGAGCGAGCAAAACCGGGGCGTGTCACGCATCGTGATGCGACGTTTTCGATCAGTGCACCCATTGGCGGACAGACATCTCGCCATCCACCACGGTAAGACAGATAGGGCGTAACCAATGGGGGCGATCGGAGAACTGATGGATATCGCAGAATCATCGAAGGTTTCGTGCCGTCGGCGGCGGCCATTCAGCCGAGCTCCTGTTTAGCTAGGAAAGTCACGAAGAAGGCGGCGAAGATCGATGCAGGTCGCCGCACCAAGAAGCAGTGAACACACGATCGAAAACCAGGACCGTCTTGTGTCGAAGCAGGAACACAACCTCATGGGAACTGTTTCACACGCTCGCCCGAGCGCTTTCGGGACAGGACTCTTCGCGTGCGCTCGCGCAGCATTGAGGCTGCCTCGAGCACATCAGCCCCCTCCAAGCCACCAACCGAGTAGGTGTTGATGAACAATCTTTCCCGCGGAGCCACGTACCGACAGGGAGGAGACCTCCGCGGACTTGCCGGTGAAATTTATCTGGACCTGAGCACCTGCGTCAATCTTTTCGGTCCTCCACCTGCGGTGCAGGAAGTGCTACGAGAACTCGACGTGCAGAGGCTTCGCCCGCATCCCTACGAGGCAGAACCGTTGTTCCGGGCGAGTTACGCTGAGTATCTCGCGGTGGATGCAGCACTTTTGGTCCCCGGGCGGGGAATCACCGAGTTTATTCACATCCTGACTCGGCTACTGCCGCGTGACAGGATCGCGGTCGCGACACCGGACTACACTGACAGCATTCGCCACGTCGTCAATCACTTACCTCCACCCCGAGGCGAGATCGACACGGTTGCAGCGCGGCTCGAGCGGATCGCCGCAGGAATGGCTCGCTACGACTACGTCATCCTGTCAAATCCGAACAATCCACTTGGATTGCATATCCCGGTGTCGGAACTGGCCGAAGTGTGCCGAATGCACCCGCAGTCGACCCTTGTAGTCGACGAAGCCTACGTCGACTTTCTCGGCGGTGAACGGCAGTCGATGACATCGACGGAATTGTCCAATGTCGTCGTACTCACCTCGCCTAACAAAGTGCTCGGCATCGCCGGTATCCGTACTGGCGCAATGTGGACGCGTGACCCCCGCCTTCGGCATGCGGTCGCTGGCGAAAGGTTGAACTGGCCACTGTCGTTTCTCGACTCCACGGTGGCGATCGCCGCACTGCAGGACTCGTCCTGGGTCGAGCGGACCCGGGCTCGGCTGCTGGCTAACGCCAACATCCTGGAGGACCTGCTGGATCGCCGATTCGACGGCGTGGTGAAGGGCACACCGGTGCACTACCGGTTCGTCGCGTCCGAATACCCCGAGCGCGATCACGAAGAGCTTGTGCAATCAGGCGTGGTGGTCCGCGCCTTCGGCGTCAATCAACCCGGGCGCGCCCCGGGGCTGCGCATCACCGCTCCGGCAGATGACGACCTGCCTAAGCTTATCGACGCCTTGGCCACCTGAGCAAGAAAGGCTGGAACCATCTCGAACCCGAAATCCTCCCCCTGGGAGTGGTCAGAAACGCAGTGGCGATCCATGGTGGACGAGGCGAGCGCATGGAACCAGCTACCCCTGGGACACTGGCCACAGAACGCAATTGCGGCCGTCGCGATTTCGGTCGACGCCGACAACGAGACACTTGCCCTCTCCCGTGGTATGAGCGGCCCCGGCCTTCTTTCTCAAGGCCAGTATGGTGCGCGTGTCGGCCTACCCCGAGTCCTCGACACGCTTCGCCGACATTCCGTCCCCGCGACCTTCTTTTACCCCGTGGTGTCCGCCAAGCTCGATCCCGCAGGCTTTGCCGCAGTGAACGCAGACGGACACGAGATCGGCCTGCACGGCTGGATTCACGAAAAATGCGGAGATCTGACGGCAGAACAGGAACGTGAGCTGGCGCTGCGCAGTGCGGAGGCGCTTGAGGTTGCCGCCGGTGTCCGTCCGGTCGGTTTGCGTACCGCATATTGGGACTTCACCGTGCACACGCTGCCGATCATCAGAGAGCTGGGCCTCGAATATGACTCATCGCTTATGGCTGACGACCAGCCATACGAGCTTCTGCACCGAGGTGAGGCGACCGGGGTGACTGAGGTTCCGGTGTCATGGATCCGGGACGACGCTCCATACTTTCCCGACGACGCCTTAGGGAAGCAGGTATTGGCACCACACGAAGTCTTGCGAATCTGGCAGGATGAGTTCGATGCGGCCTACTCCGAGGGCGGTCTGTTCACACTCGCGCTCCACCCTCACATTATCGGACACCGTTCGCGAATCAAGTTGCTGGACGAACTGCTGACGCATATCACGTCCCACTCCGGCGTGTGGTTCACGACTCACGCCGAGGTCGCGCAACACGCGGCCGCACGCCGGACGCTGCCCGCAAAATGATTACTGTCCAGACGTTTATCACGAACCGAGAGGATCACTGTGCCCACCATCAGCGAAGTTCACGAAGACCAGGCAGAATCTCTGGTCGCTGTCTACACTCGCGCCTTCTTCGACGACCCCGTCTTTTCCTGGATCTTCCCAGAACCGGAACGCCGGGCCGAAGCCAACCGGCGCTTCTTCACTGTGATCGTGGAATCGACGTTCGCAGGCGGCGGCCTTGCAATTCAAATCGAAGATTTCAGCGCCACCTCGTTATTCTATCCACCCTCTGTTCTCCCCACTGCACAGGCCCATGCCGATGTCCTGACGCAACTGGAAAACAAGCTGGACGAACAAGCTGAGCGAGCGGTGGCCTTTATGAATCTGCTCTACGACAATCATCCTCGGAACCTGCCACCACACCTCTACGGCACTTTCCTTTCGGCCGTTCCCGGGCGGCAAGGTAAAGGCCTCGGCACCAGGCTCAAGAAGGCCCAGTTCGCCCTCGCCGACGACACGGACGCCGGCGTGTACGGCGAAGCCAGCTGCCTGCGCAACCTGGCCCTGTATGAGCGCCTAGGACAGGTTCGCTTGGGCAAAACGATCACCTTGGAAGGCGGCCCGTCACTGTATCCGATCTGGCGGCCGCAGGCGAGCAAGCGCTCTGGCAAGTCTGAAGACTGAGCTCGGCCCTATTTTCCGGACCCTTCTGCGTTCCGGGTTGTACCGACATTCTATCCGACCACGCTTTCGTCGTCAGGATTATCAAGTTGCAAACGCCGAAACCATGGCCGTGTATTGTCGGTCCCCTTCGTCGGCTACGGCGACCACCGTTCCTTTACAGACGCGAAACCGCCGACCGGAGCCACGGTATGACAGCAACGGGAAATTAGCCATGATCTAGGAAATATGTGTCCACGACGGAGCAGTTGGCGACGTCGACGGTAATCAACATGCGAGGCCATGTGGGCGCCACGCGGCCAGACTCCGGTGCTGAAGAAGGCAGCTACAACACCGAATCACTGATCGCCTTCCTTACCGAGCTGCACGACGACCTTGACCGAGATCCCGTCACTCTGATCTGGGACGGCCTACCCCCATCGCGCGAAAAGCCACAAAGGCCTGGCTCGCCACGCAATGCCATTGACTGACCGTCGAACCCCTGCCCGGCTCGCCTATGACCTCAACCCCATGGAACAGGTCTGGGGCAACGTCAAAGCACACGAGCTGGCCAACCTCTGCCCCAACACCATCGACGAGGCCCACAACGCCGCACAGGCCGGCCTGGAACGCATCGACACCAGCTACCAGCTGTGCTTCAGCTTCCTCGACCATACCGGCCTTTCCCACTGACCAACATCACTCAAAGACCGAAAGATCTTCAATGACACGGATGACCCGGCGGCTCCGCGGATATCTGATACTGGATGCGTCCAGTCCCGGTCAGGACGAGGCGGCCGTCAGGGTTTGCAGCTCGGCGTCGGACCGCTGCAGGTCGTGCGCAGCGAGCAGCGCCGGCAACTGCTCGACGATGCGTGCGGAGGCGATCGGTGCGGTCACAGTTGGCTGCTGCGCAAGCCAAGCCAGCGCCACTATGGCCATCTCCACACACCGCGCCGTCGCGACCTGCTCCAACGCGTCGAGCACCTTCACACCACGTTCGGTGTCCGCGTAGCCGCCACCAAGGCCGGGCAGATGGCTTTGATGGTGGCGGCCGCAACGCCCATGTACTGCGGGTGGTCGCCGACCTTGGTTGCGACCGATCACATCCTCGCGGTTGCCGCGAGCGGCGAGCCAGTTACCGATGATGGTCTCGGACTGGCCCGGCTCGTTGCCCTGTTCGGGAAAGTAGTTCATGTACGAGTCGGAGGTGTCGATGAAGTTGCCGCCTGCGGCGAGGTAGGCATCGAGCGCCTCAAACGACTGTGCTTTGTCGGCGGTCCAGCCGAACACGTTGCCACCCAGGCAGAGAGGGGAAACGAAGAGATTGGACGATCCGAGGGCGCGAAGGTGAGTCACGTAAGTTCGACGTGTACGCCAGCCCAGATGTTCCGCGCTGGTCCAGCGAAGGCCGGGTGTGCTCCGGAACACGTCCTGAAAGGTAATGGCGAGGTTGTGCGTGGGCGGAGTCAAGACCGTCGCGATCAGTGAAGGTGGTCGAGGAGATGAGTGAATGCCAGTCGTGGCCGCGTGAATGCGCGTATCCGGTCGCACTGATCGCTGCCACTTTCGTGAAGATTCGTGATAGCCGGGGCGTGAACGGGCCGTACGGACCCGGCAGATCAGAAACGCGGCTGGCTGGTCGGTGGTCGGTCATGATGAACTGACGAGACAGAGCGTGGCTCTTTCGAGCCATTGCTTCGCGAGGTGGCGGGGAACGGCCTCCGCTGGCGAGACCACCGTCGGGTGATCACCGCGATCCTATGGCAGCTGCTACGCGGAAAGGCCGCCGTCGATCGACAGAGCCGTGCCCGTGACGAATGCCGATTCCGGCGCGGCGAGCCAGAACACCGCCTCCGCCACCTCCTCGGGAGTACCGATCCGCTCCATCGGCACGGAGGTGCTGATTTTCGCGGCGAGGCCGGGCGAGGACTCCAGCATCAGCGTCGCGATCGGACCGGGACACACCGCGTTCACCCGGAACCCTTCGGGCGCCAGGTCCAGTGCCGCCGCCTTCGTCAACCCGATCAGCCCGTGCTTGCTCGCGACGTAGGCCGGCATCGTCGGCGAGGCCTTCAGGCCCATGCGGGACGCGATGTTGACGATCACCGGCGAGTGCGAGACCTTCAGCAGGTCGTAGCAGTACTTCATACAGTAGAACGGACCCGTCAGGTTGGTGTCGATGATCCGGCCCCAATCCGCATCGTCGATCAGGCTCACAGGTGCCGGCCGTTCCCCCATGATTCCGACGCAGTTCACGAGGACGTCGGCACCACCCCATGCCTCCGCAACAGTGGACACCATGTTCCGGACCGATTCGACGCCCGTGGCATTCAACTCGCACGCACCGACTTGATCCGGCTGCCCGAGCGATTCGGCCAGAGCCGCAGCGCGACTCGCGTCGACATCGCAGACCATGACCCGGGCCCCCGCCGCGACGAAGCGGGCGACCACGGCCGCCCCGATGCCGCCCGCTCCGCCGGTGACCACCACTCTCTGCCCAGTGCCACTCATCGCCGACCCCTTTCTGGTATCTCCTACGGACGGATCAGGAGCTTCACGTGCCACGTGGCGACCTCGACGACGGCGTCGCCGTGATCGCGGTGCGAAACATCGCCTGCGGGCCGGCGGCACCCGGAACGCGCGAGCTGTACCGCGACGCGATAGACATTTCGGTGCATCAGCGGCCCGCCGTCCGGCCAGCACAAGGGCGCGCGATGATGTCTGTCGCCACTCGTTGAATCGGGTCACACCTGTGCGAGAAAAGTTCTCTTGCATGCACTCCCCCTGTCGAAATGGCGGTCGCGGTTCGGTTCCGACCGGCTGGAGGGATTACCGACGAGCCGTGCCCGGGCCGCGAGCGTCTCAGCACGGACGGCAGGTGAACGAAGTGATCGTCAAGTGCATGGCCTCGGTGACGGGGATGCCGCAGTCGGCGATCTCCCGGATCTGGCGGGCATTCCGCCTCAGACCACACGCGGTCGAAACCCGGCCCTGTCAATGGATCCGCAGTTCGTGGACAAGGCCCGCGATACGGTGGGCCTCTACCTGGCCCCACCGGCGAACGGGCTGGTGGCGGTGGACGAGAAGAGCCGGATGCCGGCGATCGACCGCACCGCACCAATCCTGCCGGTCATGCCCCGTTACCGGCGCGCATCACTGACCACCAGCCCGTTCAGGGCCGTAGCGAATCGCCGTCTACTTGAATCGGCGCATCTCCACGTACATCCCGCGGGACACGTTGCGCACGAACGGGAAGTTGCGGAGCGAGCGCTCGGAGACGGCTGCCGGTTCGCTCAGTGCCGACCACTCCTTGCCGGCGGGGATATTGATGTCCGACAGGTCGTAGACCTGGAGGTACTTCGGCAGCGTGACGATGTCCATGCCGGGCGGGGTCGCGAAGCCGCCCTCCGTCCGGACGAAGCGCCGCACCCCGGTGACGCCGTCGATCGCGGCGCGCTCCGGCACGTGCTCCTCGTCGTACCAGCTGTTCAGCTCCTCGTCGTGCTCCCGATCGAAGTCCACGGCAACGATCATCATTCCTGGCGTGATGTCTGACATCTCGTTCTCCTCGGGTTGAGCTCGGTCTAGCGCTTTCAGACTGTGCTCAGGCCGCCGTTGACCATGACGGTCTCCCCGACCACGTAGCCCGCCATCTCGCTGGCGAGGAAGAGAGCCACCCTGGCGACCTCTTCCGGCCTCCCTCGCCGTAAGGCTGGAATCCGGACTTCGAGCGTTCCGGTCATTGCCGGCGGTGTACGTGCCAGCATCGGGGTGTCGATCTCCCCGGGAGCGATCGAGTTCACTCGGATGCCCCGGCCGGCAACCTCGGCCGCGACCGCGCGGCACAAGGCATGCACGCCACCCTTGGATGCCGAATAGTGAGGGTAGGCGCTCACGCCCGTAACGCCCGCCTGCGAACCGATGACGACGATCGACCCACGGCCTTGCGGGAGCATGTGTTGCAACGATGATCGTACGACGTAGAACGCGCCACTGAGATTGATGTCGATCATGCGCTGCCACTGTTCGTCGCTCAGCTGAGCCGTGATATCGGCACGCTCACCGCGTTCCTGCTGAGCTGCGATCAATGTCTTCGTGTCCGGGTCGTCCACTCCTGCGCAGTGCACGACCACGTCCACGCTGTCCCTCAAACGGCAGATCTCCTTGAAGAGCCGGAACACCTGTTGTGAGTTCGCGACATCCACACAGTGAGAGGTGGACTCGCCCGGAAGTTCCGCGGAGATTCTTGCCGCCGCTTCCGCATCGATGTCCGCAACGGCGACACAAGCGCCCGCCGACGCGAATTCGCCCGCGACGGCTGCGCCGATCCCGGACCCTCCACCCGTGACAAGTACGGTCCTCCCGTCGAACTCACCGGTGTATCGGAACGACATCGAGATGCTCGGCCCCCGGAGGGGCCCGGCACTGCCGGTCATGGCTTCCGGCTCACGATCGGGTTCCTGACCTCACCAATGCCCTCCACCTCGACGACGACCTCGTCACCGTCCTGCATGAGCCACTGAGGTGTGCGCGCGATACCCACGCCGGACGGTGTCCCGGTGGCGATGACATCACCGGGAAGCAGGGTGATCGTGTCGCTGATGTAGCTGATGATCTCCGAAATCTTGTGCACGAGGTCCTTGGTGTTCGCGTCCTGGACGATCTCGCCGTTGACGCGAGTGGTGACGCGCAGCGAGTTGACGTCGGGCAGTTCGTCGCGCGTGACGAGTACCGGCCCGATGGGCCCGCTGCCGTCCGCGTTCTTCCCGACGGTCCACTGCGGAGTTTCCATTTGTTTCCGCCGTGCGGTGACGTCGTTGAACGCGGTGTAGCCGAGGATGATTTCCTCTGCGTCGGCCTCGGCCACGTTCCACCCGCTGCTGCCGATGACGACTGCGAGCTCGACCTCCCAGTCGAGACCGTCCTCGTTCGGCGGAATTGAGATCGGCGTGCCGTCGACGACCAGCGACTGGGCCCAGCGGCCGAAGACGGTCGGATATGCGGGTCGTTCGAAGTCGACGAGCGTCTTGGCTTCCTCCGCGTGGCTGTGGTAGTTCACGCCGACGCAGAAGACCCTTGCCGCCTCTGGCACCGGCGGAATCTGCGTGACGTCCTCGATATCGAATGCCTCGCCGGCCGGGCGGCCCCGATTCTCGGGGGCAGCCGAGTAGAACCCGGCCATCGTGCCGAGGGGAGTCACCTGGTTTCCCTGGACGGCGCCGATGTGTCGCTCGCCGTCCACTACATAACCGATAAGCCTCATAAGGCAGTCCTTCTTTCCCAGTCGTGGTCCGCGATTGCTGGTGCTGGAGTGGCTCTGCAGAACGGAGCCGTGAACCTTCGGTTCGTCGTTATCGGGCTGCCTCATGGCCGGTCACGCAGTCCCATACGCCGGTCACATCGGCGGTTCCGGACCCACGCCAGGCGACGTGGCCGTCGGGCCGGACAAGGACCGTGGTGGCGCGGTAGAGCTCGTCGAGCCCGGGCTCGACGAGCCCGAGCACCGTGAGCGGGATGCTCCTCTCGATCGCCTCGCGCTCCAGCTGCGCCGCCGTCTCCCCACCCTCGAGACACAGCAACGTGAATCCTGGGCCGAACTCGTCGAAGAGAGCCGCCCCCGTCGAAAGCCACCAGTGGGGGGCCCGTGCCCCCGGCCTTGCGGTAGGCACGTAGACATCGGGCCGATCGGGCGGAGCCGGCGTGCCGTCGTCCACGACGATGGGGGATCCGGCGTAGGAGGCGCCCAGCTGGATTCCCAGCGAGGCGAATTCGTCCTTGAACCCCTTCAGGAGCTCGGCGAGCTCGGCTACCGCCGTTGGGTCCTCGGTATCCGCGTCGTCGGTCACGGCGCCGAGTGGAATGTCCCGCAGGCTCTTCGAGAGTGCCAGAGCCGCGTTCGTGTTCCGGATGGCGATCGGCCTGCGCTCGAGTTCGTAGCTGGCCATCAGCGTCGAGCCGCCCCACCCCTGCACCGCTCCCGCCAACTTCCAGGCGAGATTGACCGCGTCGTCGACCCCGGTGTTCATCCCGAAGCCACCGGTGGGGGTGAACAGATGCGCGGAGTCTCCGCAGAGGAAAACCCGACCGGCCCCGTAGGAGTCGGCGACGAGCGCCCGCCCCGCCACCCAGTCCTCGGTCCCCAACACCTCGGTCTCGAGGTCCGCGCCTGCACCCTTGGCCACTCGCTTGCGAATGGCCTCCTCATCAAGATCGTCCTCCTGGACGGCATGGAAGATGAACTCGTCCTCGCCGTCCAGACTGACGAAGTCGAAGATCCCCTCTGGCCGGATCACCCAGTACTGCCAGCAACGTCTGTCCTTGAGCAGGCGAGACAGACCCCGGACGCGGATGTAGGTCGAGTGCTGCAGCCCGTTCATGAATCCCTGCTCGCGGCCGTCCTCCCCGACGTACTTGGCACCGAGCCGCCGGCGCACCATGCTGCGTGGCCCGTCGCACCCGATGAGGTAGTCAACCGTGACGGTCTCGTGTCCGGTTGGCCTCTCGAGTTTCAGCTCGACGTGCTCGTCCCGCTCCGCGAAGTCGATGCACTCCGTGCTCATCAGGCAAGTGATCCGTGGCGCTTGGAGCACCTCGGAGAGCAGGATGGCTTCCACGTACATCTGGTTGCTCCGATGAACGGGCTCCGGAGTCGGATCGCCCCTCTGCTTGCGGGCGACTTTCGCGAGCACCTCGCGGCACGAGTGCATCTCGAGTCGCTGGATCTCCCGGCCGGCGAGGCTCGTGAAATAGGCGACGTCGGTCGGATGATCCAGCGGCAAGCCGGTAGCACGAACTCGGCCGGCGAGGCCGAGACTCCGATAGTGCTCCATGGTCCGGGCGTTATGGGTGTTGCCCTTCGGGTGCATGCGCGCCGAACCTGATCGTTCTATGACGACGCTGTCGACGCCCAACTGCTGCAACTTGAGTGCCAACATCATGCCCACCGGCCCAGCACCGATGATTCCGACCGGGAAGTGGGAATTGTTGTCCGAGGTCTCGCTCATCCCGTCCTACCTGAGTGGCTGGTCTGCGTTCTTGGCCCGGGGGCCCGGTGCGTTGTACTGAGGCCGGAGACGCCCTAGTGCGTCTGCCCGACCTCCTGCTCGGCGAGCATCGCCTCGTCGATGTAGCCGGTCTGGCCGAACTTCGCGACGCGCTCCCGCACCTCCGCGAGGAGGGTCTCCTCAGGCAGGGTGAGGTCGATGCCGTACAGAAACGGCTGACGGGCCTCGAGCCCGGTCTGCCAGTACACCTCGAGCCGGTTGCCTTCGGGATCCCGGAAGTACACGCCGATGGCGTTACCGTGCGACACGACCATGTCGATCGGTGCCTGCGCGTCCACGATTCGGCCGTAAAGGGCTTTCAGCCCGGCCAGGGAACCGCACCGCCAGGCGATTTGCTGGACGAGGTGGACGTCTCGCTCGACATCGCGTCCCGAAGCCAGCAGCAGCTCGTGATGCTCGGCGTCCGGGCGCGAGCTCATGAACACGATTCCGTTCTCGGGCGCCTCGTCCGTGATCTGCAGGCCGAGCACATCCCGGTAGAACGCGACCTGGTTGTCCAGATCATTCGTAAAAAGACCTGTGTGGCCGAGCTCTACGATCTCCTCTTTGCTACGTCCGCCCATCTGATTCTCCCATCAGAATTATTGGCTAGCTGAACTTCGTGCTCCGCTCCGAGCCCGTGGTCGAGGCAGGCTCGGTTCGCTGACCCTCGCGAAGCCAGCCCCAGTGCTCGAGCCACTGCCTCGCGGTCTTGGCGTGGGCGAGGTCGACGTGCTGGCCGCCCACGACGAGCGCGGCGTCACCGCGGACGACCGCGGCGTCGAACTGAGCCACGACCTCCTCGTAGAACGCGAACTCGGTGGCCGAGGGCGTGAAGACCTCATTGGCGATGTGGACGTGACTGGGGTGGATCACCATCGCTCCCCGGTAGCCGAGCTGCCGGTTCGAGCCGAGGAAATCGCGTAGCCCGACAACATCGCGGACGTCCTGCCACAGCCCGCAGACCGGGTGGTCCAGACCGGCGGTCCGACAGGCCAGGAGGATCTTGCTTCGCGCGTACAGAGTCTCGAGGCCCTCGGCCGTGAAGATGTAGCCCAGCGCCCGTGCGATGTCACCGTGCGGACCGGTGCCGCCGAGCATGCTCACCACACGTGGACTCGCCGTCGCCAGCTCGGCCGCTCCGGCGATCGCCTTCGCCGTCTCGAGCGTGAGCAGGAACTTGGTCCGCCCCTGCTCCACCCCGCCCAAGGCCTCGAGCGAGGTCACCACGCCGTCGAAGTAGTGGATCTCCGCCGATGTCTCGACCTTTGGCAGGACTAAGCCGTCGATCCCACTGCAGACGACCTCGGCGAGATCGTGCCAGACCAGACCTGAATCCCACGAGTTCGGCCGAACCCAGACGCCGTAAGGCCGACCACCGGCCGCCAGCCTCCGAGAGGTGCGCGACACCGTCTGCCGAGCTTCCGCTTTGAGATCGGCTGGGACTGCGTCCTCCAGATCGAGGATCAGCGCGTCCGCGCCTGCCGCTACGCCTTTGTCCGCCCAGGACTCCTTGTGACCGGGCACGAACAGCATCGACCGGTACGGTTTCATCCCGTGCGAGGCAGCGCCGCTCTGATGTGCGTTGGCGACAGTGGTCATTCGCGGTCACCGCCGGGCCAGTACTCCATGGCCCCCACGCCTTCGGCCATGACTCCTACATCGATTGCGTCGCTCATCGATCGCCTTAGTTCTCGGGTGAGCACCATTCTCGTCGAGCGCAATGCCACATCCGGCTTGGCCACGAGCTCCCGCGCGATCTGATGGGCCCGTGGGAGGAGGTCGGGCTTGTCCAGGACCTCGTTCACCACGCCCATCCTCAGTGCCTCCTCAGCCGAGTACTGCTTGCCGGTGAGAGCCATGTAGCGAGCCCGGTTGAGCCCGAAGACGGTTGACAGGACGGTGTGGATGCCGTCACCCGGAACGATCCCCCGGGTGAAATGGACGCGATCGGCGAAGAAGGCCGTGTCGGCCGCGATGACAATATCGCACAACAACGCCTGCTCACAATGAATCGTGGCAGGTCCGTTGACCGCGGCAATCATCGGAACCTCAATGTCCAAATGCCCCAGCACCAGGCGGCGCGCGATACCGTGAATGGTCTTCCAGCGGCGTGGCGTGAAACGATTTTCACCTTCCGCCACGACTCCTCCGAGATGAATGAAAGTGTCGCCCGTCCCGGTAACGATGACGACGCGATTATCTTCATCGCGCGCGACACGCTCCCACAGCGAGACCAATTCGGCCTGAAACTCGAGGTTCCACCGCACGTCCCCGTTGCCGGTATGCAACCGAACCTCGAGCACGCCGGCTTGACGGCTCAAGTACACGAAGTTGAAGTCGTCGGCGTACTCCGGCCGCTCGACGCAAGAAGACATCATATCGCGTTTCTTCTCATGAACGTGCTGGCGCACTGAATCACCTGACATTGCCCGCTCCCGGTTTCGCCACATCCGGAGCCAGACCCGAATCCACCCATTTCATCAGGTCCTGATAAACGGCGTAAGAGACGGTCTCGATCCACAAGCCACCGACGGGACTGCGGAAATAGTAAGCGATCGGAGCGCCGTCGTCGGGGCCGTGCAGCTCAAAGGCCGGGACATAGTCCTTTGCTTCCAGGTGGCGGCACGCGTCCTCGAGGTCCGGTACCGCAAAACCGAGATGATGGACGGGATGCTCCGCAGTGCGCCACATCTCGCCGTCGATGTGTTCGAGTAGCTCAACCCGGTGCGGACCATTCGTTGAGAAGGTCAGCCGTGTCGTCCGTTGGCCAACCGACGTCGGGTTCCGCATCTGTCCGGTCGTAGTGATGGGATCGGCCCACGCAAAGCCGAAACCCGCGGCCATCGTCTTCATCGCTGCGTCCAGATCGGGCACGATCATCCCGGTGTGGAAAAGCATGAACTGCTCGAGGTGTGGCTCCGTCATGCGAGCAGCCCCCTCTCGACGCCGTACCCCGACGTCCGCGCCCCGCGATTCATTCATCGTTCGATCCCGTGCCTCTATGCTGCGTCTCAGCTGCGGAGACCGGGTACACGTCGTCGTGGTGTCGAGACCGGTCGGCGTTCTCGGTCACATGGTGGCGTGCGATCCGGTAGGCCCTTCTCAACCCGGCCGCGATTCCACCCGGCATTCGTGTGACGACAAGGATCACCAGCACGCCGTACAGAATGAGGGCGATCTGCGGGCCGAGGGTCGTGGCGCTTGATCCGATGCTCCCGCGCAGTACGGCGGTGGCGAGGACGGGCAAACACGTGACGAAGAAGGCGCCGACGATGGTACCCGCGATGGAGTCCGGTCCCCCGATGACGACCATCGCAACGTACTGCACCGTCAGGAGCAAGGTGTAGCTGCTCACCGTCGCGAACTGGGCGTAATGGGCGGCGAGCGCGCCTTGCAGGCCGATGATGCCGAATCCCACGCCGAACACCAGCAGCTTCGAGCGCATGGCGCTGATGCCGAAGGTCGGGGCGGCCCGCTCGTGGTCACGCACCATGCGCAGAGCACGTCCGGACTTCCCGCGGCTCAGCACCGAGCACAGCAGAACTACGACGCACACTACCCCCGTGAGCAGCCACGACCAGCGCATTGTGGTGTCCCTCGGGAATTCGCCACGCAACATCGCCGTGGGCAGTCGGAATCCGGCCTCGCCCACCGTCGCTCGCTGGAACTCGGAGCAGAAAAAATAAACGATGAAGTAGGCCGAGACCGTCGCCAATGCGAAATATAGGCCCTTGAGGCGCACTGCCGGGAATCCGATGAGAAGACCTATGACCCCTGCCACGACGACCGCAACGATGACGTCGCCCGGGAAGCCGAACCCACTGCGAACGACTCCGGCCGCGGTGAACGCACCGAGTGCAAGGAATGCGGAGTTCCCCAGGGACACCTGCCCGGTAGTGCCCATTTGCAGATTGAGTGCGACAGCGCCCATGGAGGCAAGCAGACACAGGTTGAAAACGTACAGAGTGTAGTTCGGAAGAATGAGTACCGCGAGTCCGGTGATCAACAGAAGGAGTGGAATCCCCACCCAGGACGAGAAGACCCGGAGCTCGATTTCTCTGAGGAATGAACGCGATTGAGAGATCGGAGTCGCATTCACGATTTCTGTCTGAGTCATAGTCTTGTCACCGCCGCGGTTCCGAACAGTCCTGCCGGCTTCACCAACAGCACCACGAGAAGGAAGGTGTAGGTGATGATGGGCACGAAGTCGCCACCCCAGTACTGGGCGGTGAAGCCGTTGATGACCCCGATCGCGACTCCCCCGATGATCGCGCCTTCGATGCTGTCGAGGCCGCCGAGGATGATGGCGGGAAACGCGGCGAACGCGGTCTCCGAGAGGCTGGGCGTCACGACGTTGGTGCTGCCGTAGACGATGCCCGCGAGTCCGGCCAGTCCGGCCGCGGTGATCCAGGATCCGAGGAATACGCGTCTGACATTGATACCGCTCTGGCTCGCCAGAAGCGCGTTCTGGCCGGCTGCACGGACACTGATCCCGATCCGCGTGAATCGGAGCAGGCAGGCGACCCCGATCGTGACGACGAGGCTGAACACGGTGAGGGTGAGGGCCCCGTTCGAGAAGCGGGCACCGGCGATTTCACTGGTACCGCCGGGCAGGACTGCCAGGTTGAAAGAATAATTGACGTTGCCGAAGTACAGTGAGATGAATCCGTCGAGGATTGCCGCGAGACCCAGAGAGGCGATCAGGCCGTTCAGGTGCGCGTCCCCCGCCAGACGTCGGAGGACGAATTGATAGAACACTCCGCCGACGGCGCCAACGATGAGAAGCGAGAGGACGACACTGACCGACATGCCGAATCGTCCGCTCGATGTCCACAGACCGGTGAAGAAGGCCGGGATGACCATCAGCTGGCCGTGTGCGAAGTTGAACGTCGAGGTGGCGCGAAAGACGAGGACCATACCGAGCGCAATGAGCGCGATGATCGCTCCGTTCGCGATTCCTCCCAGAAGGGAAACGGTGAACTGACTCATCGTGGTCAGTCCCTCCTCTCTAGCGGACCGACCTGGGCGCCGGAACGTTGGTGGGACCTGCCGACCACGGCTTCCCGGTACTCCGGCGACTCGAATACCTCGTCCGGAGTCCCGGTCGCGATAACCCGGCCGGCTTGGACCCCGAGCACGCGGGAGGCGCACTGCCGCACGACATCCATGTGGTGCTCGACCAGCAGGATGCTGACCGATGGGTCCGCCCTTAGGTCCTGGATGATGTCCACGACCTTGCGCTGCTCTCCGATGTCCAGCCCGGAGGTCGGCTCGTCGAGCAGGAGCAGCGCCGGCCTATGGAAGATGGCGCGGAGGATGTCGACCTGCTTTCGTGCTCCGTACGGGAGGCTGCCGGCCTCACGGTGCTGCAGACTGCTCAGGCCTGCTCGCGCGAGCAGAGCTCGAGCCCTGACGTGCTCCGCACGCTCCGTCTGTCTGACCCGCCACGGCGTGAAAATTTGCCTGGCCGCAGCGAATCCCTCGGCGTGGTGGGACCCGACCACGACGTTCTCGAGGACGGTGGCCGTATCGAGAAGCGGCGGATGTTGGAACGAGCGTGCGACACCCCGTTTGGCGATACGCACGGGGCTCTCCCGGACAATGGAGCGGCCGAACAGCTCGATCTCGCCGCTCACAGCCCTGCCGAGGAGGCCGCTGATGGCGTTCAGGAAAGTTGTCTTGCCCGCCCCGTTCGGCCCCACCACGCCGATCGCCTCGCCGGCCTGGACGGTGGCGGTCAAGCCGTTCAGCGCCGTGACGCCCCCGAAGCGCGCGGTCAGGTTGTCGATGTGCAGCGTCGGGGCGCTCTCGGGACGAACGGGCGACGGGCGAGAAGTCGATGTCCGGGTCGGCGAATATCCGTTCATCACGCCTCCACATATCCGGCAGCCAGTAGTTCGCTGCCCCGGAACTTCTCGGGGGGACCGGAGTCACGCACCACGCCCCCGACGAGCAGATAACAGTGATGCGCCACGTCGAGGGAGAAGCCGGCGCTCTCATCGACGACGATCACGGCCGTGCCGTTCCTCGTGATCCGCTGCAACGCGTCGAACAACGGCTCATGAAGGCTGTGATGGAGCCCCAGGGTGAGCTCGTCCACCACGAGCAGACGGGGATGGCGAAGGACCGCCCGGCCGAGCGCCAGCATCTGTTGCTGTCCGCCGCTCAGCTGTCCCGCCGCCTGGCGTGATAGATCGGCGAGCGCCGGGAACAGCTCGAAGACCTGGTCGAGCCGGTCATGTAGGGCCTGGCGCTGTCGGGGAAGGTCACCGGCCGCCCGTAGATTGTCCGCGACGGTGAGGTTGGCGAACACCTTGTCGCGCTCCGGCACGAAGCTGACGCCCATCCGCGCGATCTTGTGTGCTTCCAGCCCGGTGACGTCGCGGTCGAGCAGCGTGACCCGGCCCCGCTCGATCCGCGTTTGCTCGGACCGCAGGAAGCCGCACAGCGCGCGCACGGAGGTCGTCTTGCCGGCACCGTTGGGTCCGAACAGCGCCACGATCTGACCGGCCCGGACCTCGAACGAGATGCGCTCGACACCGAGGGCGCCGTTGGAGTAGCGGACGGCCACCTCGGACAGCTCGGCCACGACCGGCCGGTCGACCGTCTCGACGTCCGGTTCGGGAGCACGCACGCCGCCGTTCACCGGAGGTACGACCCATCGAGCGCCGTGACGGAGTCGCAGCCCAGACCGGCAAGGGTGTCGTCGATGCCCTGTCGCAGCAGCTGGAGCACCCGGGCGACGCCCGGTTCGCCAGCAGCGAGCAGGCCGTAGAGGTAAGCGCGGCCGACGAGGACCGCCTTGGCGCCCATCGCGATCGCCTTCACGACGTCGGAGCCGCGCCGGATACCACCGTCAACCAGGACCTCGGCTCGACCGTCGACCGCGTCGAGGACCTCGGGCAGCACACTGAGCGTGGCCGGCTGGCCGTCCAGCACATTGCCACCGTGGTTCGAGACGATCACCGCCGCCGCCCCGTGGTCGACCGCCTTCAGCGCATCCTCGGCGGACATCACCCCCTTCACGATGAGGGGGCCCTGCCAGGCCTCCCGGATCCACTCGAAGTCGGTCCAGGCCGGGGTCCGGCGGTAGATCGCTGATCCCACCTCGAACATCGTCATCGGTCGGCCGTCTTTGGCCCCACCCATCGGGACGTTGAGCCGCCCGCGACTCCTGGCGAACTCCAGCGCCCACCCGGGCCTCGCGGCAACCTGAGGCGCGACCCGCGTCAACTGGCCGTACCGCAGTGACGTGGGAGCGAAAGCACGCTCCCGCAACGGTCGCTCGTAGGAGGCGGGGGCCTGCGTGTCAATGGTCAGCACGAGGCCCGCACACTTGCTGTCCCGCGCCCGTTGGATGGCCTGCTCGGCAACATCTCGTCCACCGAGGTAGTAGAGCTGGAAGAACGTCGGCGCGGGTGTCGCCGCCGCGACCTCCTCGATGGGAGTCGTAGTGAGCCCGCTGACGATCTGAACGGTCCCCGCCGAGTCCGCTGCCCGGGCGACCGCGATCTCACCCCCACGGCGTCCGAGGCCGAGAAGGCCGACAGGTGCCGCGATCACGGGCATGGACAGCTCGTGGCCGAGGAAGGTCGTGCGGAGGTCGCGCACCGGGGTGAAGGTGGCGTGGCGTGCCTTCAACCCGGTCCGCTCGAAGGCGGCGACGTTGGCCTCGAGAGAGATCCCTTTCCCCGCCCCGCCCTGGAATCGCTGGAACAGGAATCGCGGGACCGCTCTCCGGGCCAGCTGCTCCGCGTCCGCCACGCTGTTCATGCGCTGGATGACGTTGTTGCGCAACATGTCGAGACTCTCTTCGTGTCCGTGGTCTGTGGGGTACCTCTCGTGCGACCGCACTCCGCGCCCGGCGTCCTCGGCGGGTTGCTCCCGGAACTCGGGGCCTCGCGCCGGTCAGCCCACCTGGGTCGGTGTTCCGACCGCGACCGGCTTCTGGCTCTGGGAGTCCCACCGGTAGAGCTGCACTGCCGTCAGGCCGTAGTGCTTGTCCGGGGTGAAGGTGATCGGGCCGTACATGGCGTCAGCGGGGACATTGATCGGCCCTGCGCCCTCTGCCGCCGCCTGGAAGCCCTCGGGGCTGCAGGACGCGCCGCATTTCTGCAGGATCGCAGCTGCCGTGTACGCCGCAGCCCACCCCTGGGCGAAGTAGCTGGTGTCCTGAGCCTGGGCCTGAACTCCCTTGGCCTTGGCAGCGTCCGCGAGCGGGGAACCGGCCGTGGCGACGGCGCCGAGCCGGACGGCCGAGTAGTTCGCCGCCGCGACCTTGGCGAACGAGGACTCCTGTGCCACCCCGTGGGTGGCGATGATCTGCCCCTTGAAGCCCGCGGTGTTCAGGGCCTTCGCCTCCAGGACGGTCCCCGCCACGGAGTCGATCAGCAGGACGGTGTCGGGGGCGTCCTTGACGAGGGCGGCCGCCTGGCTGCTGAACGAGGTCTGGGTGATCTCCGTCCGCACCACCGAGGTGAGGTCGACGTTCGCCCCGGCGGCGTCCGCCTGGATCTTCTTGAGGTAGCTGTCGATGGCAGGAGTCGCGAGGCCAACCACCGCGACCTTCATCCGGTCGGTCTGCGGCACACCGCTGACGACACGCGATCCCGAGAGCAGTGTCCGCGAGACCTGCCCCGCCTCGAGATTCAGGCTGTAGTGCAGCGGAATGGGTGGCGTCACCGCCTCCTGGGGCCCGCTCAGGTCGATCACGGGAATGCTCGAGTTCGCGAAGACCGGCAGGCTCGCCGCGACGCCGGCGCTCGAGGTCGACTCGATCACCACATCCGGGGTCTCGGAGAGCGCCTGCTGCGCGGCGGTCCCACCGCCGTCGGCGGTCGACTGGGCATCGAAGGGACCGACGACCGTGACCTTACGCCCGTTGATCCCGCCATCCTGGTTGATCTCGTCGACCGCGGCCAGCACGCCCGGGGAGCCCAGTCCCAGGGCCGTCTGGGGCCCGGTGAGGTCGGCGATCACCGCGATCTTGAGGTCCCCGCTCCCGGAGCCGGACCCACCGTCCGCGCATCCGGCAAGGGTCAGCGCCGTCAGGGCCACAAGACCAACGGCAACCGCCCGCGACGGGCCGGCGCCGGTTTTTCTCCAGTGCAACGTTGCCATCTGGATCATCCTTTGTGATTCGAGGGCCTACGCGTGGGGCTCGGACTTTTGAACGAAGCCGTAGATCTCGTAGACCAGGGACGCGTCAAAAACGGGGTACATCCCCCGGTACCAATGGTTGAGGGTGTGTTTCGTCCACCGAATTGAGTTCGGTGTCTTGCTCACCAGCCGACCGGCGAGGTCGACGCCGCGTGTCAGGGCCTCGCCGTCCGGCGCGCACACGGAGACGAGCCCGATCTGCTCGGCCTTGGGTCCGGTCACGGGTTCACTCGTCAAGAGGTAGTACTTGGCTCTCGCCATTCCGCACAGCAACGGCCAGCAGATCGCGGCGTGGTCGCCGGCGGCCACGCCGTGCGCATTGTGCCCGTCGCGCAGCGTCGCGGTATCGGAGGCGACCGAGATGTCGGCGAGCAGCGCCACCGCGAGCGCTGGACCGCTCGCCATCCCCTGAATCACGCTGACCAGCGGCTTGTCGAAGTTCAGCACGTTCATCACGATGTCCCGCGCTTCGATCATCGTGCGCGTGCGGACCTGCGGGTCGTCGACCATCGCCTCGATGAGGTCGGCGCTGGCGCCCCTGGAGAACGTGTCGCCGCTCCCCGCGATCAGGACCACCTCAACGTCGTCGTCTTGGCTGATCGCCGGCCACAGCCGTGTCAGCTGCTTGTGGAAGGCGGAATTGATCTCGTTCCCGTTCGGCGCGGTGAGGTCGACCTGGAGCACGCCCTCACGCGGGTTGGAGAACGTGAATGCGTCGAACTCGCTCCGATAGGCGGCCACACTCATCGTCCCGCCCCCGCACCGGCCGAGACTTCCGCGGACTCGGCCGGGCACCGCAGCATCAGGGCGCTCCGTTCACAGCGGGCGACCGCGGTGCCGTGCTGGTTGTAGCCTGTGTGCTCGAACGTCACCACTCCGGCGGACGAGCGGGACTTCGACTCCCTGCGGGCCTTCACCACGGTTTCCACTCGTATGGTGTCCCCGTGGAAGACGGGTGCCGGGAACTCGATCTTTCCGAAGCCGAGATTGGCCACGGTCGTGCCGAGAGTCGTCTCGCTCACCGATATCCCCACGACGAGCCCGAGTGTGAAGAGGCTGTTCACAAGGCGCTGCCCGAACTCCGTCCGGCTCGAGAACTCGGCATCCAGATGCAGCGGTTGCGGATTCATCGTCATGACGCTGAACAGCGTGTTGTCGGCCTCGGAAACGGTGCGCGTCACCGAGTGCTCGATTTTCAGCCCCTGGCTGAGCTCTTCGAACCACAGACCTGCCATGGAAAACCTCCTCAGACGGTCGAGCCGGTGGCTTGACCGAAGACGCCTCGTGCGATCAGCCTGTCGATCGCAGAACTGGTGTGGCCCAATTCCCGCAGCGTCGCAACGCTGTGGGCGCCGACCCGCGGTGCCGCCTCCGGTACGGCAGGCTCGGACTCCGAGAACCGGGGAACCGGGGCCGGCTGCCGGACGCCAGCGATGTCCACATAGGAGTTGCGCTCGACGTGGTGCTCGTGGCGGGATGCCTCCAGCGGATCCAGAACCGGCGCGACACAGGCGTCCCGGTCGCCGAAGATCGTCAGCCACTCGCTGAGCGTCTTCGACCGGAACCGGCCGGCTACCAGCTCCTTGCGACGTGGCCAGCCGGCCCGGTCCAGCTGCGGATACATGTCCGTGTGGTCGAGACCCAGCCCGTCGACGAGCTCCGCGTAGAAGGCGGCCTCAATCGCGCCGACGGAGATCCACTGGTGGTCCTCCGTCTCGTAGACGTCGTAAAACGGCGCGCCCGAGTCCAGCATGTTGGTCCCCCGCGGGCCACGACCCACTGTCCAGGGCGCCCCATGGAACATCGTTGTCAGGAGTGCCGATCCGTCGACCATCGCAGCGTCGACCACCTGACCCTTTCCGCTTCGATTCCGGGCCAGCAGAGCGCACAGCACGCCGAACGCCAGGAAGCAGCCGCCGCCACCGAGGTCGCCGAGCAGATTGAGCGGCGGCGTGGGCGGCTGGTCGCGCCGCCCGATCATCGCCAGGGCGCCGCTCATCGCGATGTAGTTGATGTCGTGGCCGGCGCGCTGGGCATATGGCCCGGTCTGCCCCCACCCCGTCATCCGGCCATACACGAGCTGTGGGTTCACCGCGAGGCACGTCTTGGGCGAGAGACCGAGACGTTCCATGACACCCGGCCGATAGCCCTCGATGAGGACGTCCGACCGGGCCGTGAGTGCGAGCGCCACGTCACGCCCCTCGGGATGCTTCAGGTCGACGGCGACCGAACGACGCCCCCGCACGACGAGATCGCGTGCGGGGCGGCCCAGCTGGGACAGCCTGTCCAGCCGAATCACCTCGGCCCCCAGGTCGGCGAGCATCATGGCCGCGAAGGGTGCTGGGCCCATGCCCGCGAACTCGAGCACTCTGATCCCCGTGAGCGGCCCGGCCGACCGGGCGGCGCCCGGTTCGCCGGAGTGCACGGTCGCTACCTCGTCCATCTAGATGACCCCCGCCGTACGTAGCGCCGCGACCTCGTCCTCGCCCAGGCCCAGAACGTCGTGCAGGAGCGCGGCGGTGTCCTGGCCGAGCCTCGGCGCCGGCTGCTTGAGGCTCACCTCGGAGCGGGAGAACTGCCACGGCACACCCGAGCCGACGAGCGCCGTCGACACCTCGGGATCCGGGTGCGGGAGATCGACCAGGATGTTCCGTGCGTGCAGGCTCGCATCGTCGAGGACCTCCTCGACGGTGCGCACCGGTGCGCACGGGACGCCGTGCTGCTCGCTCAGCACCTCCCAGACCTCTGCCTTGGACCTCAGCAACGTCCAGCCCTGGATGATCTGGTCCAACTCGCTGCTGAACTTGACCCGTCGGCCCCGGCTGCTGAAACGCTCGTCTCTCACGAGCTCGGGATGGTCCATCGCTTTCGTCAGCGCCCGGAACCAGGGATCGAGCAACGCGGCGATCGCCATGTGGCCGTCCTTGCACTCGTAGACTCCGAACGGCGCGAGGCGAGAGTGGGAGTTGCCGCTTCGCTTCGGCAGACCGACGGCAGCGGACGCATCGAAATGCTCCAGTGCCACCAGCAGCGCGAGGGACTCGACCAGCCCGACGGTGACGTTCTGCCCGACCCCTTCTCGGTCCACGACCCGAAGTGCGGCGAGGATGCCGCTCACGGCGAACATCGGGGCAACCAGGTCACCGATCGGGACGCCGACACGCATCGGAGGTGTTCCGGGCTCGCCCGTGACGTCCATGACTCCGCTCAGGGCCTGGATGATGATGTCCATGATCTTGGTGGAGGCGAACGTGCTGTCCGGAGAGACGCCGTCGATCGAGCAGTAGACGAGGCGTGGGTTGATCTTGTGCAGCGTCTCGTAGTCCGCGCCCAGCTTCTGCACCGTGCCCGAACTCAGGCTCTGCACGAACACATCGCTTCGCCGGACCAGGTCGTGCAACACGTCGCGGCCCTGCGGGGTCGAGGCGTCGAGCGTCAGGCTCCGCTTGTTCCGGGACCGGTTGAGCAGGGAGACCGAGTGATCATCCGGGCTCTCGGCGTGCAGGTGAATTCCGTTCGGCCCGACATAGGGCGGGTTGCTGCGGGCGAGATCACCGCCGCCGGGGCGCTCGATCTTGATCACTTCTGCGCCCAGGCTGCCGAGCAGCAGGGTGCAGAAAGGCCCTGCCAGCGCCGATGTCATGTCCAGCACCCGCAGTCCTTCCAGCGGCCTGGTCCGGAAATCCCGTGTCACGGCACCCATCCTCAGTACGACTTCGGCAGCGTCAGGACGTGCTCGGAAAGGTAGTTGAGCACCATCTCCTGGGAGATGGGCGCGATCCGGTACAGCCGCGACTCACGCCAGAGTCGCTCGATGTGGTACTCCTTCGCATAGCCGAAGCCTCCGTGCACCTGGAGCACGGCGTCACAGGCCGAGAAGCCGGCGTCTGCGCCCAGGAACTTCGCGGTGTTCGCCAAGGGCCCGCACGGCAAGCCGTTGTCGTAGTAGTCGGCCGCTTTCAGCGCAACGGTCTCCGCAGCGGTCAGCCGCGCCCAGTTCTCCGCCATCGGGTGCGCGATCGCCTGGTTCGCCGCGATGGGACGATCGAAGACCGTTCGGGACTTGCTGTAGTCGACCCCGAGTCGGAGGGCGGCGTGGCCCATGCCGATCGCCTCCATCGCGATGACGATCCGCTCGGGGTTCAGCCCATCCAGGAGGTAGCGGAACCCCTTGCCCACCTCGCCGATAACGTCGTCGTCCGTCGCGACGAGGTCCTTGATGAAGACCTCGTTCGAGTCGACGGCTGACCGCCCCAGCTTCTCGATGACTCGGATGTCCACTCGGGACCGGTCGATCTCCAGGAAGAAAAGCGTCAGCCCGTCGAACGGGCGCTCCTCATCCCTGGGAGAGGTGCGCGCGAGGAGGATCATGTGAGTCGCGTTCTGCGCGTTGGTGGTCCACACCTTTTGGCCGTTGATGATCCACTTGTCGGCTGAGCGCACCGCCCGCGTCGCAGTACGAGAGGTGTCCGAACCGGCGTTCGGCTCGGTGATGCCGAACGCCATGACCATCTCGCCCCGCGCGATCGTCGGCATGTACCGGCTACGCATCTCCGCGGATCCGTGCCGGAGGATCGGAGACGGTGGGAAGACGTAGAAATGCATGGCCGCGGCGCCACTCGTGCCGGCCCCGGACGCCGCGATCTCCTTCATCAGGAGTGCCGCTTCCTTGATGCCGAGCCCGAGACCGCCGTATTCCTCGGGTACGACGATGCCCATCCAGCCCGCGTCGGCGAAAGCGTTGATGAACTCCCACGGGTACTCGTGGCTACTGTCGCAATGCGACCAGTAGTCTAGCGGAAACCGGGCCGCAAGCTTCCGAGACTGTTCGATGACGTCTCGCTGGACCTCGGTGAACTCTTCGAACACGGTTCTCCTTGATTACCTGCCTTGGCTCTCACCGACCGTCGGCGCCTGATCGACCACAGCAGCGCATCGATTCGAGCTGCTCGTCGTTCGGCGTCAGGAGCCAGCCCCTCAGGGCCCGCTCAGCAAAACTCGACGAGACAACGCGCCACAAGCGCACCGACCGGCCTACGGCCACAGCGTCCGCATGATGAACAGGTCCTCGGCCGGCGATCGCATAGTGGACGCGCAGACATCAGACAGTTACCCGCGTGGGACCGTCAGACTTTCCGACATGCGGAATGCCGGCCACAACCGCTTGTCGTAAGTGCTGGCGAGCAGTCAACTATGTGTTGTCCATCACACGACCGGCTATCGTGTGGACCCTATTTTCACCGTAGGAGTTCGCGACATGGACGCACCGAACAGCGCCGGATCGCCCAACAAGGAAAACGATGCGGCGATCGGCGATCAATGGGGCTTCTGTGGAAACGGCTCGCCGCAGAACAATTGCGTACCGGAGCTGTCTCGTCCAACTCCCTGCAGCTCAGCTCTCAGATCGAGGGCTCCCGGATGCATCCTCAGCTCGGTGGCAGCGGGGATAGCGCACGACTGCCACCACGAGCAAGCAACTTCACGCCCGCGGGCCTCTCGCCCGCCGTGGAAACGGCCCCGGTGGAAGGTTACGCATTGATGGAACGACTTCAAGCGGATGAACACCGCAACGAGAAGAGCAGCGACGACGGCGCCGGCTCCAACGTCATAGCGAAAGCCGCAACACTCATGCGCGTCGTCGCCAATGCCGGGACGCGGGCTGGTGGTGTGACGACCGCAACGGCCGCGAGGCATGCGGGGATTCCTCGCCCGACCGCTCACCGCATCCTGATGCTGCTGGCCCACGAGGGCCTGCTCGAGCGAGACGAATCATCGGCTCGTTGGCTTCTGGGTCCGGAGCTGCAACTGCTTGGTGTGCAGTCGGCCTCGAGGCACGACGTGACACGGAAGGCGCGGGAGATTCTCGATCAGCTTTCCCGGGAAACTGGCGAGGACGCTATGCTGTACGCCCGGCGCGGCAGCGAGGTCGTCTGTACGGCATCCGAGGAAGGCAGCTTTCCGCTACGGTCCCACAAAGTGGTAGAAGGTACTCGGTTCCCGTTGGGTGTGGGATCGGGTGGCCTGGCTGTCCTGGCCCACATTCCGAGGACCGAGATGGAGACTTACCTGTCCTCGCTGCAACTGCAGACAATCTACGGGCCGGCTCACAGTGCGGCCGCAATTCGCAAGCGAATCGCCGAGACGCGCGCAAACGGATACTCGTTCAACCCGGGCCTCCTTGCGTCGAACAGCTTCGGAGTCGGGGCAGCAGTATTCGACAACCTGGGCTCACCTGCATACGCACTATGCCTGACAGGTGTCGAGGACCGATTCACGCAACGTCGAGTTGCAACTTTGGGGAGGCTCGCGCTCGAGGCTGCTCACAGATTGAGTAAACGGATCGCAGGCTGACTGCCGGCGGCGTGAAATCTGGTTGCGGCAGGTTTCCCTGAATTCCGGCGTCCGGCGACACCGCTGTCCCAGCACACGGTAAAGGCCATGTCCTCCCTGCTACGCACACTTATCGAGGGAGACGCTCGAACCCCGTGGGTGGGATGTTGTGGTTGAACCGGAACCGGTTTGCCGGGTCCCAGCGATCCTTGGTCGCCACCAAGCGCTCCCAGTCCCGTTCCGTATAGGCGGCCCTCACGCGTTCCGGCGTCGCGCCGTCGAGGGCCAGGAAGTTGATGCACTGGGTACCGCCGGTGTGTGGGTCGACATCGGCGGCGACGCGAGCGAGGTACTTCCCGACCGCCTCTCCCATTTCGGAAGTGAAGTTCCCCCCTAGTCCGTACAGCAGGAACCGGGCGTCGTTGTGCCCCATGGGGTTCAGGCTTTCCGACGGCCGGGAGGCGGCGCCACCGAGGTGGCGAATCTGCAGCTCGATGAGGGGTGAGCCGGACGTCTCGCCACACAGCTCGATGAGCGTCCTGCAGGCCGCCGGCGAGAGATCGGTCAACATCTCCGTGTGATCGTAAGTCGCCACCGGGTCGACCGGGTCCATGCTGAGTGTGTCTGTGCTCCCGTAGGGCATCACACCGATGGTGTCCACGGCAGGCTTCTCGAGTTCCTCCCGCCAGGGACGAAGATTGTCCTCTCCCCGCTGTTCGAGATCGTCACCGGAGTAGCAGAACCTCAACACCGCCCACGACTTTCCACGGATGGAGGCGGGAACCTCCGGGAGGGGCGGGAGGTTCGTGAACGCAAAGGTCGAAGAAACGTCGTCGGGCACGCTCGTCGACCAACAGCTGTACAGGTCCAAGACTTCCGTGGCCCGCGCGATCGGGTAGAAGAGGTTGCCTCCATAGACCTGGCTCACCGGGTACAGGGAAAACTCGAGAGATGTCACGACCCCGAAGTTCCCGTCTCCGCCCTTCAGACCCCAGAACAGGTCGGCGTTTTGCTCGGCACTGGCCGTCACCAGCTCACCGGCCGAGGTAACCACCTCGGCCGACTTGACCGAGTCACAGGCGAGTCCGTACTTGCGTCCGAGCCAGCCGAAGCCACCGCCGAGCGTGTAACCGACGATGCCGACGTCCGACGTCGAGCCCCACAGCCCCGCCAAGCCATGGGCTGCGGCCTTCGGGATCAAATCGGCCCACTTCGCACCCGCACTCACCCGCGCCGTCCGAGTCTCGGGCATGACGTGAACGTCTCGCATGCGTGAAGTGTTCACGAGGACAGAGCCTTCATCGACCGGAGCAGTGATGCCATGGCCGGTGGCCATCACGCCGACCGTGAGATCTTCGTCGCGGGCGAAGCCCACCGCGGACACGATGTCGGCTGCACGCTCTGCCATCACAACGAGCGCCGGGCGCTGCTCAGTGCTCAGATTCCAACCGGTCCGCGCCTGGTCATAGCCCTTATCCGAGACCATATAGACACCACCTTGGACCTCGCCACGCAGTCTTTCGAGCCGCGAGATTGCTCGCCTATTCACGATCTGACTCCATCTCATAAAACGACAATTCCGTCGTTTTCCTTCGAGCGCCTGCATACTTGCCGGCCGCTGCGGCCCTGCGTGGATTCACGTCCCAGGCTCAGTCGCACGACTTTCAAGCACTGGCCTTACTCCAAGACCAGTCGGCTCACATGATCACGCAACTCCACCATGGGCTCCACGGTGCCATAACCGATAGCCGGGCACTGCTGTGGACATTTCCGTCGACCACGCACTCGTACCCTTTTAAACCGAACCCCGAATCGGTCTCGGCTTTGCACTCGGATCACGGGGCACGTTCGACTCGTTCTCCAAGACGGTATCTGGCTTCCCCGCGCGCAGATTCGCGCACGGGGAAGCCAGCCACCCAGGCCCCCGACCGCATCCCGGGTAAGATGAACTCCGCCATGCGGTTCCGCTATTTCTGCGTAACTCATGGCTCACGCTGGAGTTCAGGCGCGGGTAAGTGCCAGCACCGGAATCGTTCGGACTCCGGCCAACTTGTCGACGTAGTCGGCGAAGAACGGGGCCTGGTCGGTTTGCTTCTTCCAGACCCGCTCTCGCTCGGCACCGGTCAACTCCCGGACCGACACCGGATAAGTCGCCGAGGCTGTCTCGACGGTGCCCGTTCCGGCGGCGGTCAGGTTCCGGTACCACTGCGGACTGGTCGGCTGGCCTCCGTTGGTACCGAATACATAGACCGTGTTCGCGTCGTCGGCGTCGACCAGGCACACCACCGGATGCACGTACTCACGGCCGCTGGACCGGCCACGATGATGCAGGATCACCACAGGCACACCTTCGAGATGCCCACCGACCCGGCCGCCGCTAGCGCGAAACTCAGCAATGACCTGTTGGTTCAAATCGATATCGCTCATCGTTGTTTCCTCTCGACTTCGTGTGAGATTGGTTGTGACCGAATTGGTCAGGCACTAACCGGATTCGCCCGGATCTGATGTCTCCCAGCGAATCTGCTGACGTCTCGATGTGTCGATCCGGTCCGAGAACCACCGGCCTGGCGTCGGACAGGCCAGCGGGCGCACGAAGTCGACAGCTCCTGTGATAGGGAGAATCATCTAGACGTTCCTGATCAAGAGATGCACGCCTGAAAAGGCTTGAATCAGCAAATTGTCCGCACCTGTGCAGAACGAGTGCTGCTACGGATGATTACCTACACATCCAGCGAGGGCCGAGCGCACTGCCGTCCATCGAGGCCGACAGCCGACAGGTCAGTGTTCTGTCGCCGCGTCGAAGCTCGGCATCGTCCTCTTCGGACAGAAGAGTGGCACTGCCGCCCGGCAGTCGGTTCATATCGGAGGACAGCCCTACAACAGCTCGATTGCCGGACCCTAGCCGCCGACAGCACAATCCACACCTCGTTCGCCTCCGGCTACTCGCGCGCGAACTCCGACAGGGCGAGCTGGACCTGGGAGCGACATCGTCACGGCCTTCTCCTGGGATCGGATAATAGTTGCTTGGTAAAGCATCTATCCCTGTGGTCTGCTTCGTCAAGCTTCCCGACGGTGTGTGTGACTTATGGGGCAAACTCACTATGATGTTGGTACCGCCTATCCCTAATATGAGGGTGGCTTGGTGCGGCGTCAGTGGCCGCAGCGCCCAAGCGAAACTGGCGCGGGCACCGGACGACAACGCCGACCGCCGGGTCACCGCGGTGCTGCGCTACCTGGACGACAACCGCCGGAAGTAGCGGTTTCTGGCCGCGCCGCCGAGCTGGAGAACCCACCTCGGACACTCCATAACCCGTTGCCCGCCAGCGTGTCGTTCCAGCCAGCTACCCTGTTTTCCGGCCAGCCAGTGGGATTTCGGGTGGCCCGACGTTCTCCTAGGTTCACCTCATGCAATCACAAGAGGACGCTCAGCCCAGGCGGCGCCGCGCCCGCACCGCGCTGAAAGTGGCCGGCATCGTTTCCGTGGCGGCGATCGGCAGTGTCGCTTTCGCCGCAGTGTCCAACTCGTCGGCACAGACGGCACCGCAGTCTCCGAGCACTTCCGGGCTCGCCTGGGGTCCATGTCCGACCGGGGCGCCGGCGCCCCAGCAGTGCGCCGAGCTCGAGGTGCCCCTCGACTATCGGGCGCAGGCGCCGGAAAGCCGGAATATCAAGATCGAGGTTTCCCGTATCCCGGCGGCGAAACCTGAGCGGCGCAAGGGCGTACTGATGCTCAATGGCGGAGGACCGGGCGCCAGCCTCGACGTGCCCACGATGTTCGGCGGGCTGCTGTCCCGGCAGATCCGCGACAGCTACGACCTCGTCGCCTTCGACCCGCGCGGTATCGGGCACAGCACGCCGATCGACTGCGGCCGCCAGGCCGACGAGATGATCCGCGACGAGCAGTTGGAGGTGCTGTCCTTCCCTACAGCCGACGGCTCGATCGACGCCAACGTGGCGTATTCGCACCGGATGGCCGATCAGTGTGCGGCGTTGTCCGGTGATCTGCTGCCGCACCTGACCACCGCCAACATCGCCCGCGACATGGACCGGATCCGTGCGACGCTGGGTGAGCGCACGGTGTCCTACTACGGCATTTCGTGGGGCACCTACCTCGGCTCGATCTACCGCGCGCTGTTCCCGCAGAACGTCGACCGCATGGTGATCGACAGCTCGGTCGACCCGAACGAGCGCGGCTACGAAGACTTCCGCCTCTTCAGCGGCGCGATGGAAGACCGCTGGCCCGACCTGGCCCGCTTCGGGGTCGCGCAGAAGGACGTTGTGCACCTGGGCGACACCGAAGCCGACGTCCGGCGGAACTATCTGGCGATGACCGCCGAGCTCGACCGCACCCCGGTCACCCTTCCCGGGACGAAGGCGCGTATCGACGGCAACTTCATCCGGCTCTTCACCTGGCAGCTGTCCTACAACGACCACAACCTGACCGCGACGGCCGGGGCGCCGGTCTCACAGCTGGCCTCCCTGTGGCGGGCCGGAAGCAACCTCGCGGCGCACAAGGCCACCGACGAGGACCGGAACTACCTCACGACCGTGGCCAACGACTTCATCAACGCCGGCGTCCTGCCGGGCCTGCCGCCCGACAACCTCCTCTCAACGGGCTGGGCGATCAGCTGCGCGGACAAGGCGTGGCCGCGGGACGTGCGGACCTACGCGCACAACACCGCGGCCGACCGGGCCCGCTTCCCCCTGATGGCGGGTGCGCCGGCAAACGTCGCACCGTGCTCATTCTGGTCGACCCAGCCGCGTGACGCGGAGCCGAAGGTGCAGTCGGTCGGCACGCGCAACGTGCTCATCCTGCAGAACCGCCGCGATCCGTCGACCCCGTTGCGCGCCGCCCAGGGCATGAAAAAGGCGATGGGGTCCGATGCCGTCCTGGTCGAGGTCGACGCCGGCGGGCACGGCGTGCTCGTGCACCCGCAACCGAACTCCTGCGCGATCAGCGCGATGAACAAGTACTTCATGACCGGTGAACTGCCCGCTGGCGACCTCACCTGTTCCTGACCCACGGCGTCAGAACGTGCAGGCCACCACCGGGGATCCCAGCGCCCAGGCCGGATGCTGGATCGGGCGGGTGTCGGTGGGTGTCGGTGGACGGCTACAGCGTGCTCGGGTTCTGGGCTTACTCTTCACCTACCGCGTGGACTGGTGTGAGGACGCCGACCTGGTGCTCGGGGTCCACTACCGGCACCCCAGTGGGCAGCTCGGTGATTTCATGATCGACCGTGGGGCTTTCCAAGGACTGGGCGACCCCAGCGCGTGACGTGCAGACGAAACATGACCGGCACCTCGAGAACTGCCCCCCACTGCTGCCGTGCGTGAACTCGGACTTCCCGTACGTGGAGTGGCATCTGACGGCGGGCCGCTTCGGTACCGACTGGGCTGAACCCGGTATCGAGGGCTGACTCGCAGGGGAGGTAGCCCGACTGCGGCCGGGGGCGAGGTCCCCGGCTGCAGTCCGTGTGGTCGCGAGTTACCGCACGGGGCCCAGCGAGAAGCCGCCGTCGGCGACGAGTTCCGAACCGGTGGCGAAACGCACCCGGTCGGAGGCGATGAAGGTGATGAACTCGGCGATCTCGTCGGGCTGTGCCTGGCGGGGAATAGCGAAACTGTCGACGGGAACGAGTTAGTTGGCCTCGGGATCGTTGGCCAGCGGCGTGTCGACGATCCCGGGATGGACGGAGTTGACGCGGATGTTGTCCCGGGCGAGCTCCCCCGCGGCCGCACGCATGAGCCCGCGCAGGGCCCATTTGCTGCTGCTGTAGGCGACGAGGCCGGGCGCGGCGGCGGGGCCCGCGATGGAGTTGACGTTGACGATGCCACCGCCGCCACGCTTGCGCATCGACGGGGGGACGGCCCGGATCCCCAGGAGGGCACCGGTCAGATTGGTCTCGATGACCTTCTGGAATTCGTCGAGCGGAATGGACTCGGTGGTCCCCACGACGAGATAAGCGGCGTTGTTGATGAGCACATCGACGCCGCCGAAGCGGTTCTCGGCCTGCGTGACGGCGTCCGCCCAGTCGGTGTCGCTGGTGACGTCGAGCGTGACGCCCAGCGACTCGCCCTGGGTTTCGTCGGCGAGCTCCTCGCCGCCGCCCGCGAGGAGTTCGCCCGTTACGGTCTGGCCGGCGCACGAGTCGACCGGATGGCGGAGAACGCGAAGGCCAACAAGCGCGCCCTCTATGGGCACTTCGGCACCAAGGAAGAACTCTTCGACTTCGTCGTCGCCCGGAGCCTGCTGGAGTTGGCCGACGCCGCACCCTTCGACGTGGCGGCGATCCGGCGGTACGCCGGCGCCCTGTTCGACATCCTCGAGGAGCGTCCCACGATCCCGTCGGCCTGCTCGCCATGGTCCTGGCGCTGGTCACCAACTGGACCAGCGCCTCGTGGTCCTTGCGCGCGCTCGACGACCGGGCCGATCCGGCCACCCCGCCGGCGGATTTCCGGGCCGGCATGATGACCGCCGTCGAAGCGATCACCACGCCGTAGCTCACCGGTCCGTCAGCGCTGGATGGACTTCGTCTCGAGGAATTCCTCCAGCCCGTACCGGCCGAGCTCCCGGCCGTTGCCGGACTGCCGGTACCCGCCGAAGGGCGCCAGCATGTTGAACTTCGCCCCGTTCACGTCGACCTGGCCGGTCCGCAGCCGGCGGGCGACGGACAGCGCGTGCTCGTCCTCGCCGAACACCGCGCCCGCCAGCCCGTAGATCGTGCTGTTCGCGACCTCGACCGCCTCGTCCTCGGAGGTGTACGGGATCACCGCCAGCACCGGCCCGAAGACCTCTTCCTGGGCGAGCTCGGAGTCCGGCGCCACCCCGGTGAAGATCGACGGCTTCACGTAGGCGCCCGGCTTCAGGTCCTCGAGGCTTTCCGGGCCACCGAACACCAGCTTCGCGCCGTCCGCGATCCCGCGCTCCAGATAACCCGCCACGCGATCTCGTTGTGCCGCCGAAGACATCGGGCCGATCTGCGTCTTCTCGTCCACCGGATCGCCCACGACATACGTCGCGGCGGCGGCGACCAGCATTTCCACGATCTCCGCCTGTTTCGCGGCCGGGACAAGCATGCGGGTCCACGCGTTGCACGACTGGCCGCCGTTCTGCCACGCGGCGCCGAGCCCGGTCTCGACCGCCACGGCCAGATCGGCGGATTCGAGCACGACGTTGGCCGACTTGCCGCCGAGTTCCAGCGCGACCCGCTTCACCGTCTCGGCGGCGACGACCGAGACCCGCTTCCCGGCGCGCGTCGAACCGGTGAACGACACCATGTCCACGCCGGGATGTGCCGCGAGTGCCTCACCGACGACTGGTCCCGTACCGTACACGACGTTATATACCCCGGCCGGGACACCGGCCTCGGCCACCGCCTCCGCGAGGATCGCGGCCGTGCGCGGCGCGACTTCGCTCGGCTTCAGCACCACGGTGTTCCCGGCCAGCACGGCGGGCGCGACCTTCGCGACGATCTGGTGCAACGGATAGTTCCACGGCGTGATCGCGGCGACCACCCCGATCGGCTCCTTCACCACCAGCGAGTTGCCGATCTCCTCCTCCCACGGGAACGTCTCGGCGAGCTCGGCAACCGTGCGCGACGACGCGACCGGCATCCGAGCCTGTACCTTCCGCGAAAAGACGATCGGCGCGCCCATTTCCGTCGTGATCGACGTCGCGATGTCGTCCGCGCGTTCCTTGAGCGCGGCGGATATCCGCCGCACGGCGGCAACCCGTTCGGCCAGCGGCGTGGCCGACCACTCGCGGAACGCGTCTTGTGCCGCGCGGACGGCCGCGTCGACGGTCCCGGCGTCTCCGGCGGGTACCGCGGTCACGACCCGGCCGGTCGCCGGGTCGGCGACCTCGATCGTGCCGTCGTGGGCGGCGACGCGTCGGCCACCGATCCAATGGGTGAGCTCGAGCCGCCCGGCTGCGGTCATCGTCATCCTTTCCTCGGCGAGAAACGCAGATCAGTACACGATCAGGCCACGCAGGTTGCGCCCCGCGTGCAGGTCGTCGAAGCCTTCGGCGACCTGGTCCAGTGAGTAGCGGGTGGTGACCAGCTCCTCGAGCTTGAGCCGCCCTTGCCGCCAGAGTTCCAGCTGGGCGGGGATATCGGCGGTCGGTGCCGACGCTCCGAAAAGCGAGCCCTGCAGCCGCTTCTGGTAGAGCACCAGTTCCATCAGCGGGATGTCGTCCTCGCGGGACCGCACGTCCCCGAGACCGACCACGACGCAGGTGCCGCCCTTGCGGATCGCCCGAACCGCCTGGCCGACATGCGAGCCCAGGGTCACGCCGACCGCGACGATCGCCGAATCCGCCCCCTGGCCGCCTGTGAAGGAGCGGGCGAGTTCGGTGGCCTCGGCGATGTCGGCGACCGCGTGCGTGGCCCCGAACTCGAGCGCCGCCTGGCGTTTGAACCCGACCGGGTCCACCGCGATGACTACCGCCGCGCCGGCCTGCGCGGCCCCCTGCACGGCGTTGATGCCGATCCCGCCGACGCCCATCACGATCACCACCTGCCCGGGCCGGACCTGCGCCGAGTTCACCGCGGCACCCCACCCGGTGCCGACCCCGCATCCGGTCAGGCACGCGATGTCGAGCGGGATGGCGGGATCGATCTTGACCGCCGACGCCGTCGAAACGGTGGTGTACTCGCAGAACGTGGACAGCCCGCACATCTGCCCGACCGGCTGCCCGTCAAGGGAAAGCCGGAACGAGGACGGGTCGTCCCAGCGCGCGTTGGTGCCTAGTGCCGCGCCGAGCTCGCACAGGTTCTGCATGCCGCGCGCGCACCACTGGCACCGCCCGCACACGGGCAGGAACGAGAACACCACGTGATCGCCCTCGGCGAAGCCCGCCGTGCCGGGACCGACCGCGTCCACCACCCCGGCCCCCTCGTGCCCACCGGCGAACGGCAGGATCGCCACCTTCTGGTCGCCCTTCGCGTGGTGGTCATCGGAATGGCATAGCCCGGAGGCCACCATCCGCACCCGGAGTTCCCCGGGGCGCGGATCGTCCACCTCCAGTTCCACCACTTCGAATCGGCCGGGGACTTCGCGCAGTACCGCGCCTCTCGTCAACACTGCAGCGCCACTTTCGCCGGTGACAAGGGAATCAATCCTGCGCGGACAGCGAGGCGGCCCGGGTCAGCACGTCGGCCCTGGCGACGACCTCAGTGCGCAGCGCCGTACCGCAGGAGGGACACAGCAGCTGCCGGAACTCGACGTCTTCGTCGACCACCGGCGGTTCCGGTACCTGCACGTGCGGTCCGGCGAGGGGGACGTCGCCGGTAAGCAGCACGGCCCGGTGCAACGGCGGCTCACCCGGCGCGGCCAGCACGGTCGCGCAGTGGACGCAGGAGAAGGTCCCGCCGGCGTCGTAGCCGACGTTGTCGTCGAAGCGATTCACCGCCGGCTCCCTTCGGGCTGGGGCGACGCGGCGGCGAGCCGCGCGTCCCGGATTTCCTGCCGCTTCGCCAACGTGCCTTCCACGTCGAGCCGGCCGTCGTCCGAGGTCACCACCCCGTACACCGCGGAGGCGGCCACGGCGCTGACCTTCCCGGCCCGGAGATCGGCCTCGACCAGCGCCGGCTCCCGGTGCAGCGGGTCGCCGTATCCACCACCGCCCTGCCACGCCATGTAGTAGGCATCATCCTGCCCCAGATAGGTTTCCAGGTGCGGTGGCATCGGCTCCCGCTCCCCCGCGATCTCGTCGAGACTGGTCGCCATCTGGCCGGCGGCGAACCGGTCCCGCACGTCCGAAGCACGGATCGCCATGTCCAGCTGGGTGTTCGCCGGGTAGCCCCCGGAGATGCCGGACGACTGCGGAACCGCTTTGCCACCACCGGAAACGACCAGGTGCAACGCCGGCGCGGCACTGCGGTGCATGACGAAGCACGATGAACCACCTACGCCGCCACGGTACCGCCCCGGCCCGCCCGAATCCGGCTCCTCCCGCCGCCACAGGTACAGGACCGGATAACTGAACTCGGTCATCTCGACATCGGGAATGCGCCCCATCGGAGCGGCGGCCATTCCGCCGGTGTCGACGCCGTCCTGGTCGGTCCGCGCGCCGAAGCCGCCGGCCATCGCGTCGCCCACCATGCTGACGAACGGCGCGCCGCGTTGGTCGAGCCCGGCGAGCAGGGCGAGATCCCAGGAGCCGAGGCACACCCCGGTGACGTTGGCGCGGCTCTCCTCGCGAGTGTCGAGCATGCCGCCGAGACACTCGGCCACGACGTTCAGGGTCGCCCAGGCCGAGGCCACCGAGCCCTTACTGATGCCGGCCGGGAAGGTGCAGTCGTTGATCGAACCGGGTTCGCTCGTGATGTCGATGCACCGGAACACCCCGGCCGGGGCCCAGGCCATGTCGCCGCACAGCGCGGTGAGGATGACCGGGGTCATGCCCCCGCGCACGCCCGCGTGCGTGCAGTTGATCAGGCCGTCGGCCTGTGGGTCGGTGCCGGTGAAGTCGAAATGCATGCGGTCGCCGCGCTTGGTCAGCTTCAGCCTGATGCGGTAGAGGGTTTCGTCGCCTTCGCGGGCCGAGTCCTGATAGGCGACGGCGGACCACTCACCGTCCGGAATGGACTCGAGCTTGTCGCGCACCCGCCGCTCTGTGTTGTCGAGGATGCGCCGCATGACGGCCTTGACCGTGGTGGCGCCGTAGCGCTCCACCAGCTCGTTCAACCGCTCCTGCGCCATGTGGTTCGCCCCGATCTTGGCGCGCAGATCGAGCCCGACGAGCGCGGGTATCCGGCTACGCCGCAGCCACACATCCTCGATGTCGCTACGCAGCACGCCGCCCTCGACGATCTTCACCGGCGGGGTCGGCAGCGACTCCCAGAAGACGTCGGTGGACTTGACCGACCAGCTGCCGGGCGACACACCACCGAGGTCGACCTGGTGCGCGACCGCACCGGTCCAGGCGAACAGTTCGTCGCCGACGAAGAGAGGCGCGAACAGCGCGGTGTCGTTCTGGTGCAAGCCGCCGCCGACCCACGGGTCGTTGCACAGGAACATGTCGCCGGGACCGATGCCGGGATTGGCGGCCCGGTTCTCGAGCGTCCATTTCACCGCCATGTCCATCGCGGCGCACAGCGCCGTGTTGTACAGGCCTATCTCGACCTCGTCCCCGATCTCGTCCATGATCACGAAGTTGAAGTCGTTGCAGTCGGTCACGATGACCGAACCGGACATCCGCTTGATCGCCTCCCCCATCTCGTGGGTGATCGACTCCAGGCGGTGCCGCACGACTTCGTAGGTGAGCGGATCGACGACGGCAAGGTCCGCCTCGGCCACGTCGTGCAGCCGGACGTGCTCGCCGGCGATTTCGCGGAGCCGGGCGGCGGGGGTGGGCCGGTACGCGAACTTCTCCGACCCGGGAACGGGAGTGACGGGCATGGTCAGTCCTTTCCGGACACAGAGGCGGTGCTGAGTACGAGATTGCCGAGATGGTCCACGGTCGCCCGGGTCCGTTCGGGCACCGCGAGGGTCGTGGTGTCGGCCTCCACCACGGCCGGCCCGCAGAACTCCTGTCCCGCGCGAAGATCGGTGTAGCGGTAGACGTCGACGTCCTGCCAGCCGTCCTCGTGCGCGAGGAACGCCCGGCGGCGGCCGTACGGGCGCGGTTTCCCGTCGCCCCGCCGGGCTGCGGGCAGTTCCGGGCGCACCGGCAGGGTGCCCGTGGCATAGCACCGGTAGGTGATCAGCTGGTGGCCGGCGGCGCGGAATCCGGCCTCCGCCCCGTAAAGCTGGGCGTAGAGCGTGTCGAACCGGTCGGTCACCGCGGTGACGGCGGCGTCGTCGACCGGCCCGGGGGCGACCGGTGTCGCCACCTCCGAAAGCTGCATGCTGTAGCGCACGTCGACTTCCCGGCTGATCTCCACGGTCTCGAACGGAAGGCGCTGCCCGCCCATGCGATCCCTCAGTTCTTTCTCCAGCCCGTCGAACGCGCGCTGCACCGACTCGGCCGGCACCGGGAAGTTCGCCGGGTCGGAGACCTCACCGGAGAGTACGACGTCACTGCTGGCGAGCCCGTAGGCGGAGAACGTGGCGGCGGTGGCGCCCAGCGGGACGACGACCGCTTTCGCGCCGAGGTCGCGCGAGTAGTTCACGCAGTGCACCGGGCCCGCCCCGCCGAAGGAATAGACCACGAAATCGCGCGGGTCGTAGCCGGCGTTCACGACGACGTTGCGCACCAGGTCGGCGGCTTGCGCGTTCTGGATCGCGTAGATCGCCGCGGCGGCGTCCTCGACGTCGAGCCCCAGCGGTTCGCCGATCCTTTCCCGGATCGCCTTCTCCGCGAGCGCACGGTCCAGCCGGCGGCGGCCACCGAGGAAGTTGTCGGGGTTGACGATGCCGAGTACCACATCGGCATCGGTCACGGTGGGCTCGGTGCCGCCGGCGCCGTAGCACGCCGGTCCGGGACGGGCACCCGCGCTGCGCGGCCCCACACGGAGATTGCCGCCGCCGTCGAGCCACGCGATCGCGCCGCCTCCGCTGCCGATGGTGCTGACCTTCACCGTCGGCGTGCTGATCGTGTACTGGTTGAGGATCGTGGTCGTGGACTTGACCGGCTCGCCGTCGACCACCATGCCGACGAGGAACGTGGTCCCGCCGATGTCGGTCGAAATGATGTTCTCGTGTCCCAGCTGCCGGCCGAGGTTCCGGCAGCCGACGAGGCCACCGGTGAGCACGGAGCCGATCGTCGTGATGGCCCGGTCGGGCGCCTCCTCGGCGGTCACCGCGCCACCGGAACCCTGCATCACCAGCAGTGAACCGGCGAATCCGCGTTCGTCGAGCCGCGCCCGCAGCGGCACCAGATAGTCCCGCAGCCGCGGACCCACCTGGGTGCCCATGATGGTGGTGACGTTCCGCGGGTACTCCCGGATGCGCGGGCTGAGTTCACTGGAAAGCCCGACGTAGGCACCGGGGGACTGCTCGTGGATCAGCTCGCGGAGCCGCAACTCGTGCGCGGGGTTCGAAAACGACCACAGGAGCGACACGGCGAACGCCTCGGCGCCGTCGGCGATCAGTTCCGCGATCGCGGCCCGCGCCCGGTCCTCGCCGAGCGGCACCACCACCTGACCGCCGCTGTCGACGCGCTCGGTGATCTCGCGGATCCGGCGCCGTGGCACCAGCGGCTGCGGTTTGGTGTGCCGCGTCATGTTCTTGACGTAGTCGGAATCCCGCCCCGCGTAACGGCCTTCCAGGTTCATAATCATGATCGAGTCGGCGTGCCCGGCCGTGGTCAGGAAACCGACCTCGGCGACGTCGCCGGTGACCAGTGCGTTGAGCGTGGCCGTGGTGCCGTGGCAAATATGCGACGTCTGCCCGAGCAGCGACGCGGTGTCCAGTCCGGCCGCTGCCGCCAGCTCGTCGACGGCGCTGAGCACCCCCTGCTCGAAATCGGGCGGAGTGGAGGGCGACTTCGCCGAGTGCACGCGGCCGTGCTCGTCGGTGGCGAACGCATCCGTGAACGTGCCGCCGACATCGATTCCGATGACGTAGCTCACCGTTGAGCTCCTTTCCGGCCCCGGTGGGACCGCGGGTGTGGGTGGCGCTGTTGGCTCAGACGGCGAACGAGTAGCCGCCGTTGACCGGATAGGTCTGCCCCGTGATCCACGAGGCGGCGTCGGACACGAGAAAGAGCACCAGCCCCGCGACGTCCTGTGGTTGGCCGATCCGCCGGATCACGTACCGGCGCAAGCTCTTCTCGACCTGCGCCGGGTCGGCGTTGAGCGGCGCGACGCCGGGGGTGTCGATCGAGCCGAGCGAGACGCAGTTGACGGTGATCCCGTGGCGCCCGACCGCTTTCGCCAGCCCCCGCGAGAACCCGGCGGCGCCGGCCTTGGCGCCCCCGTACACGGCGAGGTTCGGCTCACCGACGCGGCCCGCGTCGGAAATGGTGGTGACGACCCGGCCCCAGCCGCGGGACACCATGCCCGGCAGCGCGGCTCTGGTCACGTTCAGCACGCCGAAGAAGTTGGTGCCCAGCCACGGTTCCCACTCCTTCGGCCCGGTCTCCCAGAAGGGCGGGGCCGGGACCGTGCCGTCGACGACGGGTCCGGCGTTGCCGGCGTTGTTGACCAGGATGTCCACACCGCCGACCGCGCTGTCGATGCGGTCGATCATTGCCAGTACATCGTCGAATTCGGTGACGTCACAGCGCTCGGCGACGGCGCGGCCACCGTCGGCCTTGATCTCGCCGACGACGGATTCGGCCCGGTCGAGGTGGAAGTCGTTGACGACGACCGTGGCCCCGAACTCGGCGCAGCGGCGGGCGATCTCGCGCCCCACCCCCTGCCCGGCCCCGGTGACCAGGACGGTCCGGCTGGTCAGGTCCAGCAGGTCGGCCGTGGCAGAGGCTGTCATAGTCTGCTCCTTCGAAGGTCGGGCCGGCTCAGGCGTGCAGCTCGGCGATCAGGTCGGCGTACCGGGTGGGCGGTGGCACGTCCCCCGGGATGTAGAAGTTCAGGCGGTCGGCGAGCCCATCGAACCGAGACCGCAGGCCCTTGGCTACTTCGGCTGTGGACCCAACGACGCTCATCGTGCGCACCACCTCGTCGGGCACAAGTGCGGTCATCTCATCCCAACGGCCCTGTTTGGACAGTGGGTGCAGTTCGTCCTGCAGCGCACCCCAGCCGTGCAGTTCCAGCACCGGGCGGTAGGCCAGAGTCGAGGCGTAGAAAGCGATCTGGGCGCGCGATGCCTCGAACTCCGCATCATCGGTGGCGATGAGCGTCGACACGGCGATCTCCACCGCGTCCGCGGGGCGGCCGGCCGCCTCCTGACCGGCCCGCACCGCCGGCACCACGACCTCGCGCAGGTAGCGCTCCGTGGTGAAGGCGTGCGGGAACAGCCCGTCGGCCACCTCCCCCGCGACCTGCAGCATCCGTGGCCCGACCCCGGCGAGGAACACCTTCGGCGGCCCGTACGGGTTCCGGGTCGGCGACATCATCGGCGCCATCAGGGTGTGCTGGTAGAACTCGCCCCGGAAATCGAGCGATTCACCGGTGTCCCAGGTGTGCCAGATCGCCCGCAGCGCCGACACGAACTCCTTCATCCGCGCCGCCGGATGACCCCATGGCATCCCGTATCGCCGCTCTACGTGTGCCCGGATCTGGCTGCCCAGCCCGAGAATGAACCGTCCTTTCGAGAACCGCTGCAAGTGGTAGGCCGGGTAGGCCACGGTCATCGGGGTACGGGCGAACGCCACAGCCACCGCAGGCCCCAGGCCAACCCGGTCCGTCCGCGCGGCGGCCAGCGCGAGCCCGGGGAACGGGTCCTCCTCGATCTCGGCGTTGAGGATCCCGTCGGCGCCCAACTCCTCGGCCACGTGAGCGTCCTCGCCGATGACCTCAAGTGCGTTGCGCACCCGGACGTCGATCCGCATCCAACCTCCTCGGCTGTGTTATCCGGTGTCCTTAGTGGACTTGCCGGTCGAGGCCGGCCCAGTACGGGGCCCGCAGGGCCTTCTTGTCGATCTTTCCGACCGGCGTGGTCGGCAGGGTCTCCACGACCTCGATCACCTTGGGTGTGTAGTGCGGCCCTTTGCGCTTGCGCACCAGCGCTTTCAGCTCGCCTACGTCCACCGCGGCGCCTTCCCGCGCGGTGACGATCGCGCGGACGGCCTCACCCCAGCGCTCGTCCGGGGTGCCGATCACCGCGGCCGCCGCCAGCGCCGGATGTTCCATGAGGACGTCCTCGACCTCACGCGGATAGACGTTGAACCCGCCGGAGATGATCATGTCCTTGGACCGGTCGACGAGGTACAGATATCCCTCGTCATCGCGGTAGCCGAGGTCACCGGTGTAGAGCCAGCCGTGCTTGAGTACCTGCGCGGTCAGTTCGGGCCGGCGCCAGTAGCCGCGCATCACGCCGCGCGCCCGCACGCAGATCTCGCCGATTTCCCCGTGCGGCACTTCGTTTCCGTCCGGGTCGAGGATCGCCGTTCGCACCCCGATCGCGGTGCGGCCGCAGGAATTCAGCAGTTCCGGCCGGCGCCCGCCGGGGTCGTGATCGGACGGTTCGAGCACGGCGATCGGGCCGCCCGCTTCGGAACACGCGTAGCCCTGCCACAGCACCGGGCCCATCCGCTCCCACGCTTCGGCGATCCGGCTGCGCGACATCGGCGCGGCGCCGTAGAGCAAGGTCCGCATGGACGACAGGTCGTGGCGGCCGGACCCCATCGTGTCCAGCACCGCGGAAACCATGGTGGGCACCATCAGCGCGATGTTGATCCGCTCCGCCTCGACGGTGGCCAGCCACGCCTCGGGATCGAAACCGGAGTGCAGCACCACGGTTCCCCCGCGCAATAGCGTCGGCAGGATCGTCAGCAACGCGGCGTGGGTGATGGGCGACGAGGCCAGGTAACGCGGATTTTCCGGCACGCCATAGGAAGTCAGCCAGATCTGTGCCTGCGCGGCGCAGGCCCGCTGGGTGTTGGGCACGCCTTTCGGCTCGCCCGTGGTGCCGCCGGTGAACTGCAACCACGCGACGTCCTCGAGCGTCGCCGCGCCAGGCATGAGCCGCGCGGGGGACCGCTTTCCGGCCAGGGCAAGCAGGTCCTCGCCGAGCTCGCTGGGTCCGAGGGTCAGCACGTGCTCGATCCCGGGCGACCGTTCGGCCACCGCGGCGGCGACCGCCGCGAAATCGGGGTGCACCACGAGCAGGCGGATCTCGGCGTCCGCACACACCCGCACGTGATCATCGATGGAGCCGAGCGGGTGCAGGCCGCTGTACCGCCCGCCGAGCAAGTAGGTGGCAGCCTGCACCATCCACGTCTCGGGCAGGTTCCCGCTCAGCGTCGCCACCCCGGCACCGGGCTCGATCCGGTGCTCGGCGAGCACCTGCTGGAGCCGGCTCGTCAGATCCGCCGTCTGTGCGTAGCTCAGCCGCCGCGCGCCGTGCACGAACGCCTCGCGCCTGGGGTGGCGGCTCAGGGCGTCGACGATCAGTTCGCAGTAGGTCGGCCCGCGACTCGCATCCGTCAACACGGAACGCCCCTTTCGTGTGGACACCGGTGTCCTACTTTTCGGAGAAGGCTGGGCGGCGCTTCTCGAAGAATGCTGTGAGTCCTTCGGCGAAGTCGGCCGATTCCTCGTGGGCCGCCGAGTGCTGTAGCTCCATCCGCAGGCCCTCCGCGAGTGGCGCGTCGAGCCCGTCGGCGACGAGCTCCTTCATCCGGCGCAGCCCGTAGACGCTCTTGCGAGCGATCTTCTCGACCAGCTCGTGGACAGTCTCATCGAGACGGTCGCCGGGCACCACCTCGTTCACCAGATCCGTGCCCAGAAAATCCCGTGCGGGCAGCGATTCCCCGGTGAACAGCAGGTATTTCGCGCGAGCGGGGCCGACCCGGCGCGGCAGCCGGATCGAGCCACCACCCCCGGGCAGCAGGCCGTAGTTCGCATGAGCGTCGCCGAACCGGGCGGACTCGGCGGCCACCACCAGATCGGCGCAGAGCACCAGCTCCAGCCCGCCCGCGACGGCGAGCCCTTGGACGGCGGCGATCACCGGCAACTCGAACCCCTCGATCCGGCTCAGCACCTCGCCGGCCGCCTGGAGGAACTGCTGGTGCCCGCTCGTGCGCGTGCCGGGTGCCGGAGCGGTGATCGCCTTGACGTACTTGAGGTCCGCTCCCGCGCAGAACACCTCACCGACCGCCGCGAGGACGACCGCCCGGATGCCGGGCTCGGTCGCCGCGCGGTCGAGCCCGGCATCGAGGCCGGCGAGGATTTCCGGCGAGATGCCGTTGAGCGCCTCGGGCCGGTTGAGCCGCAACCACAACGCGCTCCCCCGACGTTCGATCAGGACGGCGTCGCCGGTCTCGTTCGCCCCGCTCATGCGGCGTCCTTGCCGAGGATCGTGACGACGCAGATACCCGGGTCCGGATGCACGTAACCGCCCGAGTTCTCCGCCAGCGCGATCCGGGCGCCCTCGACCTGCCGCTCCCCCGCCCGGCCACGCAACTGCGTGACCAGCTCGAACAGCTGCGCACACCCGGTGGCGCCGACCGGGTGACCGCGGGAGACGAGCCCGCCGCTGGGGTTGACCGGCACCCGGCCGCCCAGCGCGACCGTGCCGGAGGCGAGCAGCTTCGCGCCGTCGCCGGGGCCGCACAGCCCCAGCTTCTCGTACATGATCATCTCTTTCGACGACGCCGCGTCGTGGACCTCGACGACATCCAGGTCTTCGGGGCCGACACCGGCGATTTCGTAGGCCGCGCGGGAGGCTTCGACTTCCGGAGACGTGTCGCCCCCGCCGGGAACCCCGGACCGCAGTACCGAGGCGCGAACGCGGACCGCGTCCGGCCGGGCCGGCGACACGTCCGCCGCCTGCAGCACGACCGCCGCAGCACCGTCGGCGATCGGTGCGCACATCGTGACCGTCAGTGGATCGGCGATCACCCGGCCCTCGAGGATCTGCTCACGGGTTAGGGCCTTGCGGTACTGGGCATTAGGGTTCAGCGCGCCGGCGGCCGAGTTCTTTACCGCGACGTCCGCGAAATCCTCTTTGGTGGCCCCGGACCGCGCCATGTACTGGCGCGTCACCCAGGAATACATGGCCATGTAGAAGGATTCCGGCGGCTCGTCCGAACCGGTCAGCTCCTTCGCGATCTCCGGCACCCGCGTGAGATCGGTCCCGGAAAGCATGGCGTCCAGCACTTCCCGGGTGGACCTGCCGCTGAGCTTCTCCGAACCGGCGACGACCGCGGTGTCGTACTGGCCGGACCGGATCAGCCCGAGCGCGACGTGAAACGCCGAAGAAGACGAACCGCACGCATTCTCGATATTGATCACCGGAGTGGTCCCGAAATCCGGCCCGCCGAGCGCGACCTGCCCACGCATCGAATGCTGGCCGGTCATCGCGCCTTCCAGGGAGTTCCCGTGCACGATCACCCCGACCGCGGCGGGTGCGACATCCGCATCGGCCAGCGCCGCGGTAACCGCCGCGCGACTCAGTCCCGCCATCGTGGCGTCCGGAAACTTCCCGAACCGGGTCATGCCGACACCAACAATGTTCACATCGCGCATTACCAACTCCATTGGTGAGCTCCCGCGCGCAGCACGGACCGGAGAGACGGGAAACCTGCCTCGCGCCGAACCCGTCGCCGAGCGCTGAATCCGACCGACTAGTCGGACGAAATCCGACCGACTAGTCGGACAGTATCAGTGAGCCTGACCACAGTCAACAAGCCTTTGAGCTGCACCGATGTCAAGAAAGGCGACATCGTGCGCACCCCACCCGTGTTCGCGCGATGCGGAAAGCCTGCATCTCGACGAGGCTGCTAAGCTCTCGGTATGGCTGAGAGGCGCTCCACGGGCACTGCAGACGTCAAGGTGTTCGCACCGGGCGGCAAGGGCGAGCGCAGACGGCGCGAGATCCTCGACAATGCGGCGAAGCTGATCAGCAAGGTCGGCTACTCGAACGCCTCGCTCGAAGACATCGCCGCGGCCAACAAGATCAGCAAATCAGCGCTGTACCACTACTTCCGCAGCCGGGACGAGATCCTCTTCGCGATGCACGAAGTACTGGCCGACGATTTCCTCGAGCACGCGAAGACGGTGGAGGAAGCGGGCGGCTCGGCGGTCGAAATGCTGAGCGCGGCGATCCGCAAAATGGTCGTCGCGAACGAGTCGATCCCCGGGTATGTCCAGGCGTTCTTCGATCACTACCGCGAACTGCCGCCCCGATTCCGGCGGCGCGCACACGCCCGCAGTGACGAGTACACCCGTTTCGTCGAGGGAATCCTCGAAAAGGGCGTGGCAAACGGCGAATTCCGCCCGCTGCCGGTGCACGCCACGGCGCTCGCGATCTTCGGTATGTGCAACTGGACGAATAGGTGGTTCCGCCCCAGCGGGCCGATGTCGGGCACCGCGATAGCGGACGCATGGACCGATCTGGTACTGGGCGGCCTCCGCTCCGGCGACCGTGCACCGGCCGCCGGAGCGTGATCAGGCCGCGCTTTTCGTCGCTACGTAGTAGACGTTGACCGGAGTTCCTTCGACCGAACTTCGACCTCGGCGAAGTCCTGGCTACCATCGAACCGAAAGGCTCAAGCACGCAGTCGGCACTGAGTCTGTAGTCCGCCGACCCCGACCCCGAACTGCGTAGCCCCCAGCCCAGGACGTCACTACCGGCCAGGCTGGCTACGACGATCTTCCCTGCGAGCATGGACCACAGGTGCGTAACGGCTCGGCCGGGAACACCAGCAGTTGCAGCGACGATAAGCACCGTCGCGCCGAGGATCGTCACGATCATCACAAAGAGCTGAACGCCCAATACATGTCATTCATTTTCGTTTCAACTTCTATTTGCCAGCCACTCTTGTCTGTTTCTCATTAGGTCCCGATCCCTGTTTCTGCGAAAACCCCAGCAGCTCGACATCTTCGCGGGTGTGCACTGGGTTGCGACGTTGAGGTGCCACGCCCGACGGGAAAAGTTTTGTCGGCCTCACGGGTCAGGCGGGTCATCTCGTTGACCGGGCGCCGCCGGACAGCGTCAGCCGGTGCGGGTCACTCGTCCGGGCTCAGGTGCTCCTCGGCCCACCGGGTCAGCTCCGTGATAGCCGGCCGCAGGGCCGCGCCGTGATCGGTCAGGGCGTACTGGACGCGCACCCGGCCCTGGTCGACGATCGTGCGAGTCACCAGGCCGAGCTCGGCGAACTCGATGAGCCGGTCGTTGAGGACACGGTCGCTGATGGCGGGGATCCGTCGCTTGAGCTCATTGAAGTAGGCCGGCCCGTGCAACAGCGTGCTGAGCACCACGCCCGCCCACCGGCGTCCCAGCAGCACCATCACCCGCGACAACGGTTCACTCAACGCCTCGCACGCGTCCAAGCCGCCGTTCTCGAGCTCCGCGTCACGGCGTGCCGCCGACGAACTTGACATCCGAACCCCTCACACTTACCTTTTACAAGTAACTGTCTATTTGTAAGTATTGTACAGTCGGCTCCCCTGGGATGTCACCGACCAAGGGCCTCGGCCGATCATCGCTGGGAGGGGAAGTGTCGATCATCGCACTCTTCGGCGGGTCGGGCCGGACCGGCCGACTCGTGCTCGCCGAGGCGCTGAGCCGAGGGCACTCCATCCGGGCCCTCGTGCGCTCCGTGGAGCCGAGTCTGCAGGACCGGGGTCGAGGTCGTCCGAGGCGATGTCCTCGACCAGTCGGCCGTCGACGACACGGTAACCGGCTCCGACGCGGTGATCAGCGTCTTCGGTCACGTGGCCGGCTCACCACCGGACTTGCAGACCGAGGGCACCCGCGGGATCGTCACGGCGATGCACGCGCACGGCGTCCGTCGCATCATCTCCCTCTCTGGGGCCGGCCTGCCTTCCCCGGAGGACCGGCCCCTGCTCGCCGACCGACTGCTTGGCGGCGCTCTGCGAGCGATTGCCCGGTCGGTGTTACGCGATGCGGCCGGGCATCTGCTCGTCCTCCGAGAAAGCAGGAGCGACTGGACCGTCGTTCGCGCCCCACGGCTCACCGACACCCCACCTCGGGGTAGTTACGCGGTTGGCGTCGTCGGCACCAATCGCGTGCGGTCGATCAGCCGGGCAGACCTCGCCGACGCCATCGTCGACCAGCTCACCGACGAAAGCCAAATGCAACGGCTACCACTCGTCGGCTGATCGGGCCGCCTCGAGTGGCGACCGAAAAATGCTGCACATGTGGCAGAGAGCGTCCACCCTGCCACTCCGGCTCGCGATCGCTTGCAACGTGTCCGGCACCATGCACTCAGCATCCGAGCATGTCACTTCATCGGCATGGGTCCCGGCCAACGCCGCCCGCCACACCACGGCAATATCGACGAGGCGATCCTGTCGCTGTATTCACGCGGCATGACCACCCGCGATAGCGAATCCCAGCTGTACGAAGTATATGGAGTGAACGCGTCACGGGAATTGATTTCCACTGTGACCGAGGTGGCGACCGTCGAAATCGTGCTCTGGCAATCTCGTTCTGTGGGCGAAATGTATCTCGGTGTGGATGAAGTCCTGGCGAAACGTTGACATGGCCTACGCAACCATGGCGTGAAAGACATCTTGATCGCCTGCTGTGACTGGCTGACCGGACTGCCGGACGCGATCCGCACCGCCATACGGTTCATCACCTCCGGTGGCGCTACTTCGACATCCTGGCCGCCAATCCCATGGCGACCGCACTGTCACCGAGCCTGTTCGTAGGAAATAACCAACTGCTCGACGTCTTCCTCGACCCGGCAGAGCGATCCCTGCATCTCGACTGGGACGGGACCACGGCGTACTACGGCGCCGGCCTCCGCCAATCCGTGGGCACCGACACCGACGACCATCGCTTCAACGAGCTCATCGGAGAACTCTCACACGCGAGCCCGCGTTTCCGCGCACTGTGGAACCGCCACGACGTGAGAACCCAACGCCCACTTCGGTTCTGTTAGCCCATCCGCGCCAAAAACACAACCGGCTCGGAGGGATTATCGACCGCACCGCCAAGACTGGATCGTTCCTGATGGCTGAGAGGTATGTCCTTATGGAAGCCCGTAACGGGTCGTCGAGTGACGTAGTCGTGGAACAGCGCCCACATACACCAGTGTATCCTGCGTACAGTTTGGGCCCCATCCAGCAGCCAGGGCGGCGACGGCGTCGTGACGGACCTGAAGGGAGGATTGTCGAGCATGCCTCGTCGGACCTTTGTTGCCGGAGTCGAGCGAGTCCACATACCCGAGTCGCGGCAGGCGATCCCCTATCTCCACAGCCACCTGCGCGAACTGATCCTGGACGGCACACTCGTCCCTGGTACGAAGCTCTCCCAGGTCACGCTGGCCGAGCAGCTCGGCGTCAGCCGCACACCGCTGCGCGAGGTGCTGCGGATGCTCCAGGAAGAACGCCTGGTGATCATCGAGCCGAACCAGCGCACCCGGATCGCCGAGTTCGACCCCGAGGAACTCGATCAGATCTACGCCAGCCGAATCATGCTGGAAACACTCGCCGTCTCGATGAGCCTCGGTGGCTGGTGCTCATCGGCTCACCGCGAAGGCAAGAAGCTGCTGACAGCGATGCGGCGGGCGGCGCGTACCCGTGACATCAACGCATGGTTCGACGCTCACGGCCGTTTCCACAAATTGCTGACGGCACGGGCCGGGGATAGCTTCCGGAAGCAGTTGCAGGTGCTGTCCGACCGGGCCATCCGCCCCATCCGGATCTACCAGCTGTCCGAGCCCGACACCTGGCAAGCCGCGGGCCAGGCCGAGCACACGCAGATACTCGATGCGGTGATGGCCGGTGACGAGCGCGCCGCCGTTACCGGCATGGCCCGCCACCTTGCCAGGACCGCGTTTCGCGTACTCAAGGACTGCGCACCGGAATACACGCCCACGGCTGTGCCTCACGCCGTTGCCCTGCTCGACCGTCGCCCGCCGCAGGACTTGCGGCTGCCACGCGGTGCCTGAACGCCACAGACCGGCAGTCACTGGTCCAGACCTGTCGGCACTAGTTGCCGGAACCGGCTGCCGTGAAACACGATCGGCTGCACGTCGGGATTCGGGGTCACCTCGTGCACGTCGAACAGGACGATATCGTGATCGCCCGCAGCCACCGCACGATTGACGACGCAATCAAGCCAGAGCGTCGCGCCCTGGATGAAGACCGGGTCTCCAACGCCGGCCGTCCACTCGACGCGAGCGAACCGATCGCCCGCCTTGGCGGCCAGGTCGCGTGCGATTTCGGTATGTTCCTCGGCCAGCACACTGATTCCCACTCGTGGAGCACCGCGCAACACCGGCCACGTGGTCGAGGTGTGCGCCACGCAAACCGAAACCAACGGCGGGTCGAGCGAAACCGAGGTGAACGAGCTCGCCGCCAACCCCACCGGTTTGCCATCGACTCGCGCGCACAGCGCTGTCACGCCGCTGGGAAACATCCCGTAGGCATGGCGTAACACCTCGGCGGTCAGGTCCCCACTGTCCACCTCGGTCATGGGGCCACCTCCGACCCTGTTGCAATTGGCCCGTCGAGGGGCGACAAGATGTTCACCCTTTAACTGTATGCACTTCGCGGACAGCGTCAAGGGTCTGGCTACAATCAAACTGTATGCAGTTCGATTCGTTCCACGTTGGGAGCACTGAGTGTCCACAATAGACTTGTCCGGTGATATCGCGGTAGCGATCAACGGCGCATACGACCGCGGGAATCCGGTTGTCGTCGGTTACACCGACGATCGGGGGCGAGCCTCGCTGTCCGTGCGCGGCAGTACCCAGGTCCACGGCAAAACGCAGCTCGCCGTCTGGGCCCGTAGTACCACCACCGGACTCGCGAAGGCGATCGAGGAGCGGCCGTATGTCTCGCTGTTGTTCTTCGGCAGCAACGACGCCGGACCGCGAATGTTCCTGTCCATCAAGGGCAAGGCACAGGTGGACCCGTCGCAGAACGACAAGGTATACAACGCGATGATCCCCGGTGAGCGCGAACACGACCCGGAGAAGAACGGTGTGGCCATCATCATCGAGGTCGGTGAGATCAACGGGTTCTCTCCGGAAACCGGCCCGATCTCGCAGTCGCGCGACGCCGCCTGACGCAACGTTGTCGTCGAGCCTCCACCGGTCAGCCGGTGGAGGCTCAACCATTTCAGAAGGGGTTCTCGAAACCGCCCTGCTGTGGCACGACCTTTCCCCCGCGGACGGTGCCGAAGGTGACCATCGGGTTGACGATGCGCGAGAAACCGGGGATGGTATTCAGCTTGCCGGCCACCGACCACGGCCCCGATGTCTGGATGTCTATCGGGGAGTTGAGGTGATCCAGCGTAGTGATCAGCGTTGCGGGCTCGACGACACTGGCCTGTGCTGCGACCTTCGCGAACAGTTGCACCCCGCTCCACGCCTGCAGCGACGCGTCGTCGACAGCCGCGTCGGGTCGATAGCGGTGCATATCGCCCAGAAATGCCGCAACGCCGGGATTGGCGGTGTCGGCCGGGAATGCCGTGCTGCTGTCGAGGACGATCCCTTCGGCGAGGGAGCCGAGTTCCCCGATCGATGAGGCGGGAAACAGCAACGCGGGAACAGTGATCGCACCAGTATATCCACCGGATCGCAGGGCCCGCACCAGTTTTGCGTTGCTGTTCGACGTGGCGTCCAGGACGATCCCGTCGACTCCGTCGCCACCGGCTTGTGCCGCCGCCGTCGCGAAAGTCGGGTCCGCGGCCGGATAAGCGGTGACTCGCTTGACTTTCGTGATGCCGCGCACGTGCAAGGCGTTGGTGATCAGGTCGGTGGCGAAGGACCCTGCCGGGTTCGGGCTGTCGGCGAGCACGGTAACCGACGTTGCCCCCGCCCGGACCATTCCCAGTGCGGCCCCCTGATAAGGCCCCATGAAGGCGCTCCCCAAGGGATAAGACACCGGGCTGTTCATCTCCGCGGGGGAACCGCCCTGACCGCCCACAACGGGAAGCTTTTCCGTTTCGAGGATCTTGAAGACGCCACCAGACTGATCCGCGGCCAAGAACGGCGCCACGATCGCGCTGGGCTTGGCCGCGACGAGCTTGCGCGTACAGGCCATCTCCCCATTGACGGTGAATTGACTGTCGCACACGGTCAGGCGCAATGGGCGCCCTTTTACCCCGCCGGCCGCATTGATCGGCTCGACCGCAGCTTCCAAGCCGGCCTTGTATTCAGGAACCTGGTAAAGGGACTAGTCAGCGGCGCCACACTGGCAATGCTGACAACTCCCGCCGCACCGATATTCGTTTCCCCGCCAGAGGAACTACACGCGCACACCGCCGCGGCGGTGCACAGGACCACCGTGGCGGCACACGCGCGCCAACCAGACCTTCGCACTTGAACTCCTTTGTTCCAGTACGGAGTGAGAAACCGAGGTGACGGTCAGACCTTCGCGCCTTCGTTGAAGGTGGGCGACCACTCGCCCGCGGCGAGCGCCGCGCCGACCCGCTCGCGGGTCAGATCACGTGCCGCGACATCGTGCAGGAATGCCCAGCCATGGCTGTAGAGCTGCGAATAGTCCCGCCATACGCGTTCCATTCGCTGACCATTCCGGATGGAACTGGAACCAGCCGTCCGGATCACCGTGTGGACGGCATTCCAGCACAGATTGTTGACCACTTCGCGGCAGATCCCGGCCAGCCGCAGGTCTTGCTCGCGAGTCCACGCGCCGCGTGCGGAAAGGTCGATCCATTCGCGGGCGTAGGTGTCCAGTGCCGCCTGCGCGGTGGCGATCTGGCCGTAAGCGGTGCCGAACCAGCGCTGGTAGTCCTGGTCCTGGGTGCGAGGTGTGAAGGGCGGCGAGGGGATCTGCTTGGTGCGCAAGAGGTCCTCGTACCCGTCAACGGCTCCCATGGCGGTACCGGTGGCCACGTTGGCACCGCCGAGCAAGAAGAACGTCAGCGTGCTTCCCGCGTACATGGGGTTCTGATGCAGGTTCCGGCCGATGGCCTGCTTCGGGTCGAGAGTCAGGAAGGTCTGGCCGGGCAACGCATAGTTGCCGGGGATGTAGCCACCGTCGAACCTGATGCTGTTCGACCCGGACCCTTTCAGCCCCAGCACGTCGCCCCAGTCGTCGAGGATCTCGTAGGTGTGGCGCGGCGCGATGAACAGCATCGGCTCCGGCTTGGACCCGTCCGGCATCTCGGTCGGGATCACGTGGGACATCATGTGCGTGGAGTACGGGGCACCCGAGTTGTAGTGGAAGGTGCCGTAGATCTTCCATCCACCGTCCTCCGTCGGCTCTGCCGTGCCCTCCGGCTTGGCGGTGAGCGGTGCGCGGAATTCGCCGTTTCCCTCAGCGAAGATGGCCGCCTGCGCTTCCTCGCTGAAAAATGAGCCCACCGTGACCGTGTGATTGATCGACTGACTGAGCATCCAGCCCGTCGAAGGACAGTTGCGGGCGATCTCCCGAACCACCTTGAAGTAAGTCTCGAGGTTGCATTCGTAGCCACCGAATCGTTTCGGGATCAGCATGCGGTAGAAGCCCGCTTCGCTGAAGGCACGGTGAGTGTCCTCCGCGTACCGGGTCAGCGTTTCGGTTTCGGCCTGACGCTTGACCAAGGTCGGCCCGATCTGCCTGGCCCGGTCGAACAATTCCTCGTCGGTGGGGATGGCCGGTTCCGACTGCGGGGCGGTCGACGTCAATGTCGCCTCGGGCATAGTAGGAGCTCCTTCCTAGCCGATCCGCCGACACTCGCGTCGCACTGAGCGAGGACACTGGATCGTGCTGGCATGGCACTGAGTCTCGATCTAGCTCACAGCTTGACGACCCCTAACTGTATGCAGTTTGGTGACCATGTCAAGAGACGTCGCCCGGTTGGCACGTCAAACTGCATACAGTATGGTCCTGCTTTGACAAGTTACCGGACGAGGAAAATCTCCTCGAACGACCAAAGGGGACGACGATGTCCAACCGACTCACGGGCCGAGTTGCTCTCGTAACCGGCGCCGCACGTGGCATAGGCGCGGCCCTCGCGCAACGGCTTGCCCAAGAAGGTGCCGCTGTGGCCGCTGTCGATCTGTCCGCCGCCGACGAGACAGTCGAGGCGATCGAAGCGTCCGGGGGCAAAGCCGCGAGCTATTTGACCGACATCACGGAAAAGGCCAGTGTCGATGCGCTCGCGGAGACCATCACCAGTGAACTGGGAAGCGTCGACATCTTGGTCAACAATGCAGGTATCTACCCCGTGGTCTCATTCGAGGACCTTACCGCCGCCGACTGGCGGAAAGTGTTCGCGGTCAACGTCGACGCGATGTTCTATACCGCGCATGCGTTCCTGCCGGCGATGAAGACGAACGGGTGGGGGCGTGTGGTGAACGTGGCCTCCAATTCCGTGGCGCTGCAGGTTCCCGGGCAGACTCACTACATCGCGTCCAAACTGGCCGTTGTCGGACTGACCCGAGGGATCGCGACCGAGTACGGACAGTTCGGCATCACCGCCAACGCCATCGCCCCCTCGGCAGTTCACACCCCGGGAACCTCGGACATGCCGGAAGAAGGCTTCCAGGCACTCGCCCAAGCCCAGTCGATCAAGCGATCCAGTGTGCCACAAGATCTCGCGGGAACGCTGGCCTTTCTGGCCTCCGAGGATGCCTCATTCATTACCGGGCAAACACTTTACGTCGACGGCGGGTTGGTTCGCGCGCTCTGAAAATCCAGTCCGATGTAGACACTCCCGCGACCGCTTTCCGGGTGTGTATGAGGACTTCCGCGGGGGTGCCGGTGGCGACGACCAATCCGTGGTTCATGGCGTACCTAGTTGTGGTGCGCCTGGCCGGCCTGGTCCGGATTCTGGGTCGTGACCCCATTCTGGGACAAGGCACCACCCGCCATTTTGTCCTGTTTGGACACGTCGCTGCGACGGATCGTCGGAGTGCCCACGTATGCGTTGACCGACAACGAACAAACCGTCTCGGTCGACCACGTCGCCGGGATCGCGGTGCGCAACTCCGAACTGGTCGAAGTCGCCCGGCAGTGGCCCCGTCTGGCGGGTGAACTGGGACGCTACGGTCTACGTCAAAGTCGTGCGTTACCCGGTACCGCACGACCCGGTCGGCATCCGGGTCTGGGCGCTTCTGCGACGACGAACTGATCGTCGCCGCCGGGGCCGAGTCCGGGCCCGCCGAGGCCGCCGCGATCGGCGATCGGCGATCGCCGCATCCGGGCGAACATGGCCGAAGCCGTCGCGCTGGGGGAGCCTTTTGGCCGTCAGCGGGGCGAACTGAAAAACCCGCGGCCACACTGTGCGATCGTCCCGCGAAATCCGCTTGCCTCAAGGCAGCCCGGGGACACCCGTCGACGAGTCGTTCATCACCCAGTTCTGGACGCGGGCGCGAAGCTCATGCCGCCGGACTTTCCCGACGCTGGTTCGTGGTAGCTCTTCCACCGGATGCCAGCTGCGCGGCCAAGCCTGGGAGGGCAGCATGTCGCGCACCCACCGCGCCAAACTGGACTCGTCGGGCGGGGACTGCGGGTCACGGGGTATGTAGAAGGCAACCGGGACCTGGTCGGCGATGTCGTCCGGTCGCGCGACCACCGCGACCTCCAGTACGCCCGGTGCCTGGGCGGCGATCGCCTCGACTTCGGTCAGGCTCACGTTCTCTCCGGAAACCTTGATGACGTCGTCGGCCCGGCCCACGAATTTCCAGCTGTCACCGGCGGCGGTCACCGCGAGATCTCCGGTACGCAGCCAGGTCTCGCCACCCCTGGTGATCAAAGTTCGCGCGGTGGCCGCCGGATCGTCGAGGTAGCCGAGGAACAGGTCCCGCCCTGGGGTCCCGGCGACGTGGATCTCCCCGGCACCGCCCGGCCGGACAGCGCGGCCCTGCGGGTCCAGTAGCGCCACTTTCCGGTCGCCGACCGGGGTACCGATCAGGTCGGGTGCCGCTGGTTCGCTTTTGTCGGTGGTGGCGGCGGCGATCGTCTCGGTCATGCCGTACAGCTGGCGCGGTGGTGTTCCGACGAGCCTGGCGAAAGCCGAATGATGTTCGGCGCCCAGGCTCTGGGCGAACCACACATGGTCCAGACCTATCGGTGGAGTGTCGGGCGGGGTGCGAGCCAGGATCATCCGGATCGGAGCGGCGAACAGGCTCGCGTGGGTCGCCTCCAGTTTCGCGGCCTGGGCCAGCCAGCGGCTCGCCGAAAAACGGGCCGTCAAGGCGACACTCGCGCCCGAGGCGATCGCCGGGCGAAGCAGTAGTACTGGGCGTTGGCGTGGAACAAGGGCAACGTCACCAGCCACCGGTGGTCCGGGCGCAGCGTGGCGGCCGTGGCCATCGCGGAGGCCACGTGCGCGTAGTTCGCCTGGGTGAGCACCACGCCCTTGGGCCGGGCCGTCGTGCCCGAGGTGAACATCACCGCCATCCGCTCCAGGGGATCGAGCTCTGGATACTGGTCCATCGATAGCGGTGGCTCCGCGATCAGCGGCGAACCACGGTCGAGATCGGCGCTGGTTTCGGTGAGCTCGAGCACCGTCATCGCACGCCCGGTGCCCGGATCGACGGGGATCATCCATGCCCCGAGCCGGCTCACCGCGAGCCAGAGTGCGATGAAAGCCGGGCTGTTGGCGAGGCAGACATGGACTGGGTCGCCCCGGGTGATGCCGAGAGCCGCGAGGCTGCTTGCAACCCCGCGCGATGCCATCGTCGAACTGCTTGTAGGCCCAGCCCCGGGTCGCCCCGCCAAGCTCTTCGAAGATCACGAAGGGGCGGTCGGGACAGGTCTGGACCGCCTCCGTCCACAGATCCGTGAACGTCTCCGCGGTCATCGCCCCGCCCCCCAGGTCGCGCCGGCCCCGGTGACCGAGACCTGCAGTGAGCTGCATACCGCGGTCTCGCCGCCGTCGACGGGCAGTACGACGCCGGTGATCCAGCCGGCACTGGGCCCCGCCAGGAAAGCCACGGCATCCGCGACGTCCCAGGCGGTGCCTTCGGTCCTCAGTGGATTGGACGAGGCGCGCCGCTCACGCATCCGTTCGTCGATCCCGCCGACGGCGACCATCGGGGTGTGCACCAGTCCCGGTGCGATCGCGTTGACGCGGATACCCTCGGCCCCGTGGTGGGCGGCCATCGCCTGCGTCAGATTGACGACCGCCCCTTTCGTGACGGAATAGGCGATTCCCGCGTGCCCGCCACGCAGCCCGGCGAGCGAGCTGATGTTGATGATGGCGCCACCGCCCGACGCGATCATTCCGGGGATCACGGCACGCGACATCACGACCATCGAGGTCACGTTGACGGTGAAGCAGGCGTGCCAAGCGGCGAGATCCACGTCGACCACCGTCCCGGGTGGTCCCGCGATGCCGACGTTGTTGACCAGCACGCCGACCGGACCCCACCGGCGGGCAACCTCGTCGATCGTGGCAGCCACGGCCACGGGATCGGTTACGTCGCAATAAAAAACGTCGCTGATCCCGCCGTCATGATCGATCTGCGCCTTGGTGTCGAGAGCGGCGTCGGTGATGTCGAGCAGCGCGACCCGGGCACCCCGGGCGGCCAGGCGGATGGCGGCCGCGCGGCCGTTGCCGATACCGGTACCGATCGAACCGGCGCCGGTGACAACGGCCGTGGTATCGGCAAGGTCTTTGCTCATCACGATTCTTCTCCTGTGTCCTCCGCGGCCGGCGCCCGGTGGGTCGGCGTATCGAGTTCGACGATGTGTCCTGTCCGGCCGGAGCTCGCGAGTGCGACCACGGCGGCCAGGGTGTCGCGCCCCCACTGCCCGTCGTGGCGCGGCGGCCTGCCGCGGACCAAGGCCGCGTGCAATTGAGCGGCGGCTTCGGTGTTGGCATCACCCGGTGGGACGTTTTCCTCTTCCAGGTCACCGTTTTCGTCGTACACGAACAATCCCCTGGCGGATTGGCGCAGCACACCACGTTCGCAGTTCACGATCACTACCCCGGCATCGGTGGGCAGCCAGTCCTCCGCTCGCCTGTGGCCACCGGAGGCTCCTGCGGGCCAGGAGTCCGGGGTCGCTGTCCCGAGGCGAAGCCGATCGCGGTGGGGGCGATCGTCGGTCCCCCGATCCGCGGTGAGCAGCTTGCGGTAGCGCCCGGTGGCCGCTCGCGTCTGCTGTAACCGTTCGCGCGATGCCCACGGCATCAGCTCGCCGGCTGACCAGAAGCCGTACCCGTCGTAGGTCAAGGTGGCGCTCACGTCGCCGAAGTCCAGCTGCGCCGAGTAGTAGCCAACTCCGGCGCGAAGCGGTGACCACTCCCCGGTGCGGGCGTAGACCCGGCGGACCGGCGCACCATCCGCGAGCAGGCGGATGGTGTCGATCTGATGGGGCGCCTGGTTGAGGATCAGACCTCCCCCGCGTTCGGGGGCCAGCTCCGCGGGTTCCCGTGGCCGCACCATCCAGTCGGTCACGGCGTGGGCCTGGATCGCACGCACCGCGCCGAGTCGTCCGGAGTCGATGATTTCGCGTGCGTGCCGGAAAGCCGGGTCGAGACTGCGCACTCCCCCGGCGATCAGCGGAGTTTCCGTCCGGGCCGCGAGGTCGACGAGTGCCTGTGCGTCGCCGACCGTCGCCGCGAGAGGTTTCTCGACGACCGCCGCCAGTCCCTTCGAAAGGACCTGTTCGGCGTGTTGCCGGTGCAGCGCGGTGGGTGTGGCCACCCAGACGGCGTCGATCTCGGGGTCGTCGCACAGAGCGCTCAGCGACACATATGCGCGGGCGCCGTAGTCCGCCGTAAGCTTGTGACGGGCCTCTTCTCGCGGGTCGGATCCGGCAACGACGGTGACGAGCGGATTGTCGTGCAACGACTCGAGGACGAGGCGGCCGGCCAGTCCGAGACCCAGCACACCAAGGCCGACGTGATGGTTCGGACCTTTCACCATGGGGCTCCGAAGGCGGGCGGTCGGTGCTCGAGCAGCCGCAGGATGACCTGCCAGGCGTTCGCGGCGCCGTCGATGTCATGGCCACCGACGCAGTCGTGGCCCCGCCATACTTCGTCGCGCACCTGCTCGGCGAAGGCCAGCGCCGCCGGGGACTCTCCGGTGCGAGCGAGCCGTTCCCGCTCGATGTCGATCTGCCGGAACGCGCAGTCGTATTCGGACTCCCGGAACAGGAATTGCTCGTCGCGTTCCGTCTGGGCCAGCCTCCGCAGGAACCGCTGGATGCTCGCGGTGGCGAAGTAGTCGTCCTCCCACACGACGCTGTCGACCGCTTCGTCGGTTCGCCCGGTGATCTTCATCGGGCTATGCGGCTTTCACAAGCGCCGGGCACACCCGGGCGGGGTTGTCGTGAAAGATCGCGCGGCGCTCGGCGGCGTCGAGCCAGCCGAATTCCCGGCCGATGACGGGGACGAGATCGTCGCTGGTACGACCGGTCTCCGGCCGGACTGCGCGCCCCGAGCCAGGGGCCTCCGTACCGAACAGCATGCGATCTGCCCCGCGCTGTTTGATCGCGGCTTCGAGGAAAACCGGGTCGTAGCCACAGGTGTCGAAGAACAGGTTGTCGCTCAGGTCGGTCTGGCCCCGGTGGGGGTCGGTGGGCACGAACCGGTTCAACGCCCCGCCGCAGTGGCACACCACGATACGCAACCGCGGGAACCGGGTGAACACGTCGCTGTGTTCCAGGAACTGGACCGCGAGATATTGCTCCACCAGAAAACCGAGCTGGTAGTTGTGCGGCACCACGGCGAACCGGGCGTCCTTGCTGCCGGTACCGTGCACGATGATCGGGATGTCGAGGTCTTCACAGGCCTCGTACAGCGGGAACCACCACGGCTCGTGCATACCGGGAGTCCGCCTGTCTCCCGAGGGGTCGGGGCTGGCGTAGGCGGCGGCGAAGCCCAGCTTCGAGACACAGCGTTCGAGCTCGGGCAGCACATGCGCGGCGTCGGGGGCGCCGGCGACCTGCGGCAGCTGGCACGCGCCCACGAAGCGGCCCGGATACGCCTGGACCTGCAGGTGAATGAGGTCGTTGACGTACCGCGCCCAGGTGGGGATCAGGTGCGGTGCCATCCAGCCGTTCACCGTGAACGGGCGCGGGCCGAGCAGCTGAACGTCGATGTCGCGATCGTCGAGATAGGCGATGTGCCGGGCGAACGACGCGGCCAGGCGGTCCTCGTCGATCACGCCCGGGCCGGCGATGGTGTCGAGCTGGGTGTGCGAGTACGGGCTGGGCATCGCCGTGTTGCTGCCGAGCAGCATGGCCAGAAAGGAATGGTGCTCCGGGGGCGCGGACAGGTGCGAGTGGATGTCAAGGACTTTGTACCCGTCGAACATGGGGCCTCTTCGAAGAATCGGGGAAAGGAAACGAGGAATGTCAGATGTCGAGGACGAGCCGGGAACTGTTGGCCCGGCTCACGCACACCATCATGGTGCGATTAGTGGCACGTTCGTCGTCGGTCAGGACGCTGTCGCGGTGGTCGGGCACCCCATCGAGGACGTTCACTTCACACGTCCCGCAATATCCCTCGGTGCACGACGAAAGAACGGAGCAGAATTCCCGAATCCCCTCGAGAACGGTGGTTCCCGCCGGGACGATCACGGTGCGACCGGAACGGCGCAGCTCCACTTCGACCGGTTGATCGGCTTTGTGGTCGCCCACGGCCAGGGGCATCGCGTCGCCGGCGAAACTCTCGAGGTACAACCGGTCGGAAATGCCACGCTCGGCGCAGGCCGCGGTCAAAGCCGCCAGCATGCCACCAGGGCCACATCCGCACACCAGCCAGCCGTCCGGCAGATCCGCAACAGCCTCGGCGCAGTTGACCCGGCCGTGCTCGTCTTCCGGCAGGAAACACCGTGCTGGTGCGGGAAGCAGGCGCGACAGCTCCCGGCCGAATGCCATCCGGTCGGCACTGCGGGCGCCGTAAACCAGCCGTGCCCCGCGGCCGGAGGTGACGGCCCGCTCGATCATCGGCAGCAGCGGCGTGATGCCGATCCCGCCGGCCAGGAACAGGTAACCCGGCGCGTCCGGTACCGCGAAATTGTTGCGGGGTTCGCGGACCTGGACCTGCTGGCCGACTCTCAGGTCGCGGTGCACTTCCAGCGAACCGCCACGCCCTTCGTGCTCGAGCTGGACCGCGACGCGGTAGACGTGCCGGTCGGCCCTTGCCCCGCAGAGGGAGTACTGCCGGGCCGTCCCCGAGGGCAGCACGAGTACCAGGTGGGCGCCGGGTTCCCAGGCCGGCAGGACGCCATCATCGGGCCGGACCAGGTCCAGCGAGATGATGTCGGTCGCTTCGCGACGGATCTGCTCGATCCGCAGCGGCAACATGTCGGGCATTTGCGCTCCTCGATGGCACGGAGGTTGGGACAGGAAACGAGGGCGTCACATCACGGCGGCTCCGAGAGTTGCTTCGTACTGGTTCAGCAACTCGGCGAGGCCGTCGGACTGGGAAAGTGTTTCGATGGCGCGGAGGTGGTACAGCTCCGGCTGATGCGGCACGGATGGCGACTCGCCCGCGGCGAGCCGCTTCGCCAGGTTCAGCAACAGCCGCCGGGCCGCGATCGCAGCGATATCGGCGGTGCCGAGGTGTTCCTGGCTGCGATCCACGATCGGGCCCATCCCCTCCTGGACGCTCCGGTCCTGCTCGTTGATGCCCCAGATCCCGGTGAAGTTGACGTTCTTCTGCATCTCGCGGTCAATGAGGTAGTCGTTGCCGTCGTTCGCGGTCGGGATCCGTCCATCGACGCGGTAGCCGTCGGGCAGCCGGTACGAACCGTATTCCGTCCGTGGCGGGAAGATCCCGCCCTCTTCGATGCGCGCGACCTCTTCGGTGGTGAAGGGGCGATCCGCCCGGCACTGGTAATGGAACGTCCATGTGTGGTGGTCGTCGATGGGCACCCAGGCCCGGCCTGCGACACCGTCGGCCGGCCCGGGGATCAAGCTGTAGAAGGGAAACAGCCAGCGGGTGACACGCCAGTAGTACTGGTCGCTGAGTGTCCGTCGCGCACCGTAGGTGAAACCGTAGGGCTTCTCGAGCAGCGTGAGTTTCGGCGCGCCGTCGAGAGCGGCATCGACGAGCAGGCTCGGGTTCTGCGCCACCAGCGCGTCCGGGTTGTAGTCCTCTTCCTGAGAGTGCAGGAACGAGATGTGGCTGGTGTCGACCTCCCCTTCCATGCCCTGGCACCAGTTCGAAGCCTGCAGCCAGCGGGCGACGTAGGTGTGGCCTTCGGGGGCCTTAACCCACTCGAACTGTGGCACCGACGCGGGCCGTTCCGCGGGCGGTCCCATGTAGATCCACACCACCCCGCCGGCTTCGGCGGTCGGATAGGACAACTGGTGAATCCGGTCTTTGAACTGCCGGGACGGTGGTTCGTTGGGCATGTCGACACACGCACCGTCCACATCGAACTTCCAACCGTGATAGATACAACGCAGACCGCACTCCTCGTTGCGCCCCAGGAACAACGGCGCCAGGCGGTGCGGACAGCGCGCACCCAGGATGCCCGCGCGGCCGGTCGAATCGCGAAATGCCACCAGGTCCTCGCCGAGTAGCCGCGTGCGGACCGGTGCACCGTCGGCCTCGAGCTCGGAGCTGACGAGCGCGGGCAACCAGAACCGCCGGAACAACTCACCCATCGGCGTTCCGGGGCCGACCTTGGTCAGAAGCTCGTTGTCTTCACGGGAAAGCATACGTTGTGCTCCAATCATGCCCCGCCGATGCGGGTACCAGTACGGAACCAAAAACGCGTGCCGCCGGACAAGCGGCAGCACGCAACTTCCGATATGCGGAACGTGCACTTGACGATGCGAGACTGAGGTATGCGTGCGGCACCGCTGGTTTTGCCGGATGGAGATCGGGAACGGTTGCGTTCTTCGACGGCCTCGGCCGGTTGGGCCCGGCGGGTAAATCACGGCAAGATCGTGGCCGCGACACTGCACCGCCGCCGAAGAAGCCGCGCGTGACATTGGTCGAGCCGCTTGTTGGCCAGGCATCTCAGGATCGGCGACGCCACTGCGAGCCCGCCGCCAAAGTCACCGACATCGTCGGACTCACCTGGCCCAACCCGAGAACGCGATCGTGCTGCGATGTGACGAGAAGTCCCAGCTCCATCCTTGGACCGAACAGCGCCCAAGCTGCCGGTGCAGCCTGGCAGCCCGCGCGGTGCACCCACGACCACGTGCGCCACCGCACTCTTCGCGGCATTGAACATCGCCACCGCCAAGGTCACCGCGACCTGCCACCCCGGCACCGCACCAGGAGTTCCTGCGGTTCCTGCGGCAGGTCGCCCGCGCCTACCCCGCCGGGGAGCTGCACCCGGATGATGGACAACTACGCGGTACACAAACAAATCGAGATCCGCGACTAGGATCATCGAACGCCAGGCCACCCACCGAGGCAGCTACCGCACCGTCCGCGACCCCACCACCAGCATCCGCGCCTTCATAGACCGCTGGACGACCGGGCCCATCCCTTCGTCTGGGCCAAGGCCGCCGAACAGATCCTCACGTGGCAAACCGCCAGAGGACTTTGGACGCGCTGCACTTAGGCACCGCTCGGTCGCTGGGAGGGGAGGATCAATCCGCTTACACTTGGGCTACCGGCTGCGCATTTGACGGATCCTCGGCGCTCTTCAAGCGGGTCATAATTCGCTTCACTCGCATACGGATGTCATCCGAGGCTATCGGAACGAGATGGTCCTCCCCGAACTCCCGATTCCTCTCAGCTTGGGCATCGACCATCATGCGATCCTCTTCGAGAAGGATCTCAAAGGAAGCCCAAATCGAATCTGCCATGTCGTCGTTAGGAAAATCGCTTGCCCACACAAAGAAGTAGTGGCAGCTGTCCTCGGTCTCTGGCGTCATCCCATGGAAGAGTCGCTGTGTCAGACCTTTCTCTGCCCGTAATTGTTCGCTTTCGTAAGCGCCGGCCCCCGCCTCCATCATTCCGATCCACGTGAACAGACTACCCGGACTGAACAGGTCTTGCTCCGACCACCGGTCGATCTTGCCTGCGTAGTCCCGCAGGTTGGCGAAGGCAGCAGGGGGTTCGGTGTCGAATATCCATTTAGTGAACTTGAGCCCGTTTGCTCGTTCTTCGACGTCGAATTTGGCCGATACATGAGCCATTGGATCACCACTGCCGACCGTGCTCTTATGGAGGTACGCCACATGGCTGAGGTCCATGAGATTGTCGATCAGTAGGGTGCTATTACTACACATCGGGAGGAGTACTCGCCGAGTTTTGTAACGCTCGGGCTGGTTGACGTACGGAAACCGTGGAATGCTTGCGATATCGGCCTTGTCTCGCTCGCCGGGCCATACCCAGATCAGTCCGTCGAACTCGGCAACGGGGTAGGACTGGATGTGAGCTTTTGGCGAGACTCGCCGCTGACCGGGAGCTAAAGTGCACGTCCCACACTCGTTGAAGCGTAGGCCGTGATAGCCGCACTCGATGGTGCCGTCGTTGGCGACTCGTCCGAGCGAAAGAGGTGCTCCACGGTGGCTACACTCATCTCGAAGCGCGGCAATTGAACCGTCGGGACGACGAAAGAGAACCAGCGGAGTATCGCAGATTCGGCGGGCAAAAGGCGTCTCCGCAACCTCGTCGCTCCAAGCCGCAACGTACCAGCAATTGTAAATGATCAAAACGGCTCCTCATCAGTTCGGAAATGAAGACAGCCTTGGTGCATCTTCAAGCGACAATTAGGAGTCAAGATCACTAGAGCCTGTTCGGACAGGACCTCTTAGTCAGGGCCACCGCATACTTCTTCATGCTCCCGTGAGGTGACTCACATTACCATCGAAGCTAACTGCCCGGGCAGCAGACCGGCAAGCGTCATTGGCACCTTTCCGTATGTCGGAATTCGAGTCGGCTCGGCCACCGCAGCCCGTTGCGACCACCCTCGATCCTGCTCGACCGGGTGGAGGATGTTGTCGTGGCGGCGTTGGAGTCCACGCCGGAGAATGCCACGCACTGGTCGCGAGCGTCCATTGCTCACGAATCGGGCTGTCCGAGCTGACCATCGGACGGATCCGGACGACATTCGACCTCAAGCCACACATGCCGAGCTCGTTCAAGCTCTCCACCGGATCCCAGTTCATGGCCAAGGTCGTGGATGTCGTTGGCCTGTACTACAAATCCGCGCGAAAAGGCAATGGTGGGCTGCGTCGACGAGAAGGTGCGAAGCCAAGCCCTGGACCGATCCCAGGCGATGTTCCCGACGATGTCGGGCACCCCCCGAGCGGCGCACCTACGGCTACATCCGCCACTGCATCACCACCCTGTTCACCGCGTTCACCATCACTGAGGGCCACCATCATCGGCGAACTGCACCATCGGCACCGTGCGGTGGAGTTCGAGAAGTTTCTTGTCACCATCGACAAGGCGGTGCCCACTGAACTGGACATGCACCGTTTCCACATGCACTTCTCACGGACCGGATCAAGTTGGATCAATCAGGTTGAGTGGTGGTTCAGCCTGTCAACGGACGAACTCGTCCGTCGCGGCGTCCGTACTTCGGCGCGAGCGCTGGAGCAGGACATCACCCCGTGGATCGAGAACTGGAATCAGAACCCCGAATCCTTCACCTGGAACAAAACCGCTGACGAGATCGTGAACTCTCTCGCTGCCTATCTCGCCACGATCATCCACCTTGCCACCAAAGACTAGGGGTCGCCCGCAACTCGTCCGTGGCTATTGAGCTCCGGCCCCGACGTGACGGTTCGCCCACTCGACGGCGGCCCGATAGAAATCGGTGGCCCCGACGTCCTGGGACTGGTTGTGACCGGCATCCGCCTGACTGTAGCCCTCGATACTGGGCGACTGCGGGTAGTACGGGCGCTCCCTGTCCACCACCGCTCGATCGCTCGAGCAGTCCAGCCCAGGCTCAGACCCGCACAGGAAGAAATCCTTCGACCCCACCGTGAACAGGATCGGCACGGTGATGTTGTGTGGCAACCCTGCCTGATTCACGAAGAGCGCGCCCACCAGTGGATCACCCGGCTGCGGGTCGGCATCGGCATTGCGGACCACCTGAGGATCGGCGGATGGGCCGAAGAACAGGTGCCCCGCCACGCCCGGTCGGCGCGTGAGGTAGCCGAGAGGGGCTGTGGCGAACTGCGGGTAGAGCTGGACCGGGATCATCGAACCAGGAACGAATTGGGCCACATTCGTCAACTCGAGATTGTGCAGGTAGCCACTCGCGATGACGCCGTCGACGTTCTTGAACTGTTCGGCGACCGTCTGGGCGATCCAGTTTCCGTATGAGTGGCCGACGATGATGGCCTTCCGGTAGACGGTTCCGTCAACTTTCCCCGCCCGGACCTGGTCGACAAGCTGGCCGACGGTGTCGACCTGGTTCGGGCCACCCGCGAGGACCGCCGGCGGGAAATCGCTGCGCCCCACGCCCAGCCGGTCGATGGTGAACGTCGCGTATCCGGCTTTCACCGCGGCATCGACATAAGAATAACTCTCCGGTTTGTACGCGGGATCCCAGTAGGTGTGGTCGAGTGTGAAACCGTGGACGAGGACCTGGACCGTACTCGGGTCGACCCCCGCCGGTTTGCAGAGCTGACCGTAGATCCGGTAGGTGCCGAAACCGGTCAGCGCGCTGTTCGCGGCCTGGCGCGCCGCTTCGTAGGCGGGGTCGAGTGGTCCTGTCGCGAGTTCACCGACTGGCCGGATCTGCACCGGCACCCAGTGGTCGGTGCACTCCTTGGCCGCCCCGGCCGGCTGCGCCCCGGCTCCCGGGGCGGGTGATAGCGCGACCAGCGCCAAGCCGACCGCCGCGATCATTTTCGTCCTGCTTCGTAGCGCGCTCATCGTTGAGTGCAACATGGGGTGATCTCCATTTCGTCGCGGAGAACTCAGCGCCGCGTTCGACTGAAACCCGGAGCCACGGCGGGTTTCCCGCGACAGCTCCGATCGTGTGACGAGGAAACCCCAGGCGTACGGGAACAACAAGCCACTGAGCCAAAGTTCCGTTAAGCGGAATCGCGGCTGAACGAGGGCCACATCAGCCTTCGGCGGGCGCCGGCGCGGAGTCCGGCGACGTGCCGCTGAGATCGAGGCAGATGCGGTCGGCCGTGCGACGCGCCAGCCGGACCCGTTGCAGCGCAGCGGATCTCGTGTAGTCGCTCGTCGGCCCGGTGACGGCGAGCGCCGCGATGACGTCCCCATTGCCCGAGTAGATCGGGACGGCCACGGCGGAGGTGCCGTCCAAACTCTCGTCGACCTGCACCGCGTAACCAAACTGGCGCACCAGCGTGAGTTCCCGGGTCAGCCCATGCTTGGACGCGATGGTCCTTTTCGCGCAAACCGGCAGGTGGTCCTCGGGATAGAGACGGTCAAGGTCCTTCTGGCTCAGCGCCGAGAGCAACACCTTGCCCGAAGCCAGGGAATGCAGTGGGCGACTGGAGACCACGTCCGGGGTGGCGAGAACGGCCGCCGTGCTCCAGCACAGGTCCCACGACAGCGCGCGTGGAAGATCGAGGTGAATGAGCCAGACCTGCGCCGGCAAATGATCGCTGAGCTCCTGCAGATGCCGGTGCGCCAACCTCCGCAGCTTGACATGCGACACCGCGGTGAGTGCGATGTCGATCAGGCCGTGGCCGGCTTCGTATCGACGACCGTCGTCCTGCTGTCGCACGAAGCCCTCGGCGACGAGTGTCGCCAATACGCGATGCGCGGAGGACGGCGATACATCCAGCAAATGCGCCACCTCGGTCACCGACAACGACGGCGTCCGCTGGAGCGCCTTCAAAGCCCGCAATGCTTTCTGAGCTGAGCTCAGTGTCGCACCACTCATCGTTCTCGTCCTTGAGGTCGATGCGTATCCGTGGGGCACATGTCGTCCGCCTTCACAGGTCGAGCACGAGGGTGGCGGAGACTGATCGGGAACAGCAGGGCGTGAAGCAGTCGTTGCGCTCTTTTTGCTCCGGCGTGAGGAAGGAGTCCCGATGATCGGGGACACCGTCGAGGACCGGCGTCACACAGGTACCACAGACGCCTGACTCACACGAATAGTCGATTTCTATTCCCTCGTTTTCAAGCGCTTCCAGGACCGTCTCGTCAGCTTGGACCACGAGCGTCCGATCCGAGCGCGCCAGCTGAATTTCGAAAGCCTCGTCGCCTTCGCTGCCGGCCGCGGGCTCAGCGGTGAACCGTTCGAAGCGGACCGCATCGGAGGGCCACCGATGGCCGTACGCACGGGCGACGACAGCGTCCAGGAAGCCCGGCGGCCCGCAGATGTAGAGTCGATCGCCCGGAACATACGGCGTCACGGCCGCTTCGAGGTCCGGGCGACCGGACACCGATTCGTCGTCGAAGTGGAATCGGATCTTCCCCGGGTACGACTCCAGCAGCCGGCGCCGGAACGCCGCATGCTCCTCGCCCCGGCAGAAATAATGCACCACGAAGTCGCTCTGATGCCGGGTGAGTTGCGCGGCCATGCTGAGCAGCGGAGTGATGCCGATGCCCCCGGCGACAAGGTGACTACGGCCTGGCGCGTTTTCCTCAAGAGGGAAATTGTTACGGGGGTGGCTGATGGTGACGACATCACCCTCGTGCACGTTGTCGTGGACCGCCGTCGAACCCCCGCGGGATCTTTCGACCCGCAGGACGCCCAGTTCATAGCGGTCGGACTCGGCGGGGTCGTTGCACAGCGAATACTGCCGCACCAGCCCGGACTTGAGATGAAGGTCGATATGGGAACCGGCCGTGAAGGCAGGCAACCGCTCGCCTTCCAGCGGGACCAGCGTCAGGTTGCAGACACCGGTCGTCTCCATGAGTTTCGCCGACACCCGGACCGACAGTTTTCCTGGGCCCGGCAAGGAATCCAGCTCTGTCATGGATCAGACGCCGACCTTCGCAGCCGCCGTTTCCCGCCTTTCGGCCCGAGTCCTGGTGAGCATCGACTGCTGGGCCTCCAGAACCACGTGGAAGAGCCGCACGTTGAATCCGCCTTCCGGGTCGCGATGCCGATAGGCTCCGCGGCCCGTTTCGAGAGCTCCGCTCCACTGGAGATCGACCGCCGTCCCGTCCGCTCCGCGGAGAACGACGGGGTGGTCACAGATCGTTCGCGCCAGTGGGGCGTCACGGACCTCACCCGCCCAAGCCTCGATGTACGAGGCGTTCTTGATCAACATGAATACTCCCTCGCCCTTGAGACAGCACCGGTCACGACGGCGGTGCGAAGCATGCTCGGTCCATCGTGACCCACCAAACGTCGATAGTCAACATTCCGCAAGTTATGAACACGGATTCTGTATCAGGTGGAGGACGGTGAGACCTCCTCCTCGGTCAGAATCCATAGAGGGCAAGGGTTGTCTCACCCTGGCGCAGTTGCTCGATGTAGTGCGCTTCGAGGCCGTCGCGGGCCACCGAGCGGGCGCAGATCGAATCGGCCTCTGCTGCCGGAACGCAGACCACCCCGTCGGCGTCGCCGACCACCAGATCCCCGAGGTGCACTTCGACGTCGCCGATGGTGGTTGGTTCAGCGAGCTCGCCGTTGCCGGCCGGGTCCTTGGCCGTACCGCGGATGCAGACGCGCTCGGCGAACACGGGCCAGCCCAGTTCCTGTAGCCGGCGAGAGTCACGGATGCCGCCGTAGATCACGAGTCCACCGAGCCTGCGGGCTATCGCAGCCTCCGCAAGCACTTCGCCAAAGTAGCCGTGGTCGAACCCGCCGCCACAGTCGACGACCAGGACTTCACCCGGGCTGGCGGCGTAAACGGCACGGTGGAGCCATAAGTTGTCACCGGGAGGCATCTGCACGGGAAACGCTGGTCCCTGCACACACATGCTCGGAGCCAGCGGTTTGATGGCGGATGGCAGGGCGCCGATGCGCCCGGCGGCCTCGTGGACGGTGGCCGAGCTGAGGGTCGTCATGGTGCTGCTCACCGTGCTGCTCCCGTACAATGCTGTAGTTCGTGATAACCGTGGGCAGACCTGGCTTCGCGCAGGCTCGCCCCCTCAGTGACCTGGTCGCGGATCCGGCCTTCAGCTGACTCGATCTCCTCCGCAGCGGCCAGGATGTCGGCCTCACGAAAGCGCGGGAGGACGACGAGTCCGTCGCCGTCGCCGAGAAGCAGGTCCCCGGGTTCCACGCGGATGCCCCCGATGGACACCGCGATCCGAGTAGCCTCGACGCGGACTCGGTCCTTTCCGGTGCGCATCCAGTTCCCGCGGCTGAAAACGGGATAATCGAGCGCCAGGCTGCGGTCCACGTCGCGGCAGACCCCGTCGATCACCGTGCCCTCGACCCCACGCCGATGGGCGGTGACGGTAAGCAGGTCGCCCCACACGGTCGCGTCGAGGCGGGACTGGTTGTCGAGCACGACCACATCGCCGGGGCCCAGATCGTCTATGTAGTCCCCGACGGTGCCGCGGTCCTCGCCCACGGGCCCGTACCGCAGCGTCCACGCGCGGCCGCAGAGCCGGAACCGGCGGTCCAGCGGGGCGATGCCCAGCGCCTGTCCGGCGATACCGAGCCGGTCCAGCGCGTCGGACACTGCGGAAGTGGACAGTGCGCGACAACGTCGCACCGGATCAGCGTGCGTCGGGGTCAAGGCTGAGCTCCTCGTAGTTCGTGCCCATCACTGTCGTGACAGGGGTACCGGCCGCAATGGAGCCGGCCATGGCGGCTTCGGTGGCGGCGATGTGCGCGGCCACCCTCAGCACCTCGTCGGCCTGGTCCGCGGGAATCACGACCACGCCACCGTGATCGGCGCGCACCAGGTCACCGGGGGCGACGGACAACCCGCCGAATTCGACCGGTTCTCCCCACGCCACCTCGACGGCGCGACCACGCGCGCTGACCGACGTGCTGCCGAGCCCGTAGACGGGGAGCCCGGCCTCGCGGGCTTCGTCGGTGTCGCGGGCCGCTCCGTCGACCACGACACCTTCGACGCCCCGCGCAGCGGCGGCCCGAGAGAGAAGCCCGCCCCACCCTGCGCAGTCGGTCCGGCCATGATGAGCCACCACCAGCACGTCTCCCGGACCCGAAGCGTCCACCGCGGCGGTCCCCAGATGCCGGGCAGGCCGGACGCGGCCACGGGCCGGACCGAGATCGACGGTCGTGGCCCGGCCGGTGAGGACGCGGTCGGCCGACAGTGGCCGGAGCCCAGGGATGGCTCCCCGCAACCCGAGCCGATCCAGCGCGTCGGACACGGCGCAGGTGTCCAGGTCCTGCAAGCGGCGGATCTGTACGTCCGGATCTGCCTGTGTCACTGCCATGCCAGGAATCCCATCGCACAGCCGGTGCCGGCGGCCGAGCGCACGATCGGCACATATTCGTGCCAATCGACCTCGTGCCCCTCCATCGCACCGGCGACGGTCACCCAGTTCCGGATCTCCGACGAACCGCTGTTGAGCAGGTCGGTTGGCAGGCGGCACAAGGTATCCGCGTCATGCTCGACGATGGCCCGCAGCAGCGAGCGATCGAGTTCCTCGTTCACCACGAAATGCGACAGGCCGCCAGAGGCCAGGAGTGCCACCCTGGCGTCGGACTCCGATTTCGCGAGGACCCGGGCCAGGGCCTGACCCAGCTCGTAGCACCGCCGGGGGCTGGGCTGGTTCGGTGCGTAGTAGGTGTTGAGCATGAACGGGATGACGGGGACGGTTTCCGGAAGCAAGAGCCGGTGGATCGGGAAACCGTAGGCGTGCCCGAACCCTTTCCCGGCCGGCGTCGCCGACATCCAGCCCACGTCGATCCGTTCGTCCATCAGGCCGACGGCGATTTCGCGGGCCAGCGCGGCGTCACCCCGGAACGTGAATTCCTCGTCCATCAGGTAACCGGCCGCCACCTCCTTGAAAAACTCGGAATCGTGATCGTCCAGGAGACTGGTCACCATTTCGTCGGCGGCGGAAAGCGACATCGCGGGCTGGTTGGTGGAATCGAACAGTTCGTGCTGATCGTCTCCGACCACCAGTACCACGTCCGGGGCCGCCCGCCGGAGATCGTCACGCAGCCGGTCCAGTGACTCCTGGCAACGCTTCCACTGGGCCTGCCAAACATCGATCGTCGTGGCGCTGTCGAAACGATTTCCTGCCGCAGCGGCAAGATCGGCGAAACTGCGCAGCGCACCGGACCCGTCGTAGAGTTCCGGATTGTGACGATCGTGTTCGGCGCGTTCGGCCCACAGGTGGGGTGGCGCGACGAGCAACGGGCTGTGGGAGGTACCGGCGCCGAAAACGAGTGCGGCCATGCGGTGAATCCTTCATGTGGTCGATGGGGGGACGAAAAAAGTGCGGGACCCGCGCCGGTTACGACGCGACGAGACCACCGCGGTTCGCAAGGCGCTCCATGATCTTCTTGACCTGGAGTCGTGCCGCGTCCGAGGTGATCGCCACCAGGTGGTCGTCGTCGCCGAACTGCTTGAGACGCGCGGCCTGCCCTTCCAGCATTTCCTTGTCCTCGTCGAGTGCGATGGACACACCCTTGAACAGGGACTCGATCGCGTCCGGCTTCCTCGGGTTGTAGCGCGTGGAAATGGAGAAGAAGTAGAGGCAGCTGTCCTCGGTCTCCGGGGTGATCCCGTGGATGATCCGGATCTCCAGGCCGCCCTCGCGCCGGCCTTCCCGGGCGCCGGTGCCGGCGTCCTTCGACCCGCTGTACTGCACGATGCACCCCGGGGTGCGCAGGTCGAGCTCCTGCCAGCGGTCGACCGCCCCGGCGAACTCCGAGACACTCCCGTAAGTGCTCGCGGGTGTCGACCCCATCATCCAGCGGGTGAACTTCAGCCCATCCTCACGAATGTCGAGCTCGGTTTCGGCAGTCACGTGGTCGTCGGCGTTGCCGCTGCCCACCGTGCTCGCGTGCAGATAGGCCAGATGAGTCAGATCCATGAGGTTGTCCACCAGCAGCAGACTGTTGGCGTGCACCCGCAGCAGCGCCCGCCGGTTCGGCCACTCGTCGGGTTGGCCGTGCCAGGGGTAACGGACGATCCGGGACGGGTCGGCCTTGGCCGGATCGCCCAGCCACACCCACACCATGTCGTCGACCTCGTGCACGGGGTAGGCCTGGATGTGCGCTTTCCGGGGGATTCGCTCCTGCCCCGGGATCAGCACGCACCGGCCGTCCGATCGAACTCGATGCCGTGGTAAGCACATTGGACGTGACTGCCCAGCGTGCGGCCGAGGGAAAGCGGTGCCGCGCGGTGGCTGCACTCGTCGCGCAGGCAGGCGACGGCTCCGTCGGCGGTGCGGTAGAGAACGATCGGTTCGGTGCCCAGGGTCCTGGCCAGCGGACGATCCGTCACGTCATCGCTCCACGCAACGACATACCAGCAGTCACGAATGATCATCGCGCCCCTCCTCCTCGAGAGTCACCATTACACGGAGTGCCAATGGATATCCGGGCCGTTTCCAAGGTTTCCGGCCGGCACCACTTCGGACCAGTAGACGGCGGACCCGGCGCGACCGGCAAGGAACCCGGGACTATTTCCGGATGCCGGAATGTCGACGCCGGCCGAGTCATACTCGGAGTTCCCAGGCCGGCAGGTACTCGAAAGGCAGGGCACGGCCATGACGGAATCGACTGCGTCCTCATCCGCTGCCGGCGGCACCGCGCTCGGCGGGCTCCTACGTACGGCCGCAGCGCGGTTTCCGGCGAGCGAGTTCGTTTTTCCGGGACAGCGCTGCACTCTCGCACAGCTGGATCGTCGCGCCGACGCGTTCACCGCGCTGCTGCACGCGGCAGGGGTCGGGCCGGGCGATCATGTTGGGGTCTGCGCGTCGCCGGTCTGCGACACAGTTGCCGCCCTGTTCGGCATCTTCCGGGCCGGCGCGGTCGCGGTGCCCGTCAGCGATCGCTTTCGGGCGACGGAACTGGCCTATGTACTCGAACACGCCGATCTCGGCACGCTGCTCATCTCGCCCACCTGCGAGCCGGCGGACCTGAACGCGGCCCTGCCATGCCTGAACTCCGCGACCGACGCCGAGCTCGTGCTCGCCGATGCACCGCGGCTACGCCGTATCATCACGCTCGGCGAGTTCGACCATCCGGCTTTCCGGTCCACTCGTGCGCTGGGGCTACCCCCGGTCGGGACCTATCCGCCGGTGACACTCGACCGCCCACCGGTGGAGAGCGCTGAGCCACGCGAGCTGGCCTATCTGATGTACACGTCCGGCACCTCCGCCATGCCCAAGGCATGCCTGATCACTCACGCCGGCAGCATCCGGCAAGGTAGGTCCCTGGCGTTCGATCGGTACCGGCTCGATGCGAGCTCCGCTGTCTGGTGCCCGTTGCCGTTGTTCCACTCCGCGGGCCTTGCCACCCTCACCGCTTGTCTGGCCTCGGGGGCCAATTTCGTGCACGCGGGCGCCTTCGAGCCGGGTCAGACGCTACACGCGCTACAGGACGAGCAGGTGACCCATGCGGTGCCGGTCTTCTCCACGATCTGGTCGCGCGTGCTGGAACACCGGGACTTTCCCGCCATGGACCTATCCCGGCTGCGCGTGGTGTTGATGACCGGCGACGAGGACGAGCTGCGCGGTCTGCAGGAGCGTCTCCCCCAGGCCGCGCACGTCGCCACTTACGGCATGACCGAGGCGACCGGGCACCTTTCGCTGACCATGATCGACGATCCACTCGGCGTCCGGGTCACGACCGGTGGTTTCCCACTGCCCGAGATGCAAGTCCGGATCGTCGATCCCGGCACCGGTCATGTTCTCGGCCCTGGGAAGCGCGGCGAGATTCAGTTCCGCGGCACCTCCCGTTGCCTCGGCTACTACCGCGACGAGCCGGCGACCGCCGACGCCATCGCCCCCGGTGGCTGGTTCCGCTCCGGCGACCTCGGAGACCTCGATACCGACGGCCGTCTCACCTTCCGCGGCAGGCTCAAGGACATGCTCAAGGTCGGCGGCGAGAATGTCGCCGCGCTCGAGGTCGAGTCCTACCTGTCACGGCACCCCGCCGTAAACACCGTCGCCGTCGTCGGAGCGCCCGACTCCCACTACGGCGAAGTCCCCGCCGCGTTCGTCGAACGCATCCCGGGAGCGACCGTCACCGAGCAGGAGCTGATCGAATTCTGCGTTGACCGGATAGCCACCTTCAAGGTCCCTCGCTATGTCCGGTTCGTTGCCGGGTGGCCGATGTCAGCAACGAAGATCCGCAAGGGCGTGCTGCGCGACCAACTCGCCGCAGAACTCGCGAAAGCCGGTATCACGCGGGCGCCACAGCTGTTCAGCACCCGGTCACGCCGGATCGGCGGGTGATCGTCGGGCGAGTTCGCCGACCATGTTGTGTGACACTGGTCGAGACCGGGCAGATGAGCAGACGGAGATGTCACGAAATGAGTGCGAGTCGAGCTGATATCCGGACCGCGCTGGCACCAAGTTCCCCTGCCACGCCGACCGGCAGCGCCCGCTCGGTGCTGGTAACGATCTTGGGCGAATTCGTCCTGCCTAACGACGGTCCGGTACGCACCTCCAGCTTCCTGTACATCCTCACCGGGCTGGGCTATGAGATCCCGGCGGCACGCCAGGCCCTCAACCGCTTCGCCGAACGCGGTTGGCTGACCCGCCAGCGCCGCGGCCGTCAGGTCTGCTGGCTGCCGACCCCAGCGGCGCGCGACTACATCGAGACCGGCACCGAGCGGGTCTTTTCCTTACACGCAGCCCGAACGCCATGGGACAGGAACTGGCTGGTCCTGTTCGTCTCGGTCCCGCACGAGCGGCGAAAACACCGGGACAAGCTGCATTCGGCGCTCCGCTGGGCCGGGTTCGGCAACCCGATGCCGGGCGTATGGGTCAGCCCACACACCGACCGGGCCGCTGAAGCCGAGCGCGTCGTGGACGAGCTCGGCCTGCGCGGCCAGGCGCTGTCGTTCATCGGACCGGCCGGCGCGGTCGGGCTGAACGAACGGGAAATCGTCCGGCAGGGCTGGGAACTTCACGAGGTCGCCGACCACTATGAGGAACTGCTCGCGCAGTTCGCGAACCTCGAGCCGGCTGACGGTGACCCCGTCCTGTTCGCGCAGGTAAAACTCATCAGCGCCTGGCGCCGGTTTCCCTTCATCGACCCGCAGCTTCCTGAGGAACTGCTGCCGGGCTGGATCGGCAGGCAGGCTGCGGTGACCTTCCACGACCGCTGGCAATGGTGGTTCGAGCGGGCTCAGCTCAGGTGGCGCGAGATCAATCGGTAGCCCACGGCCCTTGTCTCCGGTGGTCCACGAGGCGGTCGGCGAGGGTTTTCCGCGGTTATGCTCGTCCGGTGGTGCACAACGACGTCAGGCCCGCCGAGCCGGCCGGGCTCGCCGCGGACGTCAGCCCGTGAAAACCGAGAAGGAGACCTGCTGACGGACATGCGCGAGCTGAAGTTCGCTGCAGACCGCGCGTAGGTATTCGATCGCCCGGGCGCCGCCAAGGGTTGCCGCAGTTCAACATGGCCAAATCACATCCCGGCTTCTCCCCGACCGATCCGGTGCTGGCCACGCCCGACGGGCTGGCCAACCCTGACGACCTGGAGATCGGCTGCGCCGTCACCGGCGAACAGGTGCAGTCGGCCGTGCACAAGATGGCCGCCCGGTTGTCTACGTTGTCCCCTGCAGCTTCGTACACCGGCTTGTTGGGGGCACGCCCGTATTCGCATTCAAGCCGCGTTCGACATCGTCACAGATATCGCCTGCATAACATATTCGCGCGTACAATCGGAGGCAAATAGGAGGGAAATAGGAGGGAAGCGGGTCGGCATTATGCCGAATAGTGCCTGCTCCCACTTGCTTCCGCCGTCTCGATTGCCCGACGGCGCCCCAATGATTGGCTGATCAGACCGCGTAGGTTACGGGCGCTTGGTAAACGGCCACGCAGTCTTCATGCTTATCTTTGGACAAGGTTGCCCAATGATGTATCAGGCTTACGGCACCACGACACACCGTGCCCGGGCAGGTCCGCAATCAATGCCACCCCACTGACGAGGAGAGCATCATGGCCGCGGCACCAGCCGTGCGAATCCCTCCCCTGTCCTGTCCCTTGCCAACGGCTCTGCACTACGCCGTCGACCAGATCAACAAGGACGGGCTGGACTGGATCTGTCGGTTTGTCCAGTTCACCGACAACGCGGAATGGGAGCGCTATGCTGCGATGAAGCCCGGGTACCTTCCCGGTTATGTGATGCCGCGTGCTCCGCTGATGCCCGCCCTGCAAACGGTGGCGAATCTGCTGTTCTGGCTCTGGGCATATGACGACCTCGAATGCGATGAGGTCGGGGATCGACGATCGGTCGACGACCACATCCTTCAGCTGTCCGGCTTGGCAAGGATCGTGGAGGCACCCCAGTCAGGTCGGGTCGACAACCCTTTCCTCGCCTCACTCGCCGATCTGCGCGCACAACTGGTGCGCATCGCATCGACGGTGCAGGTCGCGCGCTGGGCATCGGCGATGCAGCTGTACTTCATGGCGAATGCTGCCGCGGCGATCCAGCGAGCCAACGGTACCATCCCGGACCTGGACACCTATGTCGCGCAACGGATCCATAGCGGCGCGGTGAAGCCCTGCTTGTTACTGCTGGACCTGGCTGACGGATATGAGCTACCGACCCCGGAGCTGGAGAACACGGATGTGCAGGCCTTGAACGAAATGGTATGCACGCTCGTCGGCTGGGACAACGACTTGCTGACCTACCACAAAGAGGTCGTGCGCGGTGGCGCCGACCACAACCTGGTCACTGTGCTGGCGAACGCGAGGGGCTACGCGGCCGAGGATGCAGTTCGGGAGTCGGTGCACATGCGGGAGCGCGTGATGCGGCTGTACCTGCGCTTGCACGCTCAGGTCCACGCCAACTCCGGCCCATTGCGGCGAAAGTACCTCGCCGGGCTGTCTTCGTGGGTCCGCGGACATCTCGACTGGGGCATGAGGACCGTGCGCTACCGGGATGCCGGGGCCGATCTGCCGGACCGCCTTGCCGCCGAACCCGTGGACCTGGACCCGAGCCCGCTGCCGATCGCTTCCATCGAATGGTGGTGGGACCGTCTCGATCCGGCATTCGATTACACGGAATCGAGGATGGTATGACGACCACGCCGCCCCTCGGAGGCCCGGATACCATCCCCATAGCCCCTGGCAAGATACCGGCGCTTGGTCATGCACTGGCGTTTCGCAAGGACCCCATAAATTTCCTGACCTCATTGTCGGCGATCGGCGAACTGGTGAAGGTGTATCTGGGGCCGGTGCAGACCTACGCTGTCACCAGTCCACGGGTTGTGTATCAGCTGCTGGTGACCGAGGCCGCCCATTTCGAGAACGGCAGGATCTTCGACAAGATGCGCGGATTCTTCGGGAATGGGCTGATCACGTCCAACGGCGCGTTTCACCGGCGCCAGCGGCGCCTGATCCAGCCTGCGTTCAGCCAGAAGAACATCACAACTTACACCGAGGTAATGAGACGCGAGATCGGGGAGCTGGTGGCGTCCTGGCAGGAGGGCACTGTCGTCGATATCCAGGCTGCGACTGATGACCTGTCGCTCCGTATCGGGGTGGCGACGCTGTTCAAAACCGAGCTCGGCACCTCCGCCAAGGAAACAGTCAAAGAGTGCCTCCCGGTGGTGCTGCGCGGGCTTCTCGTTCGCACGCTGCTGCCCGACGTGGTCTTCAAGCTGCCCATCCCGGGCATCCAGCGGCTCAACGACGCGGAACGACGGTTGCGCGCGGCCATCGGGGAAATCATCAGGACCTACCGTGCCGACGGGGCGGACCACGAGGACATCCTTTCAGCGCTGCTCGCCGCCCGCGACGACGAGACCGGTGAAGGAATGTCCGATGCGGAGGTCCTCGATGAAGTGGTCTCGCTGGTCCTTGCCGCCACGGAGACGAACAGCAGCGTGCTTGCCTCCTTCTTTTACCGATTGGCCGAACACCCGGAGATCGCTGACCGGGTGAGTGCAGAGATCGACGGCGTGCTCGGTGGCAGGCAGGTCCAATACGAGGACCTGACGAAGTTCAAGCACACGCTAAACGCACTGAGCGAGGTGTTGCGGCTGGACATGCCCGTGGACATGTTCATGCGCCGCGCTACTGAGGAGGTCGTTATCGGGGAAACTCGGCTGCCGGCGGGCTCCGAATTCATCTTCAGCATTCCCGCCCTGCACCGAAATCCGGACGTCTATCCGGACCCGCTCCAATTTGATCCTGATCGATGGATACGTCGGCCCGCGCGGGATCTGCCAAGGGGTTCCTACATTCCATTCGGGACCGGTGGCCGGATCTGCGTCGGCAACGCATTCGCGTGGGCCGAACTGACGGTGGTGGCAACCACCGTGCTCGCGAAATGGCGACTGACGGTAGCTCCGGGCGCGAAGCCGAAGCGGGTACATCAGGCCAGCACACACTTCACTTCGCTGCCCATGGCTCTCGAAGCACGCTGATCATGCAACACCCTTTTCGTTCAGCTTCCCGAAGGGGTCGAAGTTGCGTTGCCCCTGGTCTGTGCCCGGGGACAACCGTGCTTTTATGCCGGGCCGATATCGGCCTTCCGGGTATGGAATTCGATGTCACCATCGAGGCCATCGGCGACTGGGCGACCCCAGTCGCCGCCAAGGTCGACGCCGCTTACCGCACCACATACGGCCGTGGTGGCGCCGGTCCCGTGGTGATAGCTATTGCCCCGGTGACCACACTGCAACTCAACCCCCAACAGAGCGGAATGACGGCTTCTCTTTATCCAGCAAGAACGTTCGTCGTGATCGGCGGCGTGCACGATCAGGTCGTCAACGATACTCTCCGTGTCTCGGTGTCTTACCCGGAGGGTGTTGGTCCTTGGCCGAGCCGTCGACATGATCGGAGTCATGAGCAAACAGACCATTGCGCTGGTTACGGGCGCGAATCAGGGAATCGGATACGAGATCGCAGGCCAGCCTCAGCGCGCTCGGCTGAAATGTGTGGGCGTCGGCGACCGCAATTGGGAGCATCAGCAGGACGCGGTGCTGTTCTTTTCCCATCGTTCAGGGCATTAAGGCCGGCGCGATGTTCGCGACCACGACAGCGTTGCTCGATTCGAACTGCCAGGCCGCCGACCGCGGAAAACGTTCGAGTCGGGGGCAGCGGCCCGCGAGTGGCTCGCGTCCGACGCGCGCTCGAGTCCAGGTGCCTTGCCATACCACATGCCTATAACACCGTCGCGGTTGGCACCCTCCAGTGTGTTCGCCAGCTGACTGCCCTGGACGGCGGTTGCCGCCGCCTCCTCGTTGAGCCCTGGCTTGAAGATCACGTCATTCACTTCGAGAAGCTCGCGAAGACGACCCAGCTCGAGGTCATAGCCGGCCAGGGGTGAGCCCTCGTACCCCGAGATGAACGTCGCGGTCCGGTGCCCGGCCGTGATGTCCCTGCGGTGTTGATCGATCGGTAACCGGGCAAGCGCCTGGATGCCAGTCAGCTGCATCCTTCCCGCGGTAAGGACATAGCGGTCACCCAGCGACATGCCGCCGGACACGGTCGACTGCGTCGAACCCACTGACACGTTGGCCCACCATCCTTCGCCATAGAAGGCATTGATGGTCAAAATTACAGATCCGATAACGCCAAGTTGGCAATAAACTGTGTAAGAGTTGAGCCAATAGCATAAAATGCCGCAGACAATCTGGGGCCGGGAAAGTCCGCTGGCTCAGTCGAGCCGAGGAGGGAGTGACCGTGCGGAACGACGTCGATCCGCTGGACCTGAAAATCCTGCTGCTGGCCGTCGAGCAGCCACGCGCGGGCGTCCGCGAGTACTCCCGCCGACTGCCGGTGGCGCGCGGCACGGTTCAGGCGCGCCTCGAGAAGTTGCGGCGCCTGGGCGTCTTGAGTGGATGGGGTCCCACCATCGACACGGTGGCCCTGGGCTACGCCACCAAGGCCTACGTGCGGCTCAGCCTGTCGCAGGGCGTCCTCGAGGAGGTGACCGCGCGCCTGCGGAGGATTCCGGAAGTCATCGAAGCCGACTCCACGGCCGGCGACAGCGACATGCTGTGTGTCGTCGTCGCCCGGGGACCGGAGAACCTGGAAGAGGTCGTCCAGCGCATTCTGACAGTGCCGGGCGTACAACGAACGCGCAGCGAAACGGTGCTGCGCCAGCGAATCTTCCGGCGTGTTCACCCGCTCCTCGAAGGACTGCAACGCGAAAGCGCCGGCACTGGTACAGCCAGCCCGCAGGCCGTGGTCGAGAATGCCGACCTGGACTAGTGTCCGGTTCGCCGGATTTCCAGGCCGGGCTTGCTGTGTTCACGCCTCCCTGCTCAGAGGCTGCGCCCAGGTGGGCTAGGTGTTCTGTCCCGGGAGGTTGGGAACACGGCTGGTGGGTGGGTGCCCGTCGAGTGCGGTGTGGCCGCGGTGGTGATTGTAGGTGCGGAGCCATCGCGGTAAGGCCTCGCGACGCTCGTTGTCGGAGTGGTAGGGCCGGGCGTAGGCCCACTCGTCGAGGAGGGTCCGGTTGAACCGTTCCACTTTCCCGTTGGTTTGTGGCCGGTAGGGGCGGGTGCGTTTGTGTGTGATGCTTGCCGTGGTGAGGGTGTCTCGCCAGAGACGGGACTTGTAGCACGAGTCGTTGTCGGTCAACACTCGCTGGACAGTGATCTCGTTGGCAGCAAAGAAAAGTTGAGCGCGCTGCCAGAACGCGACCGCGGTCTCCTTGCGTTCATCGGGCAGGATTTCGCTGTAGGCCAGCCGGGAATGATCGTCCACCGCGTTGTGCACGTAGCTGTAGCCGACATGGCTGTTGCCACCTGCATCCAGGGTCTTGCCCGGCGTGCGGGTGCGATGACGCTGCCCCGCTCGGCGGCTGGTGACCCGATGCCCGCCTCCGTCGGGGATGTTGCCCAGCTTCTTGATGTCCACGTGCACCAGCTCGCCGGGTGTGGCGCGTTCGTAGCGGCGCACCGGCTGGCCGGTAGCCCGGTCGAGATGCGCAAGCCGCGCCAAACCGTAGCGAGCCAGCACGCGATGCACCGTGGAGGGCGCCAGGCGCAGGAAGAACCCGATCCGGGCTGGCCCCCACCGCCGCAGCACGCGGACCTTGATGATCCGGCGTTCGGTGCGGGTGGGCATGCGCCGAGGACTGTGGTGCGGGCGCGAGGACCGGTCGGCCATGCCAGCTACACCCAGCTCACGGTAGCGATCGGCCCACCGCTTCGCCGTCGTCACCGAGACCTGGAAACGCTCGGCGGCGCGGCACAGCGGCCATTCCTCGTCCACGACACAACGGGCCAAACGAAGTCTGCCAGTCGGACTCAACGGGGCGTTACGGTGTGACACGAGGACCTCCGTGCCGTGGTGCAGATTGTGGTGATCCACACCAAACCCGGAGGTCCTCCCTCATTCCAAGATCATCCGCAACGTGTCCCGCCGTACACAACCTCCCCGGACAGAACACCTAGGCGGGCGACCACCTCGACCCCATCGACACCGCCGCAGCCGCCCTGACGCGCGCCGGTCTCGACCTCGCCCGGTACGGCGACTTCGCCCACGCCCGGCGCGAGCTGATCCGCCACCATCGCGGACACCCTGCGCGGCCGTGACGTGCCGGCCCGGATCGCCACCTTCGCCGCCTAGGCCGCGGTCGCCGTTTCACCGTCGCCTACGACGACACCACCGCAGACTTCCCCGGCCTGATGCGGACATCCCTGTCCGAACTGCGCCACGCCATCCACGGCGCACCTGGCTGAGGCACGGCTCGCCGGGCCACTCTCCGGATCATGACTCGTCACCGCCGCGAACGACGACGGCGTTGCCGCCGTGGACCTCCGGTGGCCGGCGGCCGAGGTCGTTGTGCAGAAACGGACCCGAGCCGGTCGCAGGCCTGATCGTCGGCGCGGCGGTCTTCGCCGTCGCCGTCGTGTACGGCATCAATGTGGTCATGCCGTTCGCGTTCGTCGTCGGGCTCAGCACTAGACGGTTGATTCCGTGAAGTTGGTGTTAGTGGTCGTAGGCGGTGAGTGATCGTTTGCTGGTCAGGCCGGTGTTCCAGTTGTGCCAGATGCTTGCGGCCATGGCGAGGAGGCGTTGGGCGACGCGGGTGAACACGCCAGGAGGGGTGCGGCTGCCGTGGGCTTCCAGGTCAAGCTGGCCCTTGAGGGTCTGATTGACCGATTCGATGCGCTGGCGCACGCCGCCGAGGTTGCCGTTGCGGTAGGTCTCGTCCTTGCGGTCCGGGCGCAGCAGCCG
>NZ_WMBA01000023.1 GCF_009707865.1 Amycolatopsis pithecellobii
GGCGGGGGGCGAGCCGCCAGAATTCGGTCCATGCCGCGGCCATGCCGGTACACGCGACGAAGGGTTCGCCGGCGAAGTCGTCCGGGCGCACCGATTCCTTACCGGCCAAGCGATGGGTGGCCGGTACGAGCAGGACCCGGGCCTCGTCGTACACGATGGTCACGTCCAGACCATCGCCCGGAATCGGCAGCGGCGTGCGGGTGACGAGCGCGTCGACCCTGCCGTCGGCGAGCGCATCGGCTTCGTCCCAGTTCAGGTGCCGGGTGCGCACGTGGGCGTCGGGATGGTTACGGCGCAGGTCGCGCACCGCGGGGGTGATGACGAGGTCCTCGACGTAGCCGATGGTGATCGTGCGCGACGGCGCCGCGGCGCGGGCCGCGCGGGCCGCCTGGTTGGCGGTCTGCAAAAGGGACTGTGCTCGCGGAAAGAATGCCGCGCCGGCCGCGGTGAGCCTGCTGCCTTGGGTGGTGCGCTCGAGCAGGCGTACCCCCAATGTGTCCTCGAGTCGCTGGATCTGGCGGCTCAGTGAGGGTTGAGCGACGTGCAACGCCGCTGCCGCCCTGGCGAAGTTCAGGTGCTCGGCGACGACCGTGAAGTACCGCACCAATCGCAGGTCGAGATCCACATCGGCCGTCGAGGGCAGGACTTCGCTGGACACATCAGCGACTGTACCCGTTATACCGACTCCGCATAAAGGGATACGAAACAGGTCTTGGACGGCCGGCTCAGCCGGTTGTTGACTCGATGTTGTCCCGCCAGGGGCCGCCGATTCCAGAAACCAGGGGATATCCGATATGGGCAAGTACGCGGACAAGAACGTCGTGATCACGGGCGGCAGCAGCGGTATGGGTCTGGCCACCGCCCAGCTGTTCGTGGACGAAGGGGCGCATGTCCTGATCACCGGACGGGACCAGGACAGGCTGGATGCCGCCCAGGACCAGCTCGGCGAGCACGCGATCGCGGTCCGCAGTGACGCGGGATCGCTGCCCGATATCGAGGCGCTGGCCGATCGTGTGAAGGCCGAATTCGGCACGGTCGACGCCTTGTTCGCCAATGCCGGCGTCAATGGTTTCGCGCCGTTCGAGGCGACGACCGAGGAGCTGTTCGACCAACTGCTGACCATCAACGCCAAAGGCCCGTACTTCACCGTGCAGAAGCTCGCTCCGCTGATGACCGAGGGCAGCGGCGTGGTCATCACCACTTCGGTCTCCAACATGCTGGGTATGCCGATGCTCAGCGTGTACTCGGCCAGCAAGGCGGCACTGCGCTCGATGACCCGCACCCTGGCCCGTGAACTGCTCCCGCAGAAGATCCGCGTCAACGCGATCAGTCCCGGCGTGATCGACTCCGGAATCCTGGAGAAGTCGATGCCCAAGGAGGCGGCCGAGCAGATGAAGGCGCAATTCGCCACGGACGTCCCCATGCTGCGCGTGGGCACCACGTCCGAAATCGCCAAGGCGGTGGCGTTCCTCGCGTTCGACGCCACCTACACCACCGGCGCCGAACTCGTCCTGGACGGCGGTGGCTCTCAGCTCTGAGCCCCGGCGCCGACGAAGGCCGAGATTCGGCAAAAGCGCGAAAAACGTGACCGGTAAAGCAAAGGAGCTGACATGACGCAGGAGACCACAGACGTCGCGCCGCTGAAGCGGGACGGCAGCCTTTATCTCACGGGAAACTACGCGCCGGTCCACGAGGAGGTCACGGTATTCGATCTCGGAGTCACCGGCCGGATCCCCGCGGAGCTGTCCGGCCGCCTGCTCCGCAACGGACCCAATCCGATCACCCCGGTGGAAAACCCGGTGGACTATCACTGGTTCAACGGGACGGGAATGGTCCATGGCGTCCGGCTGCGCGGCGGCAAAGCCGAGTGGTATCGCAATCGTTTCGTCCGCGGTTCGGAGGTACTGGCGACGCGGGGAGGTCCGCCGGTAGCGGGACCGACACGAGGATTCGACAACTCCAACAACACGAACGTGATGAAAATCGGCAAGGAGGTCTACGCGATTTCCGAGGCCGGCTGCCTCCCCCTGCTTCTCTCGTATGAGCTCGAAACCGAGGCGCGGTCCGATTTCGGCGGGACGATGGGCGACGCCTTCACCGCGCACCCTCGTGTCGATCCACTGACCGGGGAGACACACGCCGTCACCTACGTGCCCCAGTACGAAAAGGCTCAATATCAGGTCGTCACGACCGAGGGCTCGGTGCGGCACCTCGTTGACATTCCCCTACCGGGACGCCCGATGGTGCACGATATGGGCCTGACGACCAAATACGCCGTCATCATGGACATGCCGGTCACGTTTTCGCAGGCGGCAGCGATGAGCGGTGACGCATTGCCGTACCGCTGGGACCCAGGGCATGGTGCTCGCGTAGGTCTGTTACCACGGCACGGTGCCGCGGAAGACATCGTGTGGTGCGAGTTGCCCGGCACGCCCTATGTATTCCACACCGGCAACGCCTACGACGCCGAGGACGGTACCGTCGTGATGGATGTCGCGCGTTATGAATCGATGTTCCACACGAATATGCTGTCACCGCTCGATGATCCGGCTCGCTTCTACCGTTGGACGATCAACCCGGTGACCCGCCGGGTGACCGAGCAGATGCTGGACGACCGCGCGCAGGAATTCCCCCGGCACGATGAACGTCTGGTCGGCCGGAACGCCCGCTACGCCTACACGATTTCCTCCGACGACATGCCGAAGGGCTTCACAGGACTGCTGAAGCACGACCTTCGACAGGGAACGGTCGATAGTGTCGACTATGGGCCGGGCATGTTGACGATGGAGACGGTCTTCGTCCCGTCGTCCGAAGACGCCGCGGAGGACGACGGCTGGCTGATGGCCTACGTCCACGATGCCACCACCGAACGCTGTGACGTGGTCATCCGGCACGCCCAGGACCTTGCCACCCCCGTGGCGACCATCCATCTCCCCGTGCGGGTGCCCTTCGGTTTCCATGGCAATTGGATCGCCGACTGAAAGGGATATCGCCGTGATACACGTCATCGCGATCGTTACGGCTCATCCGGGTAAGCGGCAGGCCATTCTTGACGAGCTTCACGCCAAGGTTCCGCTGGCGCTCGCCGAAGAAGGGTGCATCGAATACACCGTCACGGTCGACGCCGATGTGGTCGGCCCCATGCATACCCAGACCAAGTTCGGCGAAGATACGATCATCATCATCGAAAAATGGGAAAGTCTGGACCATCTCGAGGCGCATAGCACCGCACCTCACGTCGAAGAGTATTTTTCCGTGGTCAATTCCTTGATGGCGAGCCGTGTCGTTCACTTTCTCTCATCCACCCGTTGACCGCGGGGCGTGGACCGGAATGTTCGCCGCTTCGGCTGCTTCGGACATGCGATCGTCATAAGTGAGGAGGGCGGCGAGCTCTGTTCCGAGGAGCCGGGCGGTGGTGAGGTGGATGGCGTCGAGCGAGCGCAGCAGTGGGTCGGGTTCCACCATCGCGCCACGAACGACTTCTTCGTCGATCGGGACGTATTGGAACGCGTCGAGCAACCGCTGGGCGTCCGGAATCAACGCGGGCCAATGGCGGGCGACAGCTCGGGTGACCTCGATCCGCAGCAGGTCGGAGCTGACCCAGTCATCGTCGCGACGCTCGCGGTAGAACGCCAGGAACTCCTCTGCATGCTCCTCGGCGGCCAAGAGCTTGAACGCCGCACTGGTGTCCAGGTAGTACAGGCCCACGTCTACCAGCGTTCGCTTTCGCGCTCGGCAAGCAGCGCGCCGGTCAGTGGACTCGGGTCCCCACCCGCGACAGGGTGCAGACGATCCGGCACATAGCCGGCATTCTTGGCCGCGCGCAGGCGTCCTTCAGCGTCGAGACGAGCCAGAATCGCGGGTCGCTCAGGCCTCGCGATCGGCACCAGGCGCGCGACGGGTGTGCCGTGCTCGGTGACCTCGATCGTCTCGCCACGGCGCACGCGGGCGATCACCTCGCTGGTGTGATGGCGCAACTCGCGCAGCCCCACAGAGACTTCGGGGAGTACCGTCATACCGCGAATGTATCACATCGATGTGATACATTCGCGGGCTCGTCACGTGGTGAGGTCCACATCTCGATCGCGCAGGTAATCGAGGTAGTGCTCGGGTCCGCCGTGGGCGAAATCCTGGGCTCCTTCCCGGGTGAGCGACAGGGTGCGGTCACGGTGGAGGTGGATTGTCGTGGTGGCGCGGCGAGCCATGCCCGGCTGGGCGGAGTCCGATACCTCGATCACCGGCACGGTGGGCCCGAATACCGTGCGGGCGTGGGCCGCGGTAGCCACCGGTGGTGTTCCGGTGCGATTCGCACTGCTCACATAGAGGAGACCGATGTCGGTCAGCAGATCGCGCAGCGGCGTCCATCGAGCTCCGAACAACAAGGCGTGGCCGTCGTGGACCGCCGGAGCCAGCCAGTGCGGATAGCGATTCTCGTCGACCGGCACCAGCAGCGTGACCATCTCGTCGACCAACAGCCGGCGGGCCAGATCGGCCGCCGCGTGGTCCAGGGGCAGCGTGGCAGCCAGCTCGGACCACAGTGCGTCGGTGGTGATCCACACTGCGACAGGCTGGCTCGCGGGGCGTGCCTTGGCGAGATTGACCACTGCCGGATCGGTGGCGGTGACGACATGGGTCAGCGGCGGCGGGTTGGGCACGACGACAGCCGATCCGGCCCGCAACGCCGTCAGCGCCCCGCCGATCCCGGCGGTCACCGGGACGCCCGCAGCGTGGAAAGGAAGCCGGCGAACTCGACGTCCGGGATCACCGCGTCGTTGCGCTGGTAGGCCTGCGTCTTGACCCACCGCCGCACCGCCGCGGTGTCGCCGCGGTGAAGGTCGTGGCCAAGGCGTTGGGCGACCGCGTGGACGACACGGTCGCTGGCCAGATGAGTGAGCACGACGGTCGGGGTGATCCCGACCAGCTCAGGGTCAAAGGGCTGGAAGGTGGCCGGCCGGACGAACGGGGTGCCGGTGGAGATCGTGCCGACCCCGGTGCCGACGATGGGTGTGGTCACCGACAACGGCACGCCGGTCTCGGCCGACACCGCTTTCGCGATGGCCGACAACGGGGTCAGGTCCGGTGGCGCGGGCCAGAGGCCGGCCGGCAGGCCGAGCTGGTCCGCGCGATGGGCCAGCAGGAACAGCAACTGCTCGGTGGCCACCATGCCGCTCCGTTCGGCCATGCCCAGCCAGGAACATGCCGCGACCCGTACCCCCGAACGGACTGCCGCGATCGTGTTGGCCACCCCGAGCCCCAGGTCGTTGTGCAGGTGCGACGCGAGCACGACCCGGTCACTGACGGCGGCCCGCAACTCGGTGAACAACCGGGTGGTCTGGTCCGGGAGCAGGTCGCCGATGGTGTCCGCGATGACGATCACGCCGGCACCCGCATCGGTCACCGCCTCGGCTCGGTCGGCGAGCAGTCCTACCTCGGCGCGCGGCGCGTCGGCGAAACACACATCGACGGCCACCTCCGGGGCGGTGTCCCGGGCCGCGTGCACGAGATCGGTCACCGTGGCCAGTGCCGTGGCTGCCGGCTGGTGCACCATCGCATCGGCGATTTCGTCGGACGAGGGCACCACGATCATCACCCGTGCCTGTGGCGCCCCGGCCACCGCCCGGCATGCCTGGCGCACGTCGTCCACGGTGCCCCGGCACACCGCGGCCGGGCTCACCGCGTCAGCGGCCTCGTGGGCGACCCGACGGGTCGCGTCGAACTCCTCATCGCAAATCGCGGGAAACCCCGCGGCGAACACCACATGTGCCGGCCCGTTCTCACCGAAGATGCGGCCCTGCGCCCGGGCCAGCGACACCCGGAATGCCGCACTCATCAACGTTTTGGCCTGCGCTCCGTCTCGTGCCGACTCCTCCCACAACACCATTCGGCCTGCCACCGCGGATGCACGCACCAAGTCAGCAATCACGGTTCTCCAGTCAACAAGACTGAGTGGTCGGACGGTTGGAAGTTCTTCAATGACACCGATTTCCGGCCTCTTTGGTCACCCCCGGAAGGCACTTCAGGACATCATCCAGGATCACGTCTGTAATCACTTGATCATTCTCAGTGATCATGCTGTGCTGGCTGAGATCCCCGGGCAACGCCTGATGGGATCGTGATTCGTTCTTCTAGGGGGAGTCCATGAGGCATGTGGAAAATGGTCCGGACCAGGTCCGGCACCTGCACACACTTGGTCCGCGCGGCACCAATCTGGAAGCCGCGTCCCACGAATGGCTGCGCCGGCGTGGTGCAGCGGGGACGGTAGAGCTGCACTCCTCGATCGAGTCCGCGCTCGACGTCGTTCCGGACGACGGACAGCATGCGCTGGTCGCCTGCGCGGTTTATCCGGCGTTGCATACCTTGGTGTTCGGGAACCTGCACCGGCTGCACATGGTCGACAGTTTCATCATGCCGACGCACAACATGGTGCTCGCCACCAAGGACGTCGACGTGCCCGCCACGGTCGCCTCGCATCCGGCACCGGCGGGTCTCGTGCCCGCCGGTACAGAGATCCAGGAGGTCCTGAGCAACTCCCGGGCGGCCATCGAATGTGCCGAAGGGCGCGTCGAGGGCTGCATCACCACCATCGTCGCGGCGCAGGACCACGGACTGCGCGTGCTGCGGGACTTCGGCGCCGTACCCATGGTGTTCACCGTCCATCAGGTGCTGGCGGTCGACGCCGGGGACGAGTCGCTGCTCCCCGCGGGAGCGGCCCGGTGACCACAAGCGTTGCCACCGCGGGAATCCCCGCGGACCTGCTTGCCGACGCCGACGAACTGACCGGGTCTCTCATCCCGGACGTCGACCGCTTCCGGGCGCGTCAGGCCGACGACGGCACCATTGCGGGAGCGACCGGCGAAGACCGTGTGCTGCTCGGCCAGATCCGCGACGAGGCATGTGCCTGGTACGAGCGGCACGGATGGCACGACCAGGCAGCGGCGCTGGCGGCCGACGTCGACGACTGGCTCGCGGCCGGCCTCGACACACGGCCGCACTTCGCACGCACGCGAGACACGCTGCGCGTTCCCGAGGACGGCTCGGCTGTCTTCTTCCTTGCACCGCTGCAAAGCACCAACAGTGCGCCGCCCGTGGGCAAGCGACTGGACTGCTTCTTCGCCCTGCGCAAAGAACCTGCCGCACTGCCCGAGCTGGCCTTGTCGTATCCGCACCCCAAGAACAACTGCCAGTCGCTGGTTCTGATCACCGGCAGCGCAGGATTCCGGCAGGGCAACTGCCTGGTGTTCTTCCCGGAGAACGTGGCCGCGCACGACAAGATCACCGAGCAGCCGTACGCCATGTTCTTCTACAACAAGATGCGGAAGATCCACGAAACCTACGCGCTTCCCGGAGCGGCGGCCGTCCTGACTCCGGAGTCCCTCCCCCGGGCGTCCACGGGCCTGGACCCGGACGTGTGCTTCGAAGCCCGCGCTATCTGGGGCTATCTGCACGACTCGATGCACTACCAGGGGCTTTGGCCGTTCGACGAGCACATCTCGCTGAAGATGAACTGGTTCGTCGGCCTCCTGGAGGAGATCAAGGTCGACGCCAAGACCGTACTGGCTTGTGCGGACAACGGTGTCGTCCCGTTCGCCGCGGAACAGATCGACATGATCCTGCTGGAGCGGGTCTTCCGCTACCCGCAGGCGGACGACGCCACCCGCAACTTCGACTCGGGCACCGGGGTCTTCCTCTATTCCTGGCTGCGTGAACACGGTGCGCTGGCCGGTTCCCCGGCAGACGGCGGCCTGCTGCGTTTCGACCGGGCCAAGACTCTCGACGCACTGAGGGAATTCGTCGCCACAGTGGAAAAACTGGAGGCGGACGTCACGACCGACGACGCGTATCGCGCGGCGGCGAAGGAACTGGTCCGCAGATATCTTCCCGCTCCCGAACCCGCTCCTGCCGGTTCGCCACGGCAACGCTACGTCTTCACCGAGGACCAGCAGGTCCTGCTGCGGGCCAAGCAGGGGCTGGATGAGATGCCCGCGTTGGAGTTCGAGCGGGCGGAATGGTGATGGACACGCCCCTGCGCGCCAGCCGGGGCGGACAGCTTGTGGTGCCTGCCCTCTCGGCGCTGATGATCACACTACTGGCCGCCGGCTGGCTGCTCGCCGGGCATCTGGTCGACGGCGCACCCCCGCTGCTGGTCGCGGCGGGACGGACAGCCGCCAGTTTTGTGGTCATCACCGTCGTCGCGCTGCTGTACCCACGGTCGCGGTCCGAGGTCCGGGCCGCGACCGCCCGCGGCGGAAGTGTCGCGCTACTGGCCTTCCTCGGCTTCTTCGCGTACTACTCCGGAACACTGCTCGGGACCGGCTTCATCGGAGCATCCCGGGTCGGCCTGATCGTGTCCTTGTTGCCCTGCATCACCTTTGTGATCGGAGTCGTCGCCTTTCGCGAGCCTTCCACGGGTCGCAAGGTCCTGGGCACGGTGCTGGCCGTGGTCGCGGCCCTCGGATACGCCCTGGCCGACGCCTCCGCGGGGAACGGCGCAGGCCCCGGAGTCGGCGGGAGCGCCCTGGTGAGCGGAGGGCTACTGGCACTCGGCGGCACCTTCACCTACGCGGTATACGGCTACGTCTACCGGCGGCGCATGGCGGACGTGTCCCCGGTTGCCGCTCTGCCCGCCATCACCGGGGCAGGCACCGTCATGCTGGGGCTGACAGTCGTCCTGTTCGTCCCGCTCGGCGGTGTCTCCCTGGCCGACTGGGGCGGCATTGCGACCCTCGGCGCGGTCCTGACCGCTCCGGTCTTCCTCATTTCGCACGAACTCATCCTGCGCAAAGGCCCGTTGTTCACCTCTGCCCTCGCACTCGTCGTCCCGTTCCTGGTGCGACTGGGAGAGTGGGCTCTGGGCCGGGAGGCCGCGCCCGGACCGCTCGTGCTCCTGTTGCTCCTGCTGTGCGCGGCAGGTGTGTGGCTCACCATCGGCGGTGCCCGCCCTGCCCAGCGCGCCGCGGTCGAGGCGGATCCGGATGAGACGCATACCGGGCAAGGGACCTCGTGATGACAACGCACCACCCCAGGCCGACCGTCGTACTGGTCTACCAGCGCATCTCACTTCCCTGGGTGTTCGAGAGTGCGGAACGGGCGGGGATCGATCTCGTGCTGATTCCCCGGCCCGACGAAGCGGTGTCCGAGGACCGGTTGCCGCCCGCCGTGGTGGACGTACTGCGGCTGGACATCGAAGCGGACCGGGCCGCCGCGCTGAATGTCTTGCGGCGACGGTACGAGCAGAACACCTTCCAGGGCATCGTCACTCTCTACGATCCCGCCGTCCCGTTCGTCGCCGAAGCCGCCGAACTGCTCGGGCTGCCCGGTATCGGCCGCGACGTGGCACTGGGCGCGCAGGACAAGCGGGTCATGAGGGCGCGTCTGGCCGCGGCGGGCCTGAACGTGCCGGGTTTCGTCCGGCTGGACGACCCGGCCGACTGGGAGAAGGCGGCGAGCTTGGCCTTCCCCGTGGTGGTGAAGCCGGCACACGGTTTCTCCAGCCTCGGCGTCACCAAGGCGGAGTCCCCGCATAGCCTGAAGAGCGTCGTGGACCAGGTGTGGCAGACCTGCGCGAGCAAGCTCGGGCAGGTGGACGGCCTGGTGGTCGAGGAGTACCTGGACGGCCCCGAGTTCGCCGTCGAGTCCCTTGCGCACGGTGGTGACGTGCGGATGCTGACCATCGGCTACAAGGGCGACCCCCAAGGACCGCACTTCGAAGAGGGTGTCTACCGCGCACCGGCCGCCTTGTCCGAGACCGTGCAGGACGACATCTGCCGCGAAGTGAAAGCCGCGCACCGCGCCCTCGGCATCACGGATGGGCCCACCCACACGGAACTGCGACTGCGCGGTGGGGTGACGCCGTATCTGCTGGAAATCGGGGCCCGGATCGGGGGCTCCGGGGTGTCCCAGTACATCGCCTCCGGGGTGACCGGCATCGACTTCGCGGCGCAGGCACTGCGGATCGCCGCCGGGATCGCCACTGAACCCCTGGGCTCCGGCACGCTGCCGGCGCCGGTGGCGGCTGCGGCAAACTACATCGTCCCCTGCAACGGGTCCGGACGGATCATCGCGATTCACGGCCTGGACGAACTGCGTGCCGATCCCAGGGTCGATCATGTCGTGCAGATGCTCTTTCCCGGCGACATCGTGCGGCCCTATCCGGACTTCACCGGCTATCCGGCGTTCGTGCTGTCCCGGCACGCGAACATCGCCGAGGCCGAGGAATTCCACCAGTTCCTGGACCAGGCCATTCGCATCGACTACGGCCACGAGGAGCAGGCGTGATCTCCGTTCCGTTCGACGACCGTGATGGCGTGATCTGGCTGGACGGAGCGTTTGTGCCGTGGCGCGACGCCCGCCTGCACGTGCTGTCCCATGGCCTGCACTACGGCGGCGGCATCTTCGAGGGCATTCGCGTCTACGACGGCCGGCCGTTCAAGCCCGTCGAGCACTTCCAGCGCTTCCACGACTCGGCACGGGAACTGAATTTCCGCATCCCTTTCAGCGCCGCCGAACTGGACGGCGCCATGCGGGAGACCCTCCGGCAACAGGGCATCGCGGACGGGTACGTCAGGCCGGTGGCGTGGCGGGGCAGCGAGCAGATCAGCGTGTCCGGGGCGGGAACCTCCGTCCACGTCGCGATCGCCGCCTGGGAGTGGCCGCACGTATTCGCCGGCGACGCGCACAGCCGTGGTATCCGGCTGCACACGTCCCGATGGCGGCGTCCTTCTCCCGCCACCGCGCCGGTACAGGCGAAAGCGGCATCGCTGTACAACATCTGCACCCTCGCCCGCGACGAAGCAGAGGCAGCGGGCTGCGACGACGCCCTTCTTCTGGACTTTCGCGGATACCTGGCGGAGGCCACCGGAGCCAATCTGTTCCTGGTGATCGACGGAGCCCTGCACACGCCGACCGCGGACACCTTCCTCAACGGCATCACCCGGCAGACGGTCCTGTCCCTCGCCAAGGACCTGGGGATTTCCGCCCACGAACGGCACATCCAGCCCGGGGAACTGCGCCGTGCCGACGAGGTATTTCTCACCGGCACGGCCTACGAAGTGCAACCGGTGCGGGCCGCGGACGGTCATTCTTTTGAGATCGGCAGCGTCACCACGATGTTGTCCAAGGCATACACCGATCTGACGCGTTCCGGTCAAGGCCACGGAGGGCCCCGCAGGCCAGGCTGATCCGGACCGAGCTGTTTCACGTGTCCGCCGAACGCAGGCCGAGGACGGACTCGAGCAGCTGATCGGGCCGGTCGGGGAGGACGTCGCCGCGCCAGGCGATCACATGGTCTGCTCGCACGAGCAGGTGGCGCACCCCGACGTGCTCGCGGTAACCCGGCTGGGCCACGGCGAGCTCGGTCCACGGGATCCGGTGGAAATCCGCTGCCTTGCGCCATTCCTGGGGCACGGGAAGGCCATCCGTGGTGATGAGGGTCAGGCCCGGTCCGAGTTCGTCGTAGAGGGACGTGGTGGGGCCGAGCCAGACGTGCGGCAGCCGCATGCCCGGAGCTGACGACGGCCGGTAGACCGAGATCTCGGACGATGGGGCGGGGCCGTCGTCGGCGACGACGATCGGCGAGTCCGGGCAGCCCGTGCCGAGCACGAAGCCGAGCGTGGAGAACTCCTGCGTCTTCGTCCGCCGCACGGCAGCCGCGGCGTCCTGCCGGGCGATGCGGCCCGCCTCGCCCGGTTCGGTCAGGTGCGGGCTCGCGAGCTCGGGGGTGAGGACGGCCATGTTGGCCGTGGCCGCGGCTATCGCGCGCTGGGCGAACGGGCGGCGTTCGTGCTCGTAGGAGTCCAGCAGGCCGGCGCCGCCCCAGCCCTGCAAGGTCGCGGCGAGCTTCCAGCCCAGGTCGACGGCGTCGCCGATGCCCGTGTTGGCCCCGAAACCGCCCCACGGCGGGTTGAGGTGCGCCGCGTCGCCGGCCAGGAAGCACCGGCCGTGGCGGTACCGGTCGGCGACCAGCATCCGGGCGGTCCACGGATCGCGGGAACGGACCCGGATCGGGGTGGCCGCACCGGTCATGGCGCGCAGCGTCGCGGTCACCCACTGCTCCGGCGCGTCATCGGGGGCATCGATGAGGATCGCCCACCAGGTGTCCGCGGTGTCGAGGCGGCCCAGCAGGCCACCCGCACCGGCGCCGAGCACCCAATACTGGACGGCCTCACCGTGGTCGTGGGCCGCCGCGAGGCCCGGGGCTTCGAAGATCACCTGCAGGTTGCGGACGGCGTGACTCGTGCCGCTCAGTGCGATCCCGAGGCCGCGCCGGACGGTGCTCCGCCCGCCGTCGGCGGCGGCGAGATAGCGGGCACGCACGTTACGGGTCGTGCCGTCGGCGCCGACGACGGTCGCGGTGACCGACTCGTCGTCCTGCACCACGTCCTCCACCCGGCCGCCCCACCCGGCCGTTACCGAGGGGCGTGTGGGGAGGGTCGCCCGCAGAGCCTGCTCGAGCCGGTACTGCGCGGTCCACTGGCCGGGCTCGGGCAGTTCGGGGCGCCGGCGGTCGGTCAGCGCGAAGACCTCGTCGAACCGGACGATCTCGGTGCCGGTGAGGCTTGTGCAGAACACGGTGCGGTCCGACCAGCCCGCCGGGAACGGCGAGTGAGCGCGAACCGCATCGGCGACGCCGAGGCGGCGGAAGTGTTCCATCGATCGCGGGTTGACCTGTTTGCACCGGGGCGACGACTCGTCCGGGGCATACCCCGGCTCGATCAGAACGACGTCGACACCGCGGGAGCCGAGCTCGTGGGCGAGGGTGAGCCCCACCGGGCCGCCACCCACGACGAGCACGTCGGTGTCCACGGCTCGGTTCATGGTGTGCCGTCCTTCTGTGCGCCTCTGGCGGGCACGTCAGAGAGGTCGATGCCACGCGTCTCGCGGCTGAAGTACATGACGATCGCGCCGAGCACAGCCATCACCGACGCGTAGATCAGGAACAGGCTGGAGTTCCCGGCTCGGTCGAGCGACGTCCACAGGTACGGGGTCAACCCGCCGAAGACGATCGCGGCGAAGGCGTACGGGATGCCGATCCCGATGCCGCGGATGCCGGTCGGGAGCAGCTCCGCGAGCACCGCGGGGGTGACCGACGCGACGAGCGCGAAGACGAGCAGGGCGATCGCCTTGGCGAGGGCGAACTGCCACACCGAGCCACCTCGCGACAGCGCTTCGAGGGGGAACGACAGCGCGGCGACACCGATGGCGAACAGGTAGAAGTTCGGTTTGCGGCCGATCCGGTCCGACAAGGCACCACAGACAGGAAGGAAAAGCACGAAGGCCAGGTCGGACAATGCGCTGCCCAGATACGTCGCGGAGGGGTCGAGGTGCAGGACGCTGATGGCCCAGGCGGGGCGGGCGACCGACCACGAATAGAAGAACACGGTTCCGGCGCCCATCAACAGGAAGACCTTGCCGACCGCGACACGGTGCTGCCACAGGCCCCTGAACAACGACGGCCGGCCGTTCCGCGCGGCGGTGGCGCGGGTCTGCTGGGTGAACGCCGCGGTTTCCTCCAGCCCGCGCCGCAGGATCAAGGTGAGCAGACCGATCAGGGACCCCAGGACGAACGGGAGACGCCAGCCCCACGCCGCCATCTGGGCGTTGCTGAGCAGCGAGGTCAGCCCGGCGCCGATGAGCGAGGCGACCAGCGACGCGCCGACCCCGAAGCAGAGGATCGAACTGGCCCACAGGGCTCTGCGATTATCCGGGGCGGCTTCGGAGATATAGGTGTAGGCGGCGCCGGCCTCGCCGGTGTGGGCCACGCTCTGGAGTGTCCTGGCCAGCAGCAGGATGACCGGCGCCAGGATGCCCACGGTCGAGTAGGCCGGTACCACGGCGATCAGGAGCGTGCCGAAGCTCGCACACCCCACGGACCACAGCAGCGAGACCCGTCGCCCCTTCCGGTCAGCGAGCCAGCCGAAGAACCAGCCGCCGAACGGCCGGATCGCGAACCCGGCACCGAACACCACGAACGCCGCCAGCAGAGCCGCCGCCGGGTCGACCGCGGAAAAGACCTGGCGCGCGAAGAACGGGGCGAAAATGCTGTAGAGGCCGAACTCGAACCACTCGATGAACGTGCCCAGACCGATACCCAGCAGCGTTCGCAGCCGGCCTGCCTGGCGACCCGCCGGCCGGTCGCCCGAGGTTTCTGCGGATTCGACATGGGTGGGAAAGGATTCAGCTGGTGTCGTCGGCATCGTCGCTCCTTTGCGAGGTGAGCCTGGTTGCTTGGTTGGCCGCGGTCACCCAGACCCGGCAGTCCGGGTCAGACTTTCGCGATCTGGTCGTCGCGGTTGAGCAAGGCCTTCCCGTAGATCTCGAAGTTGACCTGGGGCACGACGATGCCGTGCCGCGCCGCGACAGCGGAGTCACGCCAGATCCGCTGTAGCGGATTGGCGTCGGCGAAGCTGGCGGCACCGTGGGCGGAGAGCAGGACATCGATTGCGTGCGTGATGTTCTTGAGCACCAGGCCGGTGTCGGCGCGCACCCGTGCCCGGATCAGCGGGTCCGGGTAGCTGCCGTTGCGGGCGGCGTTATCCACGTCGTCGCAGGCGCGGTGAGCGTGCAGGTGTGCCGAATCGATGAGCAGGGCCGCCTCGGCCAGCTGCAGCTGGAAGGACACGGACTCGGCCTGCGTGGCGTAGCTGGTGTAGGAGACCTTTTTCGTCGCGGCCTTCTCGGTGACGATCCGCAGCGCCGCGCGGCCGAGGCCGAGCTGCGGGCCGGCCAGCACCAGCGCCATGACCGGCATATACGCCGCGCGGTAGAGCGCTTCATCGGTGTGCTCGGTCGCATAGCGGCCCTCGATCGCCGCCTGCACCCGCAGGATCCGGTGGTCGGGGACGAACACATCGGTGGCGACCAAGCAGTTCGAGCCCGACGCCTTCATCCCGGCGACGAACCAGGTGTCTTCCAGTTCCAGATCGGTGCGCGGGATGAGCGCCACGGCCTGCTCGCGCTCGTCCGTGTCCGTCTCGACCATGATGCCGAGGCCCGCCCAGTCGGCGTGCCAGGAGCCGGAGTTGTAGTACCAGCGCCCGGTGACCCGGTACCCGCCGTCGACCCTGACCGAAGTCGACGTGGGAGCCAGCACGCCGGAGACCTTCGCGCCGGGATTCTCGCCCCACACGTCGTGCTGTGCCTGCTCGGGGAACAACCCGACCATCCAGGCGCAGACGTTGAGCAGTGTCACCGCCCACGCGGTCCCGCCGTCGCTCTCCCCCACCGCGGCCGATACGTCCAGCAACGTGCGTATCGACGTCTCGTACCCGCCGTATCGCTTCGGCTGCGCGATCTTGAAGACCCCGGCGTCCGTCAGCGCGGTGATGCTCGCCTCGACCACGCGCCGATCCGCCTCACCTTGCGCGGAATTGCGGGCCAGCAACGGTTGCAGCTCGCGAACACGGGCGAGGATCTCGTCCGGGGCCGGAATCTCGCTGCCGGCGTTTCGTCGCGCTACCACACTGGTCATTGATCGATACCTCATCTTTCGCATTGGGCATTGCAGAACAGGAAGATGGCTCAGATGAATGGGACGACCTGCTCGTCGACTCCGAGCAGCTGTTTTCCGTAGACCTCGTAGCCGACAGCCGGGGTCAGCAGCGCGTGGTGCGCGGCAACGCTGGAATCCCGCCAGATCCGCTGGAGCGGGTTCCGGTCGGCGTAACTCCCCGCGCCGTAGGCGTCGATCAGGTGCGTGATCGCATCGCGGACGAGCTCGACGACCCATCCGCATTCGGCCCGCACACGACTGCGCGCCACCGGGTCCGGGTAGGTCCCCGCCACGGCCGCACCGTCGATGTCCGCCGCCGAGCGATAGGCGTGCAGGTGCGCCGAGTCGATCAGCAACGACGCGCGGGCGATCTGCGTCTGGAAGACCGCCGAGTCCCGCTCGGCCGCGTAGGTGGTCAACGAAATCGCCCGCGTGGCCGCCTGCGCGGTGACCCGGCGCAGCGCATCGCGGGCCAGCCCCAGCTGCGGCCCGACAAGCACGAGCACCAGCAACGGGTTCCAGGCCGAACGGTACAACGGCTCGTCCGCGACGAGCTCGTTCTCGTGCCGGCCTTCGGCCGCGGCGATCGTGGCGATGACCCGGTGTCCGGGAACGAACAGGTCCTGGGCGATGACCGCATTGCTGCCGGTCCCCCGCATGCCGGCGACGAACCAGGTGTCCTCGATCTCGATCTCGCTCGCGGGCACGATGAAGATGTTGTGCCCGATGACCGTTCCGTCCTCGTCGATGCGCGGTGCCCCGAGCAGACTCCACTCCGAGTGCAGCGCACCCGAGTTGTAGTACCACTTGCCGCTGACCCGGATCCCGCCCTGGGCCGGCCGGGCCTCGGCGGTCGGAGACCCCAGCACACCGGTCACCTTCGCGTCGGGATTCGTGCCCCACACCTCGTCCTGCGCCCGGGTGGAAAAGAGGCCGGCACTCCAGCAGGCCACGTTGATCAGCGTCACCACCCACGCGGTCGAGCCGTCGTATTCCGCGACGGCCGACGACACGTCGAGCATGGTCTTCGCCGAGGTCTCGTATCCTCCGTAGCGACGCGGGGTGCCGAGCCGGAACAGCCCGGCGTCGGTGAGGGCGCGGATCGACTCCTCGGGTATTCGCCGGGTCCGTTCCGCCTCCGCCGCGTTCGCGCGGATGATCTCGCCGATGCCGTGCACCCGCCGGACGAGCTCGTCGTCCGTCGGACGATCGGCCGGCTTCGCTATTGCGTGGACCATTGAGAGACCTCCGTTCAGATGGCGATGCGGGCCAGCGCGGCGGTCCGCGCCTCGATGGACGTGTACTCCCGCAGCCTCATCGACGAGTTCGTCCCGAACAGCCGGTGGCTGTAGACCAACGGCGGCCGTGCGCCGGAGATCCCGGAACGCACGCGGCCGACGAGGATCTTGTGATCACCGGCTTCGACGGCGGAGTCGAGCTCACAGGCCAGCCACGCGGAGCTCTCCTCCAGGCGCGGCAAGCCATGATCGAGCAGCCACGGCACGCCGTCGAACCGATCGGGGCCCGGTCGCGCGAAGGCCAGGGCGAGCTCGCTTTGCGCCTCGGCCAGCAGGTTGACGCCGTAGCTGCCGTTGCCTTCGATCCGATCGAGCAGCCGCGATCCGGATCGGAGCGACACCGCCACGAGCGTCGGCTCGAGCGAGATCGACATGAAGGCGCTCACCGTCGCACCTGCGGGACCGGCGTCCGATACGGTCGTGACAATCGTGACCGGCGCCGGCGTCGACGCCATGATGTCGCGGAACCGCGTTGCGTTCACCACTGGGACCGACCTCCTGAGGTTTGCTGATCCTTCATCCGCGCAGCCACTCGAACGCGGCCGTGTAGAGCGCCTCGACGCGGTCCGGCTGGTCGTCGCCGTAAAGACCCTCACCGACGGTGATGCCGCGCAAGCTCATGAGGAATGCCAGGTAGCGGTACGGCCGGCGGAACCGCCCGAGGTTTTCCTCACGGAGGTCGAGTACGGCGCCGACCTCGACCGGGGCCACCGTGTCGCGCTCGTAGATCGCGTGCAGACCGTGGATGAGCCACCCGGAATCGTGGGCCTGCAGTCGATAGAGGATGCGGATATTCGAGGTCAGGTCGACCGGCACCCCGTTGATCGAGTCGAGCGAGGTGATCGTCGCCGGGACCTCCGCGACCGCTCGATCGCCGCGGAACCGCACGACCGGCAGACCGATGTGGTGCACGGGTGAGACCGGTCCGCGGGCGGCGACCTCGGAGGAGGCGACGAACTCCGCGCCGGAGCCGGTGAACCAGCTGAGCTCGACGATCGAATCGGGATGGAAGCACTTCCCCATTTCGCTCCACCACCGCCGGTCGCGCGCCTGCCGCTCCCGCCCGATGAGCCCGGTCACCGCGACGACGTCATGGGCACGAACTTCCGCCTGCTGGTCCGCCATTGCCGATCTCTTCCTTTTCACCTCGTCGCGCGAGATCAAGAGAGTTAATCCGATTAACTCTGCGAATGACATTAACTCAAGTGACGATCCGTCGCAAGGCGATGAGGTGATCCGGTAGGCTCGCGGTCGTGGACGGCCTGCCAGCACCAACACGCCGGGACCGCCTGCGGGCGCAGACCCTCGAGGAGATCACCGAGCACGCCATAGCGGTCCTCGACGCCGAGGGTGCCGACGCGTTGACGCTCGCATCCATCGCGAAGTCGACCGGCATTTCGACACCTGGTCTGTACCGCTACTTCGCCTCCCGCGACGCGCTGCTGGACGAGCTACAGGTCGTCGCCCACGTCCAGCTCGCGGGGGCACTCGAACGACGGGCCGCCGACTCGGCCGAGCTCGCACCCCCGCAACGAGTGCGTGCGGTCGTCGACGCCTACCGAGGCTGGGCACTCGCACACCCGAAGCGCTACGCGCTGATGTTCGGCGATCGGGTCGCCGGTGAAGGCAACGCGAGCCGCGTCGCGGCAGCGGCCAGTCGCGGGATGGAGGTCCTGATCGCAGCACTCGGCGAGCTCTGGGCGACCAACCTGGAGACACTCCCGAACGAACGACTGGACCGGCAGCTGCACGACTGGATCCGCAGCCGCACCGGCACCCGTGCTCCTTCGCACATCCTGCGGGCCGCCGTGTTCACCTGGACACGGCTGCACGGGATCGTCTCACTGGAGCTGTCCGGCTCCTTCGCCTCCATGGGATTCGATCCGCAACTGCTCCTCGAGGCGGAAATCCAGAACGCACTGGCAGGCTTGACCTCAGCCTCGAAGTGACGCTAACCCAACTGGTGGCGCACCAGATCCCGGAATTCGCCGTGCTCGGCTTGGATGAGGGAGTCCGGCGACCCTTCTTCGATGATTCGGCCATCTCTCATGACAAGCACCCGGTCCGCGGTCATCACCGTCGACAATCGGTGCGCCACAACGATCCTGGTGACGTGCAAGGCGCCGATACTCGCGCTCACGCGCTCCTGCGTCCGATTGTCGAGGGCGCTGGTCGCTTCGTCGAGCACGACGATGGCCGGCTGCTTGGCCAGAGCCTGGGCGAGCATCCGCCGTTGTCGCTGGCCACCGGAGAGTCCTGCGCCTCCGTCCAGCAGAACGGTCGACATCCCCATCGGCATCCGCCGGATGTCCTCCTCCAGCCCCGCAGCTCGCGCGGCAGCCCATGCCTGCGACCAGGTCAGGTGGCCGCTGCCCTGAATGTTGTCGAAGATCGTGCCGGCGAACGGCAACGCATCCTGTAACACGACTCCGCACTGGCGGCGCAACCCCGGCATATTGATGTCCGCCAATTCCTGTCCACCCACCGTTATGCTGCCACTGGCCGGAGATTCGAAACCCGGCAACAGCCGGAGCAGTGTCGACTTCCCGTATCCCGATGGGCCCACCATCGCGACGAATTCGCCGGGGCTTACCCGAAAACTGATGTCTTGCACGGCGGGAACATCATCCACCCCGTAGCTGAAGGAGGCGCGATCGAAGCAGATGTCACCACGGGGCGGTAGCGGGGCGCCCTGTGCGTAGTCCTCGGTTTTCGACTCCAGTAGGGGATTCAGTCTCCTTTTGACGGAAACCATGATGCCGATGTTCTCGGACAGGCCGCCCAGCTGCAGGACCGCGGCGAGGAGGCCCGTGTAGGCAGCGACCCAGCTGACCACCTCCGCGTCATCGAGATCACCTCGTATCGGGCCGGAAAGCAGGTAGTAGGCAAGCAAAACCGAGGCGGTCACGGCGGCCGTCCCGAAGGCGCTCACGACGCCCTGAATCCGGTCGGACCGGCTGCGGGGCGATTGCACCTGGCCAGTCCGCGTCAACCAGCGATCGAACACGAACGGTTCAGCCGCGGCGGTACGCACCTTCGGCAAGGCGCGAATCCACTGGTATACATCGTCATTCAATCGATAGCGGATGCTCAGCGCACGAGCATTCAAGATTACTTGACGAAATGCGACGACGGCGAAGACGGCAAGGTCGACAACGACCACATGAGATTACGGGCCTCGGATCCCGCGGAACACCCGATGCCATTGGCGCTAAACCCTTCATTGCCCCAACAGGAGTGGTCTCAACCGGGAGTGGACGAGGCGTCCGATGATCCGGGTGAGTAGCGCACAAGGTGTTTGCCGAGCGTGTCGGCCAGTTCCTGGGCTTGGCGGACCAGGTCTTCCCGGTAGGTGATGACGGTGTTCCAGTACAGGCAAAAGGTGCCGCGCCTGGTGTCGCCGTTGCACACTGGCATACCCATCCAGCTGCGGAAACCTTCGGAGAAAACGAGATCGGTCACGGATTGGAAGAGTGGATCGGTTTGGGCGTCGGCCACGAAGACGTGTTGATTGTGTTTGACGATATTAGGGAGGACGACCCCCTCGGCCTGACCTTTGATGCGGATTTCCTCGACATAACGGGACGAGAGACCCCGCCAGCGCATCGTGGCCGGCCACCGGGAAGCCGGGTCGGCGGGCCAGACGTTCCCGGTGGCCACGTGGACTCGGTCGGCCCCCAGCGACGCAGTGGCCACCTCGCAGGCGAGGTCGAGCAGTTCGGACAGGGAGCCGACTTTCGAGGCTTGCTTGTCGAACTGCTCGAAATGGTCCGGCCGGGCAGCGGTGCCGCTGGTGATCGTCTCGACGACATGCGTCGAGAGTGACTCCTCGATCCCCGGTCCTTGTTCGACATGGCGGACGTAGAACTCGAGAGCGTCGCTGTCGGACTCGAACGACGCGCGCACGATCAGTTCGTAGGCCCCTGTGGTCAGGTGGACCTCGTCCACCTCGGGCAGGGACGCCAGCCGGTCGGCGACGACGAACCGCTGACCGGAGCGGACCCGCACCAGGACAATGAGCCGTGACGGCGGCGTTTGGCGGTCCAGGGTGGCCACGACCCGCATCCCGTCGCGCTCGATCAATCGGCGGATCCGCTGGCGCACGGTCTTCTCCGACACCCCGACCTTGGCGGCGACGTCGAGATTGGACATGCGCCCGTTCCCGGCCAGCAGTCCGAAGATCTTCTTATCCAGCGCGTCGAGCTCGCGCACATGAACCTCCTTTGACTTTCCCCCCGTGCAGAGTACTCTGCGTAAGTCCGAAGTTCGACCCAGCTAGGTCGAAATTCGGACCTTCAACCCACGAAGAGAGGACGCGGCAAGGCATGCGATTCGCCTTCAGGACCGCCCCGCAGAACACCACCTGGGCCGAGATACTGGCCGTCTGGCAGGTGGCTGACGACATCGAGGTGTTCGAATCAGGATGGACCTTCGACCACTTCTATCCCATTTTCTCCGACAGCCGAGGGCCGTGTCTGGAAGGTTGGACGGTCACGACCGCCCTGGCTCAGGCGACCAAGCGGCTGCGATTCGGAACCCTCGCGACGGGGATCCATCACCGGCATCCCGCCGTGCTCGCCAACATGGCGTCGGCGCTCGACATCATTTCCGGAGGCCGGCTGGAGCTGGGCATCGGGGCAGGGTGGAACGAAGAGGAATCGGCCGCCTACGGCATTGCGCTCGGTACGCCCGCGGAGCGCAGCGACCGGTTCGAGGAGGCCTGCGAGGTGCTCACCAGCCTCCTGACCCAGGAGGCGACCACCTTCTCGGGCAAGTACTACCAACTTTCGGACGCCCGCAATGAACCCAAAGGCGTCCAGCGTCCCCACCCGCCGATCTGCATCGGGGGCAACGGAGAGAAGCGCACTCTCCGCACGGCGGCGCGTTTCGCTCAGCATTGGAGTTTCCTCGGCGGGACCCCACCGGAATTCGCCCGGAAAAGGGACGTCCTCCATGCCCACTGCACCGACCTGGGTCGAGATCCGAGCGAGATTCTCTTGTCCAGCCCCGTGCTCTACGACGGAGACGCGGGAGCCACCGCCGCATCGGCTGCCGCGCTGGGAGAGGAAGGACTGGACCTCGCCATCATCCCCCTGAAGCCACCGCTCGACCCGGCGGTACTCGAGCCTCTCGCGTCCGCCCTTTCCGAGATCGGCTAGCCACCCTCGCGCCAGAAGACGACGCGGAAATGAAAGGCGAAATCGTGGAGGTAGCGCATGGATGTGTTTGAGGCGATGGAGTCGGCCATGACCATGCGGTGGTTATCCGACAAGCCAGTACCGGATGAACTGGTCGAGAAACTGATCTGGGCCGGCACCAGGGCACCGAGTCCGGAGAACTCTCAACTCTGGGACTTCATTGTGGTCAAGTCACCGGAACAGCGTGCACGTCTGCACGAGACCATTGTTCCCGACATCTCCGCGCTCGACGCCATCCGCGGGAGGCTGGCCGGTGCTGCGGACCCGGTGAAACGTCGTATGGGAGAGGGTGCCTATCACCTGATGTCCACGCTCCGGGAGGCTCCGATCCTCATCTTCGTATGTGGGTCATCGTTTGTTCCTGGCGACCCGAGAGAGGACCGCTACCAGTTCTCCGCCATTTACGGGGCCACGCAAAACATGCTCGTGGCCGGAAGGGCACTCGGCTTGGGGGTCGCCCCGACCGGCCTGCATCACCTCAACACCAGAGGCGTCCGGGCAATGCTCAAGGTGCCAGACCACAAGACCATCGGGATGACCGTGGCGGTGGGCTGGCCAACCCGTCCATTCCGTCCCGTCAAACGGAAGCCGATCGCGGACGTCATGCACTTCGATACTTGGTGAACGCCGGGTTTGCCGCCGCGTTGCGGCCCGGGAGCGCTACGCTGGGCGCCGCCGTCGGGAGTGTCGACGATCGGAGCAGGGTTGGGACTGGGGGCGAACGTCACGCGGGCGCAGGTGGTCGAGTTCTGGCGGACGGTGGAGATGTTCGGTCCCCAGAAGGTCGACCCGCCCGATCGGGAACGGCAGATGTTCATGGCACGGCCGGGGCAGCCGCTGCCGTGGGAGCCGGACCACGACCTCGCCGGGTGGCGGATCGATCGGGATCAAGCCTGGCGGCACACCGTCTACCTCGGTATCTACCGCCGCGCTGACGTGTTCGACGTGCTCTCGCAGGTCTTCGAACCGGACCAGGACAGTTATGACGAACGTCCGGGAGGGGACAGCGCGATCGCCGCATTCCTGGTCGGCGAGGACGGCCGGGCGTTGCTCAACTCGGAGGTGTTGTCGAGCTGCGCCTGGGCCACCGGCGAGGTGCACCGGTCTCAGGGCTGTGGACCGGACTGGCTGGCGCTGCTGCAGGATGCCGAACTCGACTTCAGCGCCGAGTGGCGGGACTTCGTCACCGACGAAGTGTTCCCCGGGGACGAGGACACGCCGCCGCAGTACGTTCCCCGGGTTCTGGACTTCGCCGACCTCATGCGGTGCCTGGAGATCGCCGTCGGCGCGGCGGGGACCTCCGCTGCGCTCTCCGTGACGGACATCCGGATCCAGAGCCAGATCGTGGCCCGCCGCAACGCGGACAGCCCCGGCGGTCACGACTTCCTCAACAGCTTCATCATGAGTGACCTTGCCCTGGTCGCGGAGCAGACGGCGAAGGACGACATCGGTGCCGCACTGCGTGACTACCTGCGGCCCGCCACTGAGATTCCCACCGGCCGCCGGGTGGATGTGCGAGATCGGTTGGACCACGTGCTGGCCGGAACCGCACCGCGCGCAGTTCCGAGCGGCCGTTGGCCGAGCAACCCGGCGCACGCACTGGCACTGAACCAGCAATTGGCCGTCATCACCGCGTCCGGCCTGCTGGACACGACCGGTCTCATCGGCGTCAACGGGCCGCCGGGGACGGGCAAGACCACCATGCTCCGCGACCTCATCGCGGACCTGGTCGTGACCAGGGCACAGCGGCTCGCCGCCCTGCCGGAGCCGAGTGGGGCCTTCACCGGCCAACGGTTGAGCTGGCGCACCGGCGAACGCAAACGAGTGATCCATCCGTGGAATCCCAATTTGACCGGATTCGAGATCGTTCTGGCGTCGACGAACAACGGCGCCGTGCAGAACGTCACCGACGAAATCCCGGCGGCAGACGCTATCGACGAGTCGTGGCAGGAACACGCTGCCGAGGTGGACTACTTCACGGACATCGCCACCGCGCTGCTCGCGCCGGGGCCGAAGGCCGAGCCGGGAAAAACGCCTGCCGCCGAGGATCCCCATGGCTGGGCGTTGGTCGCGGCCAGGCTGGGCAACAAGGCGAACCGCAGTCGGTTCGTCGACAACTTCTGGTACCACAAACCGATCGACCCGGCCGCCGACGATGCCTGGCACGGCATGTGGTCCGTGCTGAAGACCTACGAGCAGACGCCACCCGACAGCACGTGGGCGGCCGCCACCGAGGAGTTCAGGACCGCCGAGGCCCGGGTCGAGGAGGTGCGGGCCGAGCGAGCCGCCGTGTACCAGTCGCTCGACCACCGAAGCGGCCTTGTGGCCGGCGTGGCCGGACAACGGCAGGCCGTCGCCGAAGCCGGGCAGCGGGCCGATGCGGCGCGGGCACGCCGCGAGGATGCCGTCGACGCCGAACGCGTCCACAAGGCGGAAGCCGACCGCATCGCCCTGGCCCGGCAGGCGGAGACGGAACAGGCCGCGCGCGATCGCCTGGCCGTCGCCGAAGATGTCATCCGCGAACGAACGGCCCTCATCGAGCGGCTCAGCACTGGCCGCCGGGCCACTGCGGAACGAAAGGTCCAGTCGTACGAGCGCGAAGCGGCCGATCGCTGGACGGCGCACGAAGCCCACCAGGACGACCCGCCGGGATGGGGGGAAATTGTCCGCACCTTGGGCGGTGCGAAGAGGAAGTGGTCCCGAAAGGACAAGTGGCTGGCCAAGCAAGTCGCTGCCGCCAAACAGGAGCTTACCGAAGCGCATCAGGAACTGGGGGCCGTTCAAACGGAGATCGACGCCGCCCAGCGGGATGTCGACGCCGCCGCGTATGAGGTGGAATCCGTGCAGCGCATGCTGACGGCCGGCATACCAGTGCCGGACGTCTACCACGAGCCGCTCGTGACAGCACGGAGGGCGGTCGCGGTGGCCGACGAGGAACTGACCTCGACCGTGCACGCCCACGCGGACGCCACGTCGAAACTCCAGGCGCTGGAAGAAGAACTCGCCGTCCTCGACGGCCGGCTCGCCGACGCGGCCGCGGCCCTCGGCCGGCACTACCCGGACACCGCCTGGTGGCAGGACCGCGAGCGCCGGGAGCTCGCCGCCCTGTGGACCGACGCCGAGTGGAACACCGCGCGCAGCGCCCTGTTCCTCGCGGCTTTGGCTCTGCACAAAGCCTTCCTGCGGCACCTGCCCACCGAGATGCGCCAGAACCTCCAGGCCGCCATGGACGTGGTCAACGGCGAGGCGCCCCGCGACGCCGACGACGAGGCAGTGCTCGCCGCGTGGCAGAGCCTCTTCTTCGTGGTGCCCGTGGTGTCCACGACGTTCGCCTCCTACGCTCGGCTGTTCGGTCACCTCGGCCGGGAGGCGCTCGGCTGGCTGCTGATCGACGAGGCCGGCCAGGCGACGCCGCAGAACGCCGCCGGTGCGCTGTGGCGGACGCGGCGGGCCGTGGTCGTCGGCGACCCCCTGCAACTCGAACCGATCACCGTCCTCCCCTTCCGCGCGGAACAGGCCATCCGACGGGAATTCGATGTCGACGAGCAGTGGTTGACCAGCCACACCTCCGTGCAGCGGCTCGCCGACCGGCTCACCTCGCTCGGCACCTGGCTGCCGGGTGACGACGCCCCCACCTGGGTCGGGATTCCGCTCACCGTGCACCGGCGCTGCGACCAGCCGATGTTCGGCATCGTCAACGCGGTCGCCTACGACGGCCTGATGATCGACGGCACCGCACCGGCGGCCGGCGAGCGGTTCGCGGCCACTTACCCGACGCTGCCGGTGTCCAAGTGGATAGACGTGCCCGGCAATGCCGCCCAGGGCCACTGGATACCCGGCGAAGGCGTCCAACTCGACCGGATCCTGCGGACGCTCGCGACCCTGGACTTCGACATGTCCGACGTCATGGTGATCGGCCCGTTCCGCGACATCGCCCGTCAGGTGCAGACGCGGTCCCGGCGGTACCGCGGCCTGGTCGCCGGCACGGTGCACACCGCCCAGGGCAAGCAGGCCGACATCGTCGTCCTGGTGCTGGGTAGCGCACCTGATCGGCCGGGCGCCCGCAGGTGGGCCGCGAGCAAACCCAATCTGCTCAACGTCGCGGTCAGCCGGGCCAAGCACCGCCTGTACGTGATCGGCGATCATCAGGCGTGGTCGCCCCTGCCCTACTTCAAGGTCCTCGCGACGAAGGTGCCCCGCACCGACCCGATCTGAGCACCTCACCCGCCGGGCATCGGTGCGACCGGATCAGTGGACGTTCAACCCGGCATCGACGGGCAGCGTCACGCCGGTGACATACCGTCCCTCGTCGCTGACGAGGTACAGGATGGCGTTGCTGACGTCGACGGGCTCGACCATGTCCACGGGGAGCGCGTTGGCGACCGCCGCCACTGCCTCCGGGTGGTTCGCCACATGGCCGGCGACGAAAGGGTTCACGATCATCGGGGTGTTCACGCCGGTCGGGTGCACGCTGTTGACCCGGATCTGGTGCGGCGCAAGCCAGTTCGCGACCGAGCGCATCAGCCCCACCACGCCGTGCTTGCTCGCCGCATAGGCGGTGAGAGCGGCGGACCCGTCACCGCCACGGCCGACAAGCCCCTGGGTGGAGCTGGTGAGCACGATCGAGCCACCCCGACCGCGCTCGATCAAGCCGGGCGCCGTCGCGCTGATCGTGTTCCATACACCGGTGAGGTTCACGGCGAGGACATCACCGAACGTCCGATCCGGGTCGGGCTCCGGTCCGCCGACCGGGAAGATGCCGGCGTTGGCCACCACGATGTCCACTCCCCTCCCGAGTTGCCTCTCGCCTCGCGCAAGCGCAGCCTCAAGACCGGCGCGGTCACGAACGTCCGCCACCACGGCCGCGATCCGGCCGCCGGCCTTCTCGACGAGACCGGCCGTCTCGTCCAGATCGTCCTTTGTGGACATCGGCGCCGCGACGGTCGCGATCTGCTCGCAGAGGTCGACGGCGATGATGTCCGCGCCCTCTTCGGCGAATCTGACGGCATGGGATCGGCCCTGTCCCCGGGCCGCACCGGTGATGAAGGCAACTTTGCCCGCGAGTCGTCCAGTCATGGGGGTCTCCTTTCCGGTCATGACAGGGCCACCTGATCGGCCGCGGCGAGTGGCAGGTCTCGCTCGTGACGCGGTGCGACACCGTCCTCGATGGCCCGGATCTGTAGTGCCAGTGCCTTAGAGAAGGCTCGCGCGAGCGAGAGGTTTCCCCCCATGAACCAGAGACCATCGAATCCCGATCGTCGCCAGACGCCACTGAGTTCGCCCTCGCCGTCGAGACCCCAGACCGGTCGGCACCTGTCGGCGACGCCATCTCCGAACAGCTCACGTGCCGTCTCACGCATGTTTTCGTAGCCGGTCGCATAGACGACCAGATCCGCCGCCTGGTGGGTTCCGTCGGTGTACTGCACACCCGCCGCGTCGAATTCCGCGATCTCGACACCGCTCTTGATTTTTATCCGGCCGTCGATGATCAGGCGCGATGCGCCGACATCGATGTAGTAACCACCGCCACGGCGGTGGAAGAGTTCGTGCACACCTGTGCGGTTCCAGGCGAATCCGGCCTTTTCGAGGCCTGCGTGCATATCCGCGTCAAGCGCGTAGACGGCCGGCATCAGGACGCGGTCCTGCAGATCGAATGCGACCTCCAGTGGCAGCGAGTTGGCGAGGAAATCAGCTTCCTCGGTCGGCGGAGCGCCTTCCTCGTACAGACCGGCGAAAAGGATGTCCGCCAGATTCTTCCCGTTCGAGACGTGGGTCGACGAACGCTGAACGACCGTTACCTCAGCACCTCGCTCCCACATGTCATGGGCGATCTCGAGGCCACTGTTGCCCGCACCGACGACCAGGACCGGCCGGCCCGCAACGTCTTCGTTGCCGGTCACCTTGCTCGAATGCTTGATCTCACCGTGAAACACGCCCTCACCGGGATGCTCAGGTACCCTCGGGCGCCCGCTGACACCGGTCGCGAGAACGACATGGCGCGGCGCCACGGTCCGGACCGAACCGTCCTGGCGACGCACATCCAGACTCCACCGTTCGTTCTTCTCGTCGAACTGTGCGCGGGTTATTTCGCTGCCGGTCCAGACATTGAGTTCCAGCACCGAAACGTAGGTCTCGAACCAATCCGCCAGTTTGTCCTTGGGCGTGAAGACCGGCCAGGATTCCGGAAACGGAAGATAGGGCAGGTGATTGGTGTAGACCGGGTCGTGCAGGACAAGGGAGTGATAGCGGTTCCGCCAGCTGTCACCGACCCGCGGGTTCCGCTCGACGATCAGCGTGGGTACGCCCAGCATCTTGAGCCGGGCCGCCACGCTCAGGCCTCCTTGCCCCGCACCGAGCACGACCACGGCGGGGTCCGCAGCACGGAACTCGACCTGCGCCCTTCGCCGGTCCGCCCAGTTGTCAAGGGGGCGCCGGTCTCCGTGTTCCGCGCCCATCGGCCGATGTTCCCCGATCGGTTCCGTCGCCGTATCCAGTCCTTCCAGTGAGGTGTAGACGACCCAGGCGACCGGCGCCGTTTCGACATCGATGAGGCGCAGCATGCCGCGGCAGGGGCCCACGGAGGTCGTGAACCGGAAGCTCGCCTGCAACCACTGTCCGTCGTCGCCATTGCTCACGAGATCAACGGCCGCATCGTCGAGTTCGAACTGGGCGGCGTCGACGGACGGAAGAACCGAGCCGATCATGTCGGCGATCCGGTCGATCCCATGGAGCGTCCGCAGATCCCACGTGAAAGCCAGGCGATCCCGCCAATACGAGTCCGTGGCGAACAGCGGCCGGAGCGCATCGGCGTCACGACGCGCGATCGCCGTGGCGAACCGTTCAAGCCAGGAACGTGCGATTTCAACAGAGCTCATTGAAGTCTCCGATTCTTCGTGGTTCGCGAATGCTTCAATTACGGCGAGCGCCGGAAAGAAATCTTTCTTGTACCCACTGTCCGATCTGGTCGAGCGCGCGATCCGCCGCCGGCGACCTGCCTGCCGCCATCTGGAAGACGTGCTGCGCGTGCGGCTCGATGAGCAGAGTGATATCGCGTCCGGCGGCTTCGGCCCGCGCGGCGAAACGTGTCGCGTCGTCACGAAGCGTCTCGTGCTGACTCGCCGTCACGAATGTCGGGGGCAGCAAGGTCAGGTCGGCACCCAACGGGTTCGCGCCAGGGGTTTCCGGTGATTGCCCGTTGAGCACAAGACCGGTCATGGCTTCGAGCGTCGGCCTGTTGACCATCGCGTCATGCCGGGCGTTTTCCTCCAGTGAGGGTCCGCTGTTCGCCAGGTCGAACCAGGGCGACATCGCGACGACGGCGGCGGGTGCCAGGCCTGTCCGGGAAAGCCGGAGGGCGCTGCTGACCGCGATGTTTCCGCCCGCGGAGTCACCTGCGAACGCGATCTGCGCCGGGACGAAACCGTGTGCCCGGGTGAGCCATTCCGCTACCGATACCGTGTCGTCCACCTGCGCCGGATACGGGTGTTCGGGCGCCCGCCGGTAGTCGATGACGAGCACGGGTGTCGCACATCGTGTCGCGAGATGGCCGGCGAGCTTCCGGTGGCTGTGCCGCGAACCGACCACGAAACCGCCGCCGTGGGTATAGACGATCGCACGACGGGTGTCCGAGCCGAGCGGGGTGCACCAAGTGGCGGGTACGGGCGCGTCGGTGACCTCGCGATAGGTGACGCCGTCCGGCTCCGCGGTCGCCAGGTGCCATTGTTCGAACAAGTCCCGCATACCGTCGATGCTAATCTCCGGTTCGGCCGCGAGACGGCGAGTGAAGGACTCATACAGATTCCGGAGACGGTCACTCATGATCCGTTCGCCTCCCATGCCTTCGTGAACATCTGCTCCCATCCGGGAATCCACGGATAGTCGGAATTCTTCGGCTCCCAAGTGACCTGCGATGCGGTCATCAGCTGCAGATTCGGCGGGTCGTCGACGACCGGCAGTGGCTGTTCCCCGCTCATCAGGCGGGCCACCGTATCGGTCGCATACCAGGCCATCGCCGCGTTGCTGTTGAAGATGCCGGCGGACTCCTGACCCGCTTTCATGTACTGCTGGTTGATCTGGGTCGGCGAGGCGCCGATCGTCTTGATCCCGGTGATGCCCGCGGTGGCGAGCGCGGCGGGCACCCCGGTCAGCAGCGCGGAATACTGGACGATCACATACTTGACGTCGGGATGCGCTTGCAGATAGCTGGAAATCTTGTTCGGCAGTACCGTACCGATCTCGCCGGAATTCGTGGCGAGTTCGTGGACCGTGCAGCCCGGACAGTTCTTGGCGTACGCCTCTTTCAGACCCTGCGTGGTCGATGCCGAGAACGACAACGTCGTGTCGGACAGGTACAGCACATTGGCGTGACCCCCGCTGTCGGCGATGGTCCAGTTGGCCATCGTCTGCCCCTGGCGGATCATGTACGGAACTCCCATCACGTTCGCCACCCGATCGCTCAGTTTGAGGTCGGGGGCGACGATGGACACCACGGAGATTCCTTCCGCGGCCATCTCGTCCATGGTCGTCTGTGCGATCGCGGCGGGAATGGCGTCGGATATGACGCCGTCCGGATGAAGCGCTTTCGCGGTCGCCAGTGCGTTTTTGAAGGATTCAGGGGTGAGGCCCGAATCCACGACCCTCAGGTTGAGGCCAAGGGGTTTGAACGACTCGGCCAGCGCGTCGGCGTGGATTTTGCAGTTGACGATCGCGCACTTGAGGTAGACGACCGTCTTTCCGGCGACGGCCGGCTTGATGGGTTTGGTGATACCTACCGATGTCGGCGCCACCATCTGCGCGGCGATCTGCGCTTTGGCGGCGGCGACGCCGGTATCCGTAGCCGGGTCGTGCGCGGCCGGGCCGTCGGCCACCCGGGAAGAACCGCAGCCTCCCAGAACGGTTACGGCCGCCAGGGTGAGGCATGCCCAGAGGGCTCGACGTCGATGGCGAGCAAGGAAATTCATGACGGTTTCCGATCAGAGTGTGCCGGTTTTGAAGGCGTGTGAAGCCGCGGCGATGCGGGCGACGGTGATATCTGGTGCTCGTAGTTCGGCGACGATGGCGCCGTGGTCGAAGACGACGACGCGGTCGCAGAGCGCCGCGAGGTCCTCGTCCACGGCCGAGCACATCACCACGGCGGTCCCGTTCCGGGCCGCATCGCGCACCAGGTTGAAGATCACCTCTTTGGCACCGACGTCGATTCCCTGGACCGGTTCATCGAGAAGGAGGACGTCGACGCCGTGCCTCAACCATCGACTGATGACGACCTTCTGTTGATTGCCGCCGCTCAGAAATTTGATCTTCTTTTCGGTGCTGCCGGGTGTCATGTCGACGTTTTCGAGGTAGGTGGAGACGTCCCGCTGCTCGCGCCGTTTATCGAGTAACTTCGTCGCCCGGCGATACTGTTTGAGACGAGGCAGGGTTTCGTTGACACGCACGCTCATCTCGGGGATGACACCACTGCGAGGGCGATCGGCGGGAACGAGTCCCATGCCGGCTTTGACGCTCCCGCGTGGGCGTGCCGGCACGGTGTTGCCGTTGAGCAGTATTTCGCCGCCGGCCCGGGGAATGGTTCCGTAGACCGCGTCGGCGAACTGCTCGCGCCCCGATCCATCGAGACCGGCCACGCCGAGTATTTCGCCGGATTCGATGGTCAGGCTCGCTTCCCGTATCCGTTCGGTTGTCAGGTTCTGGACACGCAATGCGGTGCCCTTACCCGTCTCGGCACGTGCGTGGTTCCCCGATGGAGTCGTGTGCTGCTGGTGTCCGAGCAAGGCGTCGAGCAGGGTCGCCTTGGTGAGCTCGTCGCGCTCGGCGTTCATCACCACCTGGCCGTTTCGCAACACGGTGACGTCGTCGGCGAACCGAAGGACCTCGTCGAGCCGGTGAGAAACGAACAGCACGGCTGCGCCGTCCCGCACCGCATGGCGGACGGTGGTGAACAACTGCTCGACCTCGGGTGCGGGCAGGGCTGCGGTCGCCTCGTCCAGCACGAGTACCGAGCGGCTGTCCGTCCAATGTGCCATGGCTCGCGCGATCGCCACGACGACCAGCTGGTTCGGCAGCAGGGTGTGCACGGGCCGGTCGAGGTCGAAGTCCGCACCGATCCGGTGCAGGATCTCCCGGATGCGCATCCGGTGGGACCGCCACCGGATGATGCCGAATCTCTTGGGGTAGCCCGTGCCGAGTGCGACGTTCTCCAGTGTGCTCAGGTGCGGGATGACGTTCAGGCCCTGATGGATGAAGTGCAGGCGGCGATGATGGTGGCTGTGCGAGTCGTTCAGCTCGACCGGGGCACCGTCGAGGTATGCGGCACCGGCCGGTTCCGCTCGTTCGGCGCCGGCCATGATGCGGATGAGCGTCGACTTCCCGCATCCGTTGTGTCCGACCAGTGCGTGCACCCGGCCGCCGCGCAGGGTGAGATCGACGTCGCTCAAAACGAGTGGGCCGTTGTAGGTTTTCCAAACGCCCTTGAGTACGAACAGCTCGTCCTGGGTGTTCACCTCGGCCTCCGTGCGTTGACCAGGCGCCGCATCCGCACCAAGGTGCGATGGGCCGCCATACGCTGCCTGACGACGGCGAGGCTTACCGCCGCGAGCAGCGCAAGGCCGTTGAAGACCTCGGGAATCCACACCGGCGCGCCGGCAAGCTGCAGTCCTTTCACGCCCGTGGCCAGCACGTAAACGGAGATGACCGTGCCCCAGGGATTGAAAAAGCCGGGACGGACCTGAGTCGACCCGAGAAAGACAGCGGCATAGGCCGGCAGCAGATATGACGGCCCGAATGAGGGATCACCGGCTCCGATGCGGGCCGTACCCAGCAGCCCGGCGATGCTCGCGGCCCCGGCCGAGAGAGTCAACGCCAAGACGATCAAGCGTGTCGTGGGAACGCCGGACAGCTTCGCGGCTTCCTGCCCGAGCCCAGTCGCGTGCAGATAACGGCCGGTGGCGGTGTGATCGAGGAAGAGCCACGCGCCGATGCACAGCAGGAGCATCACCCAGAACGGCCAAGCCAGCCCGAGCGCCGTCCCACTGCCCAGTGCCAAGAACTGCGAAGTCAGCCCGACCACGTTCTGGCTTTCGGACAGCCAGAAGATCATGCCGCTGAGCACGGAGCTCGCCGCCAGCGTCACGATCATCGAGCTGATTCGCACGACGCCGACCAGCACACCCATCGCGGCACCGATGCCACATCCCAGCGCCAGCGTCACGACGATCGTGGGTACGGTTCCCCAATCGCCGCGGGCCATGAGGACCGCCGCCAGCATGCCCGCGAAGCCGACCACGGAACCTACGGCGAGGTCGACGGCGCCGACGGCGAGTGGCGCCACCAGGCCGAGGGCGACGATGGCGGTCACGGCCTGACTCGACAAGATGATCTGGACGTTCGACCAGGTCAGGAATGTGTCCGGCACCCAAAGGCCGAACAGGATGATCAAACCTGCCCAGATCCAGAGCGCGCTGTACTTCTCCATTTGGAGTATCGCGAGAATTCTTGTTCTCGCCGGCCGCGAGTCATGGCGCGCCGGACGCTTCGGGGACCCGGTGTCGACGCCGGCCGATACGACATCTGTTTCGTTGTCTACAGACACGGCCGTACCTTCTCTGCGAAGTCCCGCATGACATCCCTGGCGGTCGCGAGGGGGCTCTGAATGGCCAGCTCGGTGACGCCTGCTGATTCCGCGGCCTTGACCTGCTCCGCGATCTCCTCGACCGAGCCGATGATCGTGACGGCGCGAATCGCGTCCTCGGTGAGAAACCTGCGCTCGGCGGGCGGGAGGAAGGTCGCGTGACCGTCGTGGATCTGCAGGTGACGGCGATCGAGCGGCGTTTCCATACTGTCCACATAGGAGCAGTACTCCGCCCAGAAAGAATGGAAGGGAGGAGGAACCATTGCGTCGTCCTGCCGGATGCGCCACATTTCGTACGCGAAGTGAAGGGCGGCACCGACCCACGAATCGGTCAGGGCGGCGACCCGGTCCGACGTGACCGGTTCACCTGGTTGCAGGACCACGACGTTCGTCATCGTCGTGACCGGGTACCCGTCCGGCAGCGCACGGCCCGCGGCCGCTGCTCCGGACCGGACGGCCGAGAGGGTGGCCTGCACGTCATCGGGTCGCGTCGTTCCTATCGTGAGGAGGCCGTCGCCCACCGCTCCGGCGATGGCGAGCGCCTGAGGCCCGTTGGCCCCGACGATGATCGGGATGGGATGCGCGAGGTCCACGAACCCGTGCTCCCGGTTCAGGAACCGGGTATAGCCGCGTCGGCCGGCGTGGCTTACTTCGGTTTCTTCGCCGCTGAGCAGCGCACGGAGGACCCGTACGTACTCCTCGAAGTCCTTGGCCTTCATGGGTTTTTGGCCCATGACCCGCATGGAGGTGTGGCCGGTGCCGATGCCGAGGACCGTGCGCCCGGGAGCCAGCTTCGAGATCGACGCGATGGAATGCGCGGTCACCGGCGCGATTCTGGTGCCGGCGGCCGCCACCCCCGGACCGAGCGATATCCGGGACGTATTCGCCGCCGCGAGTGCCAAGGTTGCGTAGCAGTCCGACCACAGCATCTGGGAGTCGCAAGCCCACGCGACGTCGTAGCCGAGGTCTTCCGCATACTTGAATATTCCCCAGTCGTCGATCTTCGGTGCGATCACCACCCCGAATCTCATCTCGCTGCCTCCCTGGAGAACTGCCTTACGGTGACCGCGCCGAAACCGGCGAGCCGCCGGAGCAGGCCGTCGATATCGGCCGGGGGTCGCGCCCCGCTCCAGCCGATGAACATGTCAGGGCGGACGAGAACGAGCGGCTGGGCATAGCTCTCGTCGACGTTCAGCGTCGAGAGCGGGACACCGAGCCTGGTGGCGGCTTCGACGAAGGGGCCGGGATCCGCGCCGGCGCAGATGAGCGTGAAGTCCCGCCCGAGCAGATCGAACACCGAGCGTCCGTCGGGCAGCCAGGTGTGCGGGAAGCGGGCCCCCGCGGCGAGGCTCGGGCGGTACTCGTCGATCCGCGTGATCGCGCTCTCCGTGGGCCGCCCGTCCGCGACGATTCCCGGCGAGTCCACGTAACGAGAGCCGAACTGCACGCCTTGGCTGTGCCACTGCTGCCGGTCGACCTTCTCGATCAGCGCACCGGCCTCGGCCCGCAGCCGGGCCCCCTCGGCGTCGTCGCCGTGCAGAGCCGGGTCGCGGGCGATGGACGCCATGTCCCGGTCGATCTTCAGCGCCGCACGGGAAGTGGCTTCGCCGACCGAGCGGCGCTCCACCTCGTAGGCCTCGAGGAGTTCGGGTCCGCCCCAGCCGGCTTGCCGCGACGCGAGGCGCCAGCCCAGCCCCACCGCGTCGGCGATGCCGGTGTTCATCCCGAAACCCCCCAGCGGGAGCCAAAGATGTGCGGCGTCGCCCGCGAGCACGATGCGCCCGTCGACGAACCGGTCGGCCACCAGGCGGCGCGGCGTCCACCGCACGACCTGGATCTTCTCCACGTCCATTTCGCGGCCGAGTGCGGCGCGCAGAACCTCATCCTCGTCGAGGTCCTCGGGCGCGGTGCCTTCCGGAACGCGGGCGTGGCACAGGAAAAGCCCGGCACCGTCGAGCTGGACGAAGGAGCCCTTCAGTCGTGGTCCATACCACCAGTACATCCAGCCGGGCCGCTCCGACGCGGCGAACTCGCGCGCCAGCTCGGCCGAACGGAAGTAGACCGACAGCCGGTTCTCCGCGGCACGGGAGTCGCCCTGGAGCCGGGCGCCGATCGCCCGCCGGGTAGTGCTGACCCCGCCATCGCATCCCACGACGTAGTCGGCGGTCAGCACCTTCTCGGCACCTGCGGCTCTGACGCGCACCTCGACGATTTCGCCGCGTTGCGCGACTCCGGTGACCTCGTGCCCGCGGGCGATTTCGACGGTCTCATAGCCGCGGGCGTGCTCCTCGAGGATCGGCTCGAGGAAGATCTGCGAGATCCGGTGCTGGGGCTCGGGAGTCGGCCACTCGTCGAGTTCGGATGCCGTCCGGTCCAGGATCTCCTGCGCGGACGAGAATCGGAAGCGGGTGAGCTCCCAGCCCGTCAGGCTCGTGCAGTACACGACGTCCGTGGGGTGGTCGAGTGGCAGCCCGGCGCGGCGAATGCGGTCCGCAACGCCGAGCCGGCGGAAGTACTCCATCGACCGGGCGTTGGTCGTATTGCAGCGCGGGTTGTCCGTGGTGGCGTCCTGCTTCTCGAGCACGAGCGTGTCGATGCCGCGAGCGCCGAGTTCGGCGGCGAGGGTCAGGCCGACCGGTCCCGCGCCGACGACGATCACGGAGCGGCGTCCGGAGGGAGTGGGCATCAGAGGTTCTCCTCGGAGGTGTCGAGTGCCTGCAAGGCCTTGTCCGCGGCGGGAAAGACGCGGCAGAACGTGCGCCAGAAGATGTTCTCGAGATGCTCACCGTCCATTTCGGACGCAAGCAGCTCCTCCAGCACGGCAGGCACGTTGTAGCTGACGGGGTCGGCGTAGGAGTCGGTGCCGAACATCAGCCGCTCGGACCCGAACCGGCTGACGAAGGTGTCGAGCGGGCGCAGCAACGGGAAACAGATCGCGGTGTCGAACAGCAGGTTGCCGAAACGATCGGCCAGATCCATGACGTACTGGAGCTGAGTCGAGCCCGAGAACCCGTCGAGGGCGACGATGGTCGCATCGGGATGGTTGCGGGCGAGGTCCGCGAACATCCACGGCGCCTCGAGATTGGACTCGGCGAACATGTGGATATAGCAGGGAAGCCCGCGTGCGGTGGCCTCGTCGACGAGGGCGTGCATCCGCCGGTCCGAGACGGCGACGCCCTGATAGCGGGTGTGCCAGACGACGCCGTCGAGACGCAGTTCGCCGACCATCCGGTCGAGCTCCTCGCGGCAGAGCGCGAGACCGTGCAGCGGCTCCACCGTGCCGAGTGCCGCCAGGAAGCGTGGCGAGCGGTTCCGGTAGGCGGCGATCGCATCGTTGACCTCCCGGGTGTTGACGATCCCGTGTGGACGCTCGTACTGCAGGCCCGGCAGCACCGCGCAGGCGGTCATGCCGAAGCGATCGAGCATCGCGTGATGGGTATCGACGGGGTCACGCGGTGCCCCCGTGGTGTTCCGCTCTTCGGCCGCGCCGATCGAAAGGGTGCCGACGTGGTGATGAGTGTCGACGATGTGCCGCACTGTCCGCCTCGTCATCACAACTCCTTACGGCCGGCCGAGTTCGCGCGCCTGCGCAGGGCCGCGATGGACAGCAGGCTGATCACCCCGAGCACCGTCATGTAGGCGGCGACGGACCAGCTCGCCTTCGTCGCATCGAGCAGGGCGGCGGTGATCAGCGGCGCGAGCCCGCCACCGAACACGGACCCGACCTGATAGCCCAGCGATGCGCCGGAATAGCGGACGTCGGTGCTGAACAGCTCGGAGTAGAGGGCCACCTGCGGGCCGAACATCAGCGAGTGGATGGTGAAGCAGACGAACAACGCGACGAAGACCAGCCACAGGTTGCCGGTGTCGATCATCGCGAACATCGGCCATCCCCAGGCGGCGACGCCCACGGCCCCGAGGATGAACAGCTTCGGCCGGCCCACGCGGTCGGACAGGTGCGCGAAGTACGGCAGGAAGAACAACGGCGCCACGCAACCGGCCAGTATCACGCCGAGCAGAGGGCCTCGCGCCAGGTGCAACGACCGGACGCCGTAGTCGAGAATGCCGGACACCACGATGAACGCGACGGCGTTCGGCAGCACGAACGCGCCGCCGGCGAGCAGGATCGTCCGCCAATGCTCGCGCAACACCTTCGTCAGCGGAGGCTGCTTTCCTGCGGCCGGCTCCGGGCGGGCCGCCTGCAGTTCTTTGAACTTGGGCGTGTCCTCCACTGCACGGTGGATGTAGAGCCCGATGCCGATCATGACGAGGCCGGACAGGAACGGAATCCGCCAGCCCCACGCCATCATCTGCTGGTTCGTAAAGAGAAAAGACAGCACCAGGAACGCGCTGATCCCGCCCATCAGCCCCAATTGCGAGCCGACCTGAACGAAACTGCCGAAGAACCCGCGCCGTCCGCCCGGCGTGCTTTCGGTCAGCAGCAGCGACGCACCGCCCCACTGCCCGCCGAGCGCGAAGCCCTGCACCAGGCGCAGCAGGACGAGCAGCACCGCGGCGGCCCAGCCGATCGTCGCCGCCGTGGGCAGCAGGCCCATCAGGAAGGTGGCCACGCCCATCACGGCCGTCGAGGCGACGAGCACCGGTTTGCGGCCGTACCGGTCGCCGAAGTGGCCCGCGACCGCACCACCGACCGGGCGCGCGACGAACCCGACGGCGAAGGTCGAAAACGACGCCAGCGTGGCAGCCGTGGCGCCGAGTCCGGAAAAGAACAACGGGCCGAGGAAGATCGCGGATGCGGTGGCATAGACGAAGAAGTCGAAGTACTCGACGGCCTGAGCCAGCACGGCAACGGTGACCAGACGGCGCAACCTGGGTGATCGGGCGGCCGGTGAGTCACCCAGCCGGGCTGCGGTGGCCGGCGTGGCGGGTGTGAGCTCAGTCATGCCAAGGAAACTAAGCCGCCCCGAGAAATAGCACTATGACGATTTTCGACGACTTGGCTGAGCCAGAAAGCTATTGATGCTGCCTCAACAGCTCGTGAATGCCATCCCGGAGCACTTTTGTCAGCATCGACTGGAATGCGGTGAGTCTTTTGCCACGACGCTGCACGAGGTAAAGCTTGTCGTGCAGCAGATGTCCCGTGATCCGCACTTCGCGCAGGAGACCGGATTCCAGCTCGCGGCGCACGGATTCTCGCCAGAGCAATGCCACCCCGAGTCCGCCCTGAACCGCGACCTTCATCGACTCGGCGCTGCCGAGTTCGATTTCGACTCTCCGGTCCACGACCCCGATGGCGGCCAGCGCCGAATCCTGACTGCGGCGGATCGCCGCGCCGGCAGGCGGGCAGACGAAGGGCAGCCCGCGCAACTCGGCGACCGACGCCGAGTCGCCGACCTGCTCGTCATCGGGCGCCGCGACCAGACAGAACGGGGGCTGAGCGATCAGCTCGGCCTCGAAGGAGTTGGCGTCGAGCACGGCGTCGGTGGCGACGACCGCGAAATCGGAGCGGCCGTCAAGCGTGCGCTCCAGTGCGATCTCCACGGTCGACTGGTTCAGCGAAATCGATGCGTGCGGATGCTCGCGACGGAAGTCCACCAGGATCTGCGGCAGGACGTAGTTGCCCACCGACATGCTCGACCCGATCGACGCTCGCCCGGACACCCCGCGGGAGATGTCACGCAGACTGCGGTCCAGTTCGATGCGCCCGCGCAGCACCTCGGTGGCCCACTGGTGCACTTCGGCACCGGCCTCGGTCAGTTTCATGCCGCGCCCGTCACGCTGGAAGAGCTTGACGTTCAGCCGCTCCTCCAGTGAACGTAGGTGGGCGCTGACCACCGGCTGGGAGACGAACAGATCCTCCGCCGCGAGGCGGACCCCGCCCCGCTCCACCACGCTGCAGAAGACCTCGAGCTTGTGCAGGGAAATCCGGTTGTCCGGCGTCGTCGACGAACTCATAGAAGAAATGCTAAGTCCTGCTGCCGAACTTTCACATAGACCTATATGACCGGGTGGTCGTAGCGTCGAGTCGTCCCCAATGCCGAGGAGGTCGAAGATGCCGCTGGCCGTCGTTACGGCGTCGCACTCGCCGCTCATGCACACCGTTGCGCCGCGCGGCGACGCCCAGACCGCAGTCGACTCGGCGTTCGCACAGGCCCGCGCCTTCGCCGCGGAGTTCAGGCCCGATCTGGTCGTCGTGATCGCACCGGATCACTACAACGGCATGTTCTACGACCTGATGCCGCCGTTCTGCGTCGGCACCGCGGCCGAAGCCGTCGGCGATTACGGCACGGCGCAGGGTCCGCTGGCCGTCGACAGGGAGGCCGCACGGCATGTCGTGCGGGAGGTCCTGGCGGCGGGCGTCGACCTGGCGATGTCCGAGCGGATGGTTGTCGACCATGGCTTCGCGCAGCCCTTGGAGCTGCTGTTCGGGGGCATCGACGCGGTACCGACGGTGCCCGTCTTCATCAACTCTGTGGCCGTGCCTTTCGGCCCCGTATGCCGCACTCGCCTGCTCGGCGAGGCACTGGGCCGGGCCCTGCTCGCGCTCGAGCGCCGGGTGTTGCTGGTCGGGTCGGGCGGGCTGTCGCACGATCCGCCACTGCCCACATTGGACGGTGCGCCGCCCGAGGTGGCCGCCCGGCTGATCGCGGGGCGGCATCCGACACCCGGCGAGCGGGCCGGGCGCGAGGCCAGGGTGCGCGACGCCGGGCTCGCCGTCGTGGCCGGTGAGCCGGGGCCACGACTCAACCCGGCCTGGGACCGCGCGTTCCTCGATCTCCTCGCCGAGGGGCGGCTGAAGGCCACCGACACCTGGACCAACGCGTGGATCACGGCGGAGGCGGGCAACTCGGCCCATGAGGTCCGCACGTGGCTCGCTTGTTACGCGGCGCTGGCCGCCGCCGGTCCCTACGACATGCGCAGCAGCTTCTACCGCCCGATCCCGGAGTGGATCGCCGGCTTCGGCATCACCACCGCAGAGCCCCGGAGGAACTCGTGACCGTCCCCGTCCCCGCTCCCGTCACCGGCGAGCCGAGCATCTGGACCGCCCTGCTCGGGCAGGATCTGACGATCCGCCACGTGCAGATCGGCGAATGGAACACCCGCGTACTGGAAGCCGGTTCCGGCCCCGAGACCGCGGTCCTGCTCCACGGCATCGGCGGGCACCTGGAGGCCTACGCGCGCAACATTCCCGCCCTGGCAACGAAATTCCGCGTCATCGCCTACGACTACCCGGGGCACGGGCTGACCACCCCGGCGACCCGGCCGCTGGAATTGCCCGACTACGTCGACCACCTGATGACCCTGCTCGACACGCTCGGCGTGACACGCGCACATCTCAACGGGGAGTCGCTCGGCGGCTGGGTGGCGGTGAAGGCCGCCTACGCCCACCCGGAGCGGGTGAACCGGATCGTGCTGAACACCCCCGGCGGCGCGCGGTCCGATCCCGCCGTCCGCGAACGGATCCGTTCGCTGTCCCAGGGCGCCGCCGACGACCCCGGCGACGAGCGTATCCGCGCCAGGGTGAGCTGGCTGATGGCCGACCCGGCGAGCGTCACCCAGGAACTGGTCGACGTCCGGCGGACCATCTACGCACAACCGCCGTTCGCCGAGTCGATGCGGAACATCATGTGCCTGCAGGACGCGGATGTGCGAGCACGCAACATGATCACGGACGCCGAACTGGCCGCCATCACCGCACCCGCCCTCGTGGTCTGGACCAGTGACGATCCCTCCGGACCTGCCGCCGTCGGCCTGCGCATGGCGGACAAGCTCCCGAACGGACGGTTCGAACTCGTCGAAGGCGCCGGGCATTGGCCGCAGTGGGAACGGCATCAGCGGTTCAACGAACTCGTCCTCGACTTCCTCGGCCGGCGAGAAGGTGCGTTGCGATGAGCGGTGTGCTGGCTGTCCGCAATCCCCGCACGGGGGAAGTCGACTACGTCATCGAGCCACCGGAGCCGGCCGAACTCGCCGCGGTCTGTGGCGACCTGCGCAAGCACCAGCCCGAGTGGCACGCCGCCGGGATCGGCCACCGGGCGGCGGTGCTGCGCCGCTGGGCGGACGTCATCGAGGCGAACGCGAAGGCGATCGGGGACGCGGAGATGGCCGACACCGGCCGCAGCCGGGTGGCACACGAGGTGCCGTACCTGGTCGCCGCCTCGATCCGCGGGTGGTGTGACGCCGCGCCCGGAATCCTCGACGGGGCCCGGCTCCACGGCGTCTCCAGCGTCTCCCCCACGGTCAGCTACGACACGGAGTTCGACCCGTACCCGCTGCTCGGCGTGATCAGCCCGTGGAACCACCCGTTCCTACTGTCCACATTGGACGCCGTGCCTGCCCTGCTCGCGGGCTGCGCGGTGATCATCAAGCCGAGCGAGGTGACGCCACGGTTCGTCGAGCCGGTCGCGGCCGGCATCGCGGAAGTGCCCGAACTCGCCGCCGTGCTGCGCTACGTCACCGGCGGCCCCGAAACGGGCCAGGGCATCGTCGAGGAGGTCGACGCGCTCTGCTTCACCGGCAGCGTCCCCACCGGCCGCGCCTTGGCACAGACGTGCGCCCGGCGTTTCATCCCGGCATTCCTCGAACTCGGCGGCAAGGACGCGGCCATCGTCACCGCCTCGGCGGATCTGCCGCGGGCCGCCGCCGCGGTCCTCAAAGGGGCCGTGCACAACACGGGGCAGATCTGCTTCGCCACCGAGCGCGTGTATGTCGATGAGACTGTGCACGACGGGTTCGTCGAGGAGCTGACCCGCCAGGCCCGGCTGCTCGAGCTCAACCACCCGGACATCGGGCACGGCCACCTCGGCCCGTTCATCCTCGCCCGGCAGGCCGACATCGTCGACGACCATCTCGCCGACGCGCTGGCCCGGGGTGCGGTGCTGCACTGCGGCGGCCCCAGCGTGACGCTGGACGGCGGTCGGTACATGCGGGCGACCGTGCTGACCGGCGTCGACCACGACATGAAGATCATGCGCGAGGAGACTTTCGGCCCCGTCGTCCCGGTGCAGGCCTGTCACGACGTCGACGAGGCGGTCCGGCTCGCCAACGACAGCGAGTACGGCTTGTCCGCCGCGGTGATCGCCGGCGACGAGACCGAAGCCGCGGCGATCGGACGACGCCTCAACGCCGGTGCGGTGAGCCTGATGGACACGTCGCTGACCATCGCGATCATGCGTGACGTCGAGAAGACCTCGTACCACTCCTCGGGGCTGGGCGGCTCGCGCATGGGGCCCAACGGCATGCTGCGCTTCCTCCGCCGCAAGGCGCTGCTCACCCGCTGCGGGCCGGTGCCGGACATGGATTCATTGCGCGAGGACGCGTGACAAGGAGGTCAGCGATGCAGGACGAACCGATCGGCCTCGTCGGCGCCGGGACCATCGGCGGTGGCTGGGCCGCCACCTATCTCGCCCGCCGCCGGCCGGTGCTGGTGGTGGACCCGGCACCGGACGCGTTCGGGAGGCTGACGGCGTATCTCGAGGCGGTGTGGCCGTCGGTGCGGCGCACCGTGCCGGACGCCCCCGCCGCGGTGCCCGTGGACCTGCTGCGGCTGGTTCCCCTCGCGGATCTCGGCGCCGCGGTTCTGGTGCACGAGAACGTCCCCGAGTCAGTCGAGTCCAAAAAGGACGCTTATCACGACATCGAGGACGTGGTCGGACCCGGCGTCCCGATCCTGTCGAGCAGCGGTGGCCTGATGCCGTCGCAGCTGCAGGCTGGTATGCACCACCCAGAGCGGTTCGTCGTCGCCCATCCCCAGAGCCCGGTCTACGCGCTCCCGCTCGTGGAGGTGCTGGCCGGCAAGGCGACCTCACCCGCCGTCGTCGACGCGGTGCTCGCCCACCTCACCGGTCTGGGCAAGCGCCCGGTGCTGCTGCACCGCGAAATCCCCGGCTACCTCACCAACCGGCTGACCTTCGCGATGCTCCGGGAGGCGACGCATCTGCTCGCCGAGGGCGTCGTCGACGCGCGCGGCATCGAGGACGCCGTCGTGCACGGCATCACCCCGCGCTTCCTGATCGGTGGCCCGCTCACGTCGCTGGCGCTCGCGGGTGGTCCCGGCGGAATGCGCGGCGCGATGCGCTCGTTCGCGGACACCATCGAGGGGTGGTGGTCCGATCTGGGCACGCCGCATCTCGACGAAGACACCCGCGCCCGGCTGATCGCGGCCGCGGACGAGATTTTCGGTGACCGGCCGATCGGCGACATCCTCGCCGCCAGGGACGCCGCCGCTGTCGACGTGCTGGCCTTGCTGCAGGGCGAGGAGTGAGCATGTTCGCCACACCCGCGGTCGATTACCGCCGGGAACCGGATGGCTTGGTCGTGCTGCGATCGCGCATTCCGGCGGGCAGGCCGGCGCCGACCATCCTGCACTGGTTGCGCCGATTCGCCACCGAAACGCCCGGCGCGGCACTCCTCACGACGGCCACCGACGCGGGCAGGACGGCCTGGTCCTACGCCGAGGCGTGGCAGGATGTCCAGCGGGCCGCCGCCGCATTGGTCCACAGTGGACTGCGCAAGGGTGACCGGGTGGTCGTGCTGGGCCCGAATTCCGTGGCGCACCTGACCATGTCGCTGGCCACGATGCTGGCCGGTGCCGTCGCCGTGCCGGTCGCACCGCAATACGCCGGGGCGTCGGCCGACCGTGCCAAGCTGCGTGATCTGCTGGCCCTGCTCGAACCCGCACTGGTCTGGGCCGCCGAATCCGCACAGGCCGCGGTGCTGGCTGAGGCCCTGCCCGGGCACACTCGCGTCCTCGTGGGGCGAGCGGCTGTCCGTGAGCTGCGGCAAGCGAGCCACGACCGCGGTCCGGTGCCTGACGCCATCGACGCCGCGGCCCCGGCGAAGATCCTGCTCACCTCCGGTTCGACCGGCCGGCCGAAACCCGTGGCCTACAGCCAGTCGATGATGACGACGAACGTCCAGATGACACTCGACGTCTGGCCGTTCCTGACCGGGCATCGCCCCGTCCTGGTCGACTGGCTGCCGTGGAACCACGCCTTCGGCGGCAACGCCAACGTCAACCTCGTGCTGTCCCAAGGGGGAACCCTGCACATCGACGAGGCCGCGGGCAGGCCGGAAAGGCTCGACCTCACGATCCGGAACCTGCGCCGCCACCGGCCCACCTTCCACGGCGCGGTGCCGGCGGGGTTTGCGGCGCTCCTGCCCGCACTCGAAGCCGATCCGGCCTTCCGCGAGGCGTTCTTCGGCCGCCTCGACGTCATGTTCAGCGCCGGCGCGGCCATGCACCCGACGGTGTTCCGGCGGCTGTCCGAACTGTCGGCGACGGTGCGCGGGCGCCCGGTCCCCATCGTGACCGGATGGGGCTCGACCGAGGTCGGCCCTGGCGCCACCATGGTGCACGCACACGGGGTGGCACCGGACTGCATCGGGACCCCGCTGCCGGGTGTCGAGATCGGACTGCGGCCCGTCGCGGGCAAGTACGAACTCCTCGTCCGCGGACCCTGTGTCGCCGAAGGGTACTGGCGGCAGCCCGGACCCAGCCGGGCCGCGTTCACCGACGACGGCTGGTATCGCTCCGGTGACGCGGGCGAACTCGTCGATCCCGAGCACCCCGATCGCGGGCTGCGCTTCGCCGGGCGGATCGCCGACGATTTCAAGCTGGCCAACGGAACCTGGGTGGATGCCGGCGGTATCCGCACGAGCCTGCTGGCCCGCGGCGGAGGCCGATTGCGCGACATCGTCGTCACCGGCGCCGACCGGTCCGCACCTTGTGTGCTGGTCTGGGCCGCCGAGCCGTTCGGCGAGGACGATCTGCGACTGTTGCTGGACGCGTACAACCGGGAGAACACCAAGCCCAGCACCAGGATCCTCGACGGCGCATTGCTGGAGCCCGAGGGCGACGAGGTGGGAAGCAAGGGACAGCTCGTGCGCGGTGCCGTCCTGGCGCGGCGGCGATCGCTCGTCGAGCGGATGTACGACCGGCAGAAGGCAGAATCGTGAAAATCGGGAACCCGGCCAGAACACTCGACGTCGGCAGCGCCGCCGACCTGCATGCCCACCTCGGCAGCGAGATCGGGATCAGCGGCTGGGCGTCGCTCGACCAGGACGACGTGCTCGGCTTCGCCGAACTCACGCACGACCGCCACTGGATCCACACGGACCCGGCGCGGGCCCGCGACGAGGCCGGCCTGGGAGGCCTTCTCGCACACGGATTCCTGGTGCTCGCCACGGTCACCGCGCTGGCGAACCAGTGCTACACCATCGCCGGCGCCACCCGGTGGACGAACTACGGGCTGGAGCGGATCCGTTTCACGGCACCGGTTTTCCCGGGCGACGAGTTCCGCTTGCGCCTTACGCTGAACGCGGTCGAGCCGGGGCCGGGCCCGGCCACCCGGCTCGGTCTCGACTGTCTGCTCGAACGCCGCGCCGGTGCCCGGCCCGCGCTGGCGGCGAACTGGATCGTCCTGGTGGAGGAAGCATGAACGTTCCCGAAGGCTTCGTCCCGCTCGGCCAGGAAGGCACGTTCCTCGGCCACGTCGGCGGCCTGCTGTGGCGGCGCGGCGCGGACCGGACGGAGGTGTGCGTGTCGTTGGCGCCGCATCATCTCAATCCCAACGGCACCGCACACGGTGGCTTGCTGATGACCGTCCTCGACATCACACTGGGCGCCACCGTCGAATCGTTCCTCGGCGTGGATCCCGGCCGCCATCCCGTGACGCTGCAGCTGTCGTGCTCGATGCTGGCGCCCGCACGTGGTGGTGAGCTCCTGTTCGGGGAAGCGACGGTGGACCAGTCGACGCGGACGGTGACGTTCGTGTCCGCCCGGCTCCACAGCGAAGGGCGGACCGTCCTGACCGCGAGCGCGGTGTTCCGCAATCCACGATGACCCGGCTCGGTCAAGACCTCGTCATGGACGCGCCTATCGCACCGACCCGGAGGAACTCGAGCTTCTCGGCGTCGGGCCCGCTTTCAGTAGTGGTATAGACCACGAGTTTGACGTCCGAGTCCGGGACGGTGACGACATCGCAGTCGAGTGTCACGTCCCCGACAACCGGGTGGTGGATGGTCTTGACGATGGTCTGGTGCACGGCCGCGCGGCCCTCCTCCCAGAGCTCGGCGAAGCGCGGACTGCGTGCCCGGACATCCGCGATGAACGCCCGGAAGCGACTGTCGCCACTGAGTTCCGCGGCTGAACAGCGAAGGTCCGCCACGAGCGCTCGTTCAAACGCGTCAGGCCCCCCTCGGGGTGTTGCGATGCGGGCGATGCTCTCGTCGATGAACGTCTGCACGATCAGGTTCTGCTCGGGATCGTGTATCACCGACGGCGCTTGGAACAGCGCTTGCCAGAGAGAGGTCGAGGTGAGCAGGGTCCAGTCGGCCGCGAACGCCGCGAGGGGCAGGTCGGACATGCGGGTGATCATCCGCTGCACCCCGGGCGGGATGTGGTGGGAGACCGTCCCGGTTCTCGGCGGTGTCAGGCCCGCGGCCCGGTAAAGCAGCGCGGTCTCGGTGCGGTCCAGCTGGAGCGCCCGCGCGAGCGACGCGACGATCTGCGCCGACGGAGTGCGCGAGCGGCCCTGTTCCAGCCGCATCACGTAGTCGACACTGACGCCGGCGAGTTGTGCGAGCTCCTCACGGCGCAACCCCTTCGTGCGGCGACGGCCGGACGACTCCAGGCCGACATCGGCCGGAAGGAGGCGTTCGCGCCAGATACTGAGCAAACCACCGAGGGAATGAACATCGGAAGACATCACCACCATTATGCCCCGGACCGCCCACCACGGCCCGGACGTTGGGTAGCACTGTCTATCTCTGGTTGGACCACCGGGCCGCCGGGCAAGCTGGAACCACTCGACCGAGAGGAATTCCCCATGACCGCGACCCCGAACGGATACGTGACCGTCCTTTGGGAGGCCAAGGCGAAACCGGGCAAGGAGGCCGAACTCAAGGCCTTCATCACCGCGGCCGTGACCCCGTCCCGCAACGACGCCGGCAACATCGACTACGAGGCCCACGAAGTCGACGGCCGGCCCGGCACCTTCGTCATCTACGAACGGTGGGAGAACCGCGAATACCTCGACGCCCACCTCGGTGCCCCCCGGATGCGAGAGCTGGTTCCGCAGATGCTCGAACTGATCGAAGGGTCGATCGAGGACGGAATCCGGCTGCTGCAACCGTTCCGGCCCGCCCAGTAAGCCTCTGTTCACTATCTGAAGGAAGAACGTTGACGAACACACTCATCACCGGCGGCAACAAAGGTATCGGCTACGAGACGGCACGCCGCCTCATCGAAGCCGGGCACACTGTCTGGATCGGTGCCCGCGACCCGGAACGCGGTCGTCTTGCCGCAGCGAAACTCGGCGCCTCGTTCGTGCAGCTCGACGTGACCGACGAAGCGTCGGTCACGATGGCTGCGAAGATCCTTCGCGACGAGGCCGGCCACCTGGACGTCCTCATCAACAATGCCGGGATACTGGGCGAGGTCGCGACTCCCGAGGAGACGCCGGTCGAGGCGTTCCGTACGGTGTACGAGACCAACGTGTTCGGCGTCGTCCGGGTCACCCGCGCCTTCCTGCCGCTTCTGCGCGCGGCCGCGGCGCCATCGGTCATCAACGTCACCAGCGGCGTCGGATCCTTCACGCTGATCCACGACCCGGAGCGCGTCGAGTCGCAGTACCCGCTCGCCGCCTACGGCTCCTCCAAAACCGCGGTCACGATGATCACGATGCAGTACGCCAGGACCATCCACGACATCCGGTTCAACGCCGTCGACCCCGGCCAGACCGCGACGGACTTCACCGGCAACCTCGGACACAGCGTCGAGGAAGGCGCCGACGCGATCGTACGTGTCGCGACCCTCGGACCGGACACCCCGACCGGTACGGTCACCGACCGGAACGGCATCCTGCCCTGGTGATTCCGGCGGTGTTACCGGCCGCGCTCAGCGCCTCGTCTCGTACCTGGTCAGGACCACGCCGTGGGGGAACGTCCGCGTCTCCACCAGATTCAGGTTCACCCAGCTGTCCAGCGTGGTGAAGAACGGCGTGCCGCCGCCCACCAGGACCGGACAGGTGGCGAGCGCGTACTCGTCGATCAACCCGGCCCGCATGGCCACCGCGGCGAACGTCGCGCCGCCGATGCTCATCGGTGCGCCGTCCTCGGCTTTGAGCCGGGTGATCTCGGCGACCGCGTCGCCGGTGACCAGACGCGTGTTCCAGTCGACCTTGTCGATCGTCGAGGAGAACACCACCTTCGGCGTGTCCCGCCAGTTCCGCGCGAACTCGATCTCCGCCGGAGTGGCACCCGGCTGCTGGTCGCCGGTCGGCCAGTAGGAACTCATCGTCTCCCACAGCTTGCGCCCATACAGCGTCAGGCCGCTCGCCCGCTCCTGGTCGAGCCACCACTGGAACAGCTCGTCGCTCGGCACGCTCCAGCCGATGTCACCGGATCCCGAGGTGTGGCTCGGGTCGCCCGGCGCGGCGATGTAGCCGTCCAGGGTCACGTTCATGCCGTAGATCAGTTTCCGCATGCGCCGGCCTTTCCGTCAGTCGAAATCAGACGTACAGACCGGCGCAGCGCGGCAAACTCATCGGTGCGCGATCAGGGAGCCGTCATCCCAGACTTTCCAGCTTCGCTTCCGTGGTCTCGGCCGCGAGCAGGGCCTCGATGCGTTCCCGCAACTTGAACTTCTGGACCTTCCCGGCCAGGTTCTTGGGCAGCTCCGCCATGTGCTCGAGCCGCTCCGGGACCTTCTGGATCGCGAAACCGTGGTCCAGGAGGTAGCCGGTCAGCTCCGACAGCGTCGGCGGTTCGTCTCCGGCGGTGACGACGAACGCGCAGGCCCGCTCGATCATGATCGGGTCCGGCATGGCGACGATGGCGACCTCGGCGATCTTCGGATGGGTGTAGAGGTGGTCTTCGACCTCCTTGACGCTGATGTTCTCACCGCCGCGCAGGACGATGTCCTTCCTGCGCCCTTCGATGGTCAGCCGGCCGCGCGCGTCCAGCCTGGCCAGGTCGCCGGTGGCGAACCAGCCGTCGGCGTCGAAGACCTCCTCGCCCGGTGGCGGCACCAGGTAACCGGTGAACCTTTCCGGCCCCCGCACGAGAAGCTCGCCGCGCTCGCCGGGGGGCAACTCGGCTCCCGCATCGTCGACGATCTTCAGCTCGGTCCCCTCCATCGGGCGCCCATCGGTCTCGGCGCGCCAGTCGAGCGGGTCGTCGACCCAGGCCTGGGTCGCGGTCGGGTACTCGGTCGATCCGTAGCCGCGGGCGATGGTGGCGCCGAGGCGGGCTTCAGCCTCCCGGACCAGCCCTGGCGGCACATCTCCCCCACCGACACCGACCCATCGAAGGGACGAGACGTCGCGCTGCGCAAGCTCCTCGGAACGAACCAGCCCGTGGACGAACGGTGTGGCAGCCGCGGTGAAGGAACAGCGATGACGCTCGATCAGTCTCAGCGCCTCGGTCGGTTCCCAGACGTCCTGCAGCACGAGCAGGCTGCCCAGCATCGACGGTAGTTGCACGCCGTAGAGCAGGCCCGTGACGTGCGTCAGGGGCGACGGCATGAAGATCCGGTCCGTGCCGGTGAGCCCCCAGCTCTCGATGCATCCGTGGTTCTCGCGTACCAGCGTCGCATGTGGGTGGATGACGCCCTTCGGGGCCGAGGTGGTGCCGGAGGTGTACATCAGCACCGCCGGATCGGTCGCCGCCCGATCGATATCGGGCGCGGGGCCGGCACGCAACAGCTCCTCGAAGGCGCGGCCGGATGGTGCCTCGTCCCGCACGACGACGGTGTGCGTCAACGCGGGCAGCTGCGGTGCCATCTCGGCCACCATCTGCCGGTAGTCGAATCCGCGGAACCGCGCCGGGTGCACGAAGACTTTCGTCTCCGCCTGCCGCAGGATGAACTCGACCTCACGCCGCCGGTAGATCGGGATGACGGGGTTGCTGACCGCCCCGCAGCGCAGGATCCCGTGGTGCAGGACAACGGCCTCCCACCAGTTCGGCAGTTGCCAGGACACGACGTCGCCCTTGCGGACGCCCAGCTCGTGCAGCGCGCCGGCGATGGCGCGCACGTGCTTCTCGACCTCCCCGAAGGTGAACGTGCGGGCCCCGTCGACGATCGCCGGGCGAGCGGCGGTCACCGGGTGCGCGGCCCTGGCGGAGACGAACCCGTCGATCAGCTCCTCGCTCCAGAAACCGGCGCGCCGGTAGCGCTCGGCGTACTCCGGGGCGGGGGTCAGCGTCACGGCCATCAGCCGACTCCGGCCTGGGCCGGGGGCGTGATCCGGTGCCGGTCGACGACGTGCAGGCAGGTGCGGCACTTCGTCACGCGGAGCCAGCCGCGGTAGTCGACGAGCCGGTAGGTGAAGACGGTGGCTGCACCACACGCGGGGCAGCCGGTGCCGGCCGGCGTCAAAGGCTCGTCGACGGTCGGCTCGGTGGGCTTGGGGAACATGATGCTTCTCCCTTCTTGGTCGGTCACCCGAAGTGGACGCCGTAGACCCGTTCGGCTGCCGCGGCGGAGACGATCTCGTTGCGGACGTCGCGCAGCACGGCCTCGGGGTCGCGCTCGCGCGAGTCGCCGTAGCCGCCCGCGCCGGCGACCTGGAACGTGACGACATCACCGGCGGCGAAATGGACGCCGGCGAGCTTGCTGATGCGGAACTGCGCGCGCTCGTCGCCCGGATCGGCGGGGGAGCCGTCGTCGGGGTTCACGAATCCGGCGACCACCTCGGGGTCGGCGAGCTCCTCGAGGTTCGACCACCGCGCGAGGCCGCCCTTGTGGAGCAGGATGCCGGCCATGCTGCCGCCACCACCGCCGAACTCTCCCTTGGTCGGGAACCGGCACTGCTCCAGCTGGTAGGTGCTCTCGGTATCGACGAGCGGGGCGAGCAGGACCCGCGTCGCCGGCCCGCCGCGGTGCTTGCCGGGACCGGCGGTGTCGGTCACGAACTCCCGTTCGAGGAACAACAGGGGAAACGCCTCTTCCTCGAACTCGATCGAGGTCTCGACGGCGTTGCCTTCCTCGATCGGCATGTACGAGCAGCCGTCTCCCAGCGCGCTGCCACCGAAGGGGCCCAGCGGGAACCGGATGAAGACGAATGGCGTGGGATTCTTGGGCCGGTTGTCGGTGCCGGAGAAGCTGATGATGCAGATGTCGTCGTAGTTCTCGCCGACGGCGAACTTCGGGTCCGCCTTCGAGATCGCCATCTTCACCAGAGTGGTGCTCTTGACGAGGAAGAACAGGTGCCCGGAGTTGGTCGACATCGGGGGGAGCGCGTGGAAGCAGGACCCGGGTGGCGTGACGACGTGCACCGGGCGATAGGCGCCGGCGTTCGGGGGCACCGAGTCGAGGAACATGCTCTGCAGTCCCAGGTGTGCGGCCGAGACCGTGTCCGACCATTGGCACGCATAGCCGTTCCAGTCCTCGCGCGCCGAACCCGAGAAGTCGATCTCGATATCGGAACCGGACTTGCGGACCGTGCACCGGAGCAGCATCGGCTCGCCCTCGGAGTCGTTGTCGAGATGGTCCTCGGCTTCGTAGGTGCCGTCGGGGATCTCGAGCAATGCCTGCCGCACGGCCCGCTCCGAATAGTCGAGGGTGTACTCGACCGCCCCGAGGTACGCGTCGACGCCGTAGCGGTCGACGTAGTGGCCCACCATGTCCACCCCGACCTGGAGTGCGGCCTTGATCACCTGCAGGTCGTTCGAGCTCATCTCCGCGATGCGCGTCTGCACGGTGAACAGCTCGATGGTTTCCCGGACCAGCTCGCCACGCTGGTAGAGCAGCCGCGGAGAAAGCCGGATGCCCTCGGCGAACACGTCACGCTGAAGCCCCGGGCCGAATCCCGTGGGGATCGGGCCCCCGATGTCGAGCCAGTGCGTGATGCTGGCCGCGAAGCCCAGCAACCGGCCGTCGTGGAAGATCGGCATCACCGCGCCGATGTCGTTGACGTGGCTGCCGCCGTGGTACGGATCGTTGTAGATCACGATGTCGCCCGGTTCGAAGTTCTCGACACCCCAGTGCTCGATCGCCATCCGCGCGTAGTACTGGTTGATGACGAAATGCGCCGGCGCGCCCGTGGACATGGCGATCGCGTCGAAATCCAGGTCGCGTGCCTCGTCACGCGGGCCGAGCAGCCCGATCCCGAAGTCGTTCATCTCGCTGAGCAGGGGGCTCAGCGCCGCGGCGTTGACTTTCTGCTGCATCTGCAACGCGATGTAGCGCAACGCGTGCCGCAGAACCTCGGCCGCGGTCAGGTCGATCCCGTAACGGGTTTGTACTTCCTGCGCGCTGAGCGCGGAGGTCGAGCTCGTGTTCTTCTGCTGAACAGACATTAGACAGCCTCCCGAATGTCGATCAGGATGTCGCCGACCGAATTGATCTCGGCCACGTCACCGTCGCCGATGACGGCGCTGTAGCTCGCGGCCTCGACGACCGCCGGTCCGGTGATCCGCTGGCCCGGCGCCAGCGCGGCCGCCTCGTAGACGGGCACTCCCTCATGGCGTTCTCCGCCGATGACGATGTCGCGGGCGCTTCGGGGCCGCCCCTCCTCCCGTGCCTCCAGCTCGGGGGGAAGAACCTCCCGGGCGGCCGGCTCCACCGCCCGGACGCGCACGGTCGAGATGTAGACGTCGGCCGGCAGGGTGTAGCCGAACTGCCTCCGGTGCGCCTCGCCGAAGACCTCCCGCAGGTGCCCGAGCGGCTGCTCGTGAGCCGGGTTCACCAGCGCCTCGAGCTCCGAGCGCTGCCCGGCGTACATCCCGTCGAGGCGGAATTCGAGGTGGATATCGGGGTGCCCGGACGCCTCGGCGAGTCGCGCGCCGGTCTGCCGCAGCCGGGCGAACACCTCCGCCGCGAGTTCCTCGGTGGCGACAGCCATGACCGGTGTTACGTCTTCCTCGAAGACCTTCGCGCCGAGGAGACCGAAGGCCGAGAACACGCCGGCGAGGGCCGGGATGACGACGCGCGGCATCTGCAGGCTCCGCGCGACCTGCGTCGCCACCAGCGGTCCGGCCGCGCCATAGGCGAGGAGCCCGAAGTCACGAGGGTCGGCGCCGCGGTACACGGTGAGCTGGCGCACGGCCTCGGCCATGTTGTGGATCGCCACCTCGGTGACGGCCTTGGCCAGGTCGCCCGGTGCGGCACCGAGCTGGTCGCCGAGCCCGGCGTAGGCCTGCTCGGCCGCGTCGACGTCGGGTGGGATCTCGCCACCGAGAGCAACCTTCGGATCCAGCATTCCCAGCAGCAGGAACGCGTCGGTGACGGTCGGCAGCGTGCCACCACGTCCGTAGCAGGCGGGTCCCGGGTTGCTTCCGGCACTCTCGGGCCCCACGTTGAGGCCGCCCGCGGCGTCGAGCGAGGCGATGCTGCCGCCACCGGCGCCGATGCTGTGGATCTCCAGCACCGGGATCCCGGCGATCACGTCGTGCTCGAGCACGAGTTCTCGCTCCGCCGATGCCCGCCCGTCCGCGACCACCGCCACGTCGGTGCTCGTGCCGCCCATGTCGAAGCCGACGAGGTTCGGAATGCCCAGGCGGCGTGCATACATCTCGGCGCCCATGACCCCGCCGACCGGCCCGCTGTTGAGCGTCGTGACAGGGCGCGCGGTCGCCTGCTCGGGCCCGATCAGACCCCCGTCGTTCGTCATGAACATCAGTGGCGCGGAGTACCCGGACCGCTGGAGCCGCTCCTCCAAATCGGACGTGTAGGTGTCCATCAGCGGCTGGGCGTAGGCGTTCAACACACAAGTACAGAAGCGGCTGTACTCGCGGGGGAACGGCGCGACATCCGCCGACGTGCTGACACTCAGCTGTGGGAAGCGCTCGCGCACGAGTTCCGCCGCGCGCTGCTCGTGACCCGGATGCTTGTAGGAGTGCAGGAAGCAGATCGCGATGCTCTCGCACCCGTCCGCCACCAGCTTCTCGACCTCCGCCAGCAGGTGGGCCTCATCGAGCGCGACGACGGTCCCGCCGTCCGCCCGGACCCGCTCCGGCACGGTGCGCCGCCGGTGCCGTTCGATGATCGGCCGCAGCTCGTGCGGGCGCCGCCAGCGCGGGTCGATGAGAGCGTCTTCCCACGGCCGCCACCCGCGCCCCATGTCGAGCAGGTCGCGATAGCCCATCGTGGTGACGAGCCCGACCTCGGCGCCCCGGCGGGTCAGGATGGCGTTCAACGCGACGGTCGTGCCGTGGACGATGCGCTCCACCTCCCCGCCGGCGACGCCCGCCTTGTCGAGCGCTTTCAGCGTCCCGCTCGGCAGGTCGCCGTGGGTGGTGAGTGACTTGACGGCGGCGTACACCCGCTCCCCGTCCGCCACCACCAGGTCGGTGAAGGTACCTCCGGTGTCGATACCGATTCGCAGAGTCAACGCTGTCTCCTCTCGGTCCGTCAGTGCTCAGAAACAACCGACATGCTGGCCACCGTCGGCGGCGATCACCGTGCCGTTGGTCCACCGGCTCTCCTCGGAGAGCAGGAAAAGGGCGACCCTGGCCATGTCGTCGGGAAGGGCGATCTGGTTCATCGGCGAGTAGGCGGCGACCTTGGCCTGCGCCTCCGGGGTGGGCAGCCAGGCGTCGTACATGTCCGTCTTGGTGCTGCCCGGCGCGATCGCGTTGACCCGCACCCCGGCGCCACCGTATTCGAGGGCGACGCTCTTCGTCATGCCGATGACGCCCCATTTCGAGGCGATGTACTCCGAGATGTTCGGCATTCCGATGATGCCGCCGACCGAACTCACGTTCACGATCGAGCCGCCACCGGTCGCCAGCATCGCGGGGATTTCGTACTTCAGGCTGAAGTAGACGCCCATCAGGTTCACGTCGAAGACCTGACGGACGTAGTCGCTGTCGGTGTCGACGATCGGTGCCCCGGCACCCGAGAGGGCGGCGTTGTTGACGGCACCGTCCAGGCGGCCGAACCGTTCGACGGTGTCCTGCACCGCCTTGGCGACCGAGGCCTCGTCGGTGACGTCGAGGTGGACCGCGAGCGCGTTGCCTCCTTCGGAGGTCAGCTCGTCGACGAGCGACTCGAGCCGATCGATGCGGCGAGCGCCCACCACCACGTCGGCGCCCTCCGCGACGAAGCGCCGCGCGGCGGCCGCACCGATGCCGGACGAGGCACCGGTGATGAAGATCGTCTTGCCGTCGAGCCGCCGGGCCTCGATGGTGACCGGGGCAGGGTTGTGATTGGGATGAGCCGTCGACGCTACCGTCATGGGACTGCCCTTCGGTCGAATAGGGATTGTGATCGCGGTCAGGCCGAGTGTGAATACTCGGGGGTTCGTCGTTCGAACACCGCGTTGCGAGCCTCCTGTGAATCGGGGTGCGCCGAGAGCCGGGTGGTGACCCGTTGCTCGGCCTCGTATCCACTCTTGAGGTCCATGAACTCGATCGTGTTCAACGATTCCTTGGCGTGGCGGAGCGCGGCCCTGCTGTGGATCGCCATCCGCTCGGCGAGCGCGAGAGCCGTGTCCATCAGCTGCTCGTCCGGCACCACCGCGTGAATTCCGCCGTACGGAAGGAGATCCGCCGCGGGAGCGGAGCCGGCCGTGAAGTACAGCGTCCGCATGACGTGTTCGGGAACCAGGCGCCGCATATGCCGCGCGCCTCCCATGACACCGACTCCGACCTCGGGCACCCCCAGGCGCGCGCTTTCCCCGCAGATGATGGTGTCGCAGCAGGCGGCGAGCGCGACCCCGGTGCCCATCGCGACGCCATGCACCGCCGCGATCACCGGCACCGGACAGTCGTATACGGCCGCGAAGGTCTCCCGGACGAGCTTCTGCCGGCCGGGCGAGTTCTGCGGAGTGAGGCTCGCGAACTCCTTGAAGTCGTGCCCCGCGCAGAAATGCTTTCCCTCACCGCGGAGGACCAGGACACGGACCCGCGGCAGGTACTCGTCCAAGCGGCTGAACAGGGCGCGGATCTCGTGGCACATATCGGTGTCCACGGCGTTCACCGGCGACCGGTCGAAGGACACGACCGCGATGGCTCCCCGATCGTCGATCGTGAGATGCCGGAACTGCCGGGGATCGGAGGCTGCGGCGTCCACCGTCATCGCGACCGCCCGGCGCATGTGCCTGCGGTGCCTTCGACGGGCGACGGCCGGGAAATGGCCTCTCTCATCTGGATGTACTCCTGTCCACATGGCGTGAATGTCCATAAATGCTCATGACGAGCCAGATCGTTGGCGGGAATTATTGCCTTCCGCTCTTGGATTTTATGGCGGCTGCGTCAGTTTTGTCAATGGACACTAACTCGATCTGACGGATTTTGCGGCGCGCACGCCGGCCGGCCCTCGCCCGGATACCGTGGCTGTAGAGCGCGAGTGCGAGCACCGTGAGCCCGCCCGTGAGAATGACGTTCCAGCCCTCGCCGAGCCCGAGCGTGGTCGGCAGCGTCAAGCCGAGCGCAAGCAGGACCGAGCCGAGGGCACAGCCGGCGAAGGTGCCCCGGCCACCGAGCAGGCTCGCCCCACCCACGATCGGCGCGGCGACCGCGAGCAGCACATACGGGTCGCCGACCGTCGGGTCACCGACTCCGACCTGCCCCGCGAGGATCACCCCGGCCAGACCGGCGAGCACCCCGCACAGCACGTAGCTGAGCCGGCGCAACCGCGGCGCACGCACCCCGAGCCGGTAGGCGAACCGGGCGTCGAGCCCGACCGCACGCAGGCGCAGGCCTGCGCCGGTCGAGCGCAGCAGCCGGTCCGCGACCACGAACAACACGCACAGCACCACGAGCGGCAGGGGGAAGACCCAGACCGGCGCCGTGAGCAACTCGGTCAACCCGGGGTCGATGACGCCGTCGGGTGTCGGCCGCAGCGCGAGACCGATCCCCTGCAGGAGCCCCAATGTCGCGATCGTCGCGATCACCGACGGCACCCGCAGTCGCTCGATCAGCATCGAGTTGCCGATTCCGGCCAGTGCGCCCGTGCCGATCCCGACCGCCAGAGCGAGGGGCAGCGCCACCGCCGACGCGCTCTGCACCCAGAAAGACAGCACGCAGACGGTCGCGCTCATCGTGCCGCCGACCGAGATGTCGATCCCGCCGATGTACATGACCACAAACTGGGCCGCCGCGATCGCGGCCAGCGGCGCCGCCAGCAGGAGCACGTTGTAAACCCCGGCCGCGGTGAGAAAACTGCTCTCCTGGCTCTGCACATAGGCGCCGAGGAAGACCAGGGCGAGCGCCAGTAGCCCGAGCCGCGTCGCATCCGGGTGCCGGCCGAGCGCCGCGCGCAGCCGTGCCCTGCGCAGGGCGGGCACGGGCGGCTTCTGCCCGGGCGCCGTGGCGAGGCCGGGCCCGGTCGCGTGGCCGGTGAACGCGTGCACGATCCGGGTTTCGGAGGACTGCTCGCCGTCGAACTCGGCGACGATCCGGCCCCGGGAAAGGACGATCACCCGGTCGCAGAGACCGGCCAGCTCCGCCGCGTCGGACGAGACGACCACCACCGCGAGCCCGTCCTCGGCGCCGCGGCGCAGCATCCGGTAGATGTCCAGGCGCGAGCGGACGTCGACGCCCTGGGTCGGCTCGTCGCACAGCAGCACGCGCGGCCGGGTCTCGAGCACCTTCGCGATGGCGACCTTCTGCTGGTTCCCGCCCGACAGCGACGTCATCGGATCCTCCGGCGAGCCGAGGCGGACGCCGTATCGCTCGACGCTCTCCCGCACCTGCCGGTCCTCGCGGCGCCGGGTGACGACCCCGGCGCGGGACAGCTTGCCCAGCACGCCGAGGACGAGGTTCTCGCGGATCGGCAGGTTCTGGTGCAGTGACGCGCCGCGCCGGTCGGAGGAGAGGTAGGCGACGCCGGCGGACCAGGCCTGGCTCTGCGTGCTGACAGGGCGGCCGTCGACCGACAGATCGCCGTGCGGGCCATCGACCACGGCGAGACCTTCGAGCAGCTGGAGTTGGCCGTTGCCGGCGGCACCGGCGATCCCGACGATCTCGCCGCGGCGCAGCCGCAGGTCGATCGGCCCGTACCCGGTCCCGCTGAGCGAGCGAGCGTCCAATACGACCTCGCCGGCCTCCCCGGTCCGCGCGGGGAACTCGATGTCGATGCTGCGCCCGGCCATGAGTTCCACCAGTGCGGCCTGATCGATCGCGGCGGGTTCGTAGGTGCCGCGATACCGGCCGTCGCGCAGCACCGAGATCCGGTCCGCGACGCGGAAGACCTCCGAAAGGCGGTGAGTGACCAGCAAGACCGCGCAGCCGTCCGCGGCGGCGTCGCGCATCAGATCGAGAGCGACGTCGACGCCCGCGGCGTCGAGTGCGGACGTCGCTTCGTCCAGCAGCAGTACGGCCGGCCGCGCCATCATCGCGCGAGCGATGTCGAACAGCTGACGGTCGGCGGCCGAGAGCTTGCCGGCCTGAAGCCCGGGCGCCAGGTGCCCGAGGCCGAACGCCGCGAGCCGCTCCGCGGCCCATCCGCCCACTTGGCGGTACGACGGCCGCCCCGACGGCGGCGTGCCCAGGAACAGGTTCTGCGCCACCGAGAGTTCGGGAATCACCGACCCGTCCTGGAACACCGTCAGCGCACCATGGCGCTGCGACTCCCACGGCGTGTGCTGCCGGCAGGGTGCGCCGGCGATCTCGACGCCGCCGGTGTCGGGGATGACGGTGCCGCTGACGATGCCGACCAGGGTCGACTTGCCCGAGCCGTTCTCTCCGACCAGGGCATGAACCTCGCCGGGTACGAGCTCGAGGGTCACCGACTCCAGCGCCCTGACCGCGCCGTAGCGCTTACCGACGTCGGTCACGCGCAGCGCAGGCGCTGCCGGTGCGGCGGCGGGACCCGGCCGGGTGCCCTGGAGCGGGGTCGTTTCGTTCGTCATGTCACCGCTCCCCTACCTGGCCGCGAGCATCTTGTCGGTGAGCACGTCGGGCACCAGCGCGGGACCCGGGTACTCCGCCGGCTTGCTCTTGTCGCAGTCGCTGTCGGTGACCTCGAAGAACGGCAGGGGGAATACGACGGAATCCGCCACCTTCTCCCCGCCCGCGGCCCGGACGCTCGCGTCGACCGCGATCCGCGCGGACCAGTTCGCCGAGTTCGTGAAGAACAGCGGGTATGGCTTCTCCGCCCGCTGGCAGGCGGCCGCATTGCTCTCTGTCGTGGTGATGATCGCCGGGACGTCCTTCCCGGCCGCCCGGTAGGCGTTGACGATGCTCGGCACGGTGTTCGCGTAGCTGTAGAGGATCGCCTTCGCGGGTTTGCCCGAGGCGATGAGCGCGGACGCCGCCCGCTGTGTCCCCGCTGCCGTGTAGTCGGTCGCCTCGTTGAACACGGTGTCCACCCCCGCATCCGCGACGCACGCCTTCACCTTGGCGTCCTGTGGATTGCCGGCCAGGCCGTCGAAGTAGGCGATGGGCCCCTTCGCCGCAACGGCCTTCTGGACGGTCTCCGCCATCGCCTTCCCGGTCGCACACAGGTCGTATTGCACCCGCGTCGTGTACGCGTTGGCCGGGGCGTTTTCCATGTCGCCCAGGTAGGTCGAGACGGCGGCACCCTGCCGTCGGGCCGTGGCGAGCGCTGTGTATGCGGCCGGGCCGAACTCGTTGATGGTGATGATCGCCTTGGCGCCCTGCGCGGTCAGCGTCCGCAGGTTGGCCTGGTAGGTCGCCAGGTCCAAGTTCGCGTCGGTGTAGATGTACTTCCCGATTTCGGGATGGGTCAGCGCCTGCAGGATCACGTTCATCTTCGTGAACTGCCGCCAGGTGTTGCCACCGAACGGATCGGCCTGCCCCAGCGTCAGCGGGCCGTTGCCCAAGGTGCAGGAGGTCGCCTTCCAGCACTCGTACGCCTTGTCGATCTGGGCAGGCGTGAGGGTGCGACTCGCCCGTGCCAACGCGTCCCGCATGAGTGGCGGCAGTGTCGAGGCCTTGATGTCGCCCGTGCTCAGCGCCTGGTCGACGGTCTTCTGCAGCTCGTCCTCCGGCACGCTGACCTCACTTGCGGAGCCGGCGCCCGCCGGCACCGGCGCCGCGGAGCCGCCAGGCTTCACCGCACCGCATCCGGCGACGAGCACGACGAGAACCGCCGCGGTCAGGCCGGGCCAACCCCGCCGCACGATGGATCTTCCGATGAACGACATACGTCCTCCTGGAGATACAGGAACTGTGAGTGGGGCCGACGGTCAGGCGGCGAGGCGGCGCAGCGCGCGGCCGATCTCCGCGCGGTGGCGGACGACGTTGATGAGGGACAGCCCGAGCGCCAGGACGGCGCCCTGGACGATGAGGCGGGCGCCCGCCGACAGGCCCAGCACCCGCAGGTCGAAATCCAGCACCGTGACGAAAACGGCGCCCATCAGGGTCGCGATGGGGCTGACCCGCCCGCCGGTCAGCGCGGCTCCGCCGAGCACCACCGCGACCACACTGGTCAGCAGATACGGCTCCCCCAGCGTCAGGTCCGGGGTGCCCGTCTGCCCGGCGGCCAGCAGGCCGCCGACGCCGTATACGAGCGCGGCGACCACGTACGCGGCCATGCGATAGAGCGACGCGCGGATCCCCGTCAGCACCGCCGCCCGCTTGGCGGTACTGACGGCGACCAGGCGGCGCCCGGCCACCACGCGGTGCAGGAAGAACGTCGCGAGCACGGCCAGCGCGACCGAGGCGAGCAGGATGCCGCTCACCCCGCCGATGCCGGCGGTCGCCCACGCGGCGAGGTTGTCCGGCACCCGCTGCACCTGGGGAACGGCACCGCGGTAGAGCTGCGTGCAGCCGAGCACGAGCTGACCGACCGCCAGTGTGACCACCAGCGAGTTCAGTCCCAGACCCTCGACCAGTATTCCGTTCACGAGGCCGATCAGGACGCACACCCCGGCGCAGAGGACGACGGCCCCGAACAGCCCGCCGTCCGCGCCCTTCGGCTGCTCGAGGACGATCGCGCCGACCCACGTCATCGTCCCGGGCAGGCTGAGGTCGATACCACCCGTGCTGATCACGAACGCCTGCCCGACGGCGACGAGCACCAGGATTCCGATCAAGGGAGTCAGGGTCGACAGTGACCCCCGCGAGAAGAAGCCATCGGTGACGACGAGCTGCGAGATAGCCGTCAGCAGCACGACAGCACCGGTGATGACAAGCGTGGGGGTGGGCCGGATGGCACGTGCCACGGCCGTCCCCTGCAATGGGTTTCGCTGTACACGGTTCATGGACACGTTCGGCACCTTTGCCTGGTCACATGTACTTGATCACTAACGAGGTTCGCTCGTCTCTCGGCTCGGAAGATTAGGTCGATGCTCAGCCGCGTGTCAAGCACTACTAACTCGAACTCGGAGTAGCTACAGTGGCCTCGAGCAGGAAATATCCGGGAAATCGGGCCACGGTAGGGAAGAGGCGTTCACGTGAAACCCCCAAACGCGGAGTGGCGCTCGCGAGGGCGGATGTCACCGCCCCGCTTTTCCGGTTGTGCCCCGCGGCTTGGTAGCATCGGGTCGCAAAGCGCGATACCGACCGGGTCGCGGAGAACGCGATGGTCCTGGGCGGGATTTCTTGAAATCTGCAGCTGCCAGAGGTACTCCGGCTTCACGTCGTCCCCGGGATCGGGGAACCCAGATCGCGACCATCGCCAGCGAACTCTTCGCCGAGCGGGGCTACCAGTCCGTGACGATGGAGGACATCGCGGAGGCCGCGGGGATCACGCCTCGCGCCATCTACCGGCACTACGAGAACAAGCAGGCGCTCCTGGCCCATGTGGTGCTGAGGGAGCAGCGGCCCGTCATCGAGGTGGTCGAACGGCTCTCGAAGGACTCCACCGGAGTTCCCGTCAAGGACAGGCTCACGGCACTGGCCGAGGTCAGCCTGGACAACCGGCGGTTGTCGGTGCTGTGGCAGCGAGAGGCCCGGCATCTCAAGGGCGAAGACTTCACCCTGCTCCGCGAGCGCACGAAGATGCTCGCGGACCAGTACATCCCGTTGCTGCTCCTTCCCGAGCGAACCGACCTGGACCCCCACACGGCCCAGTTGCGGGTGTGGGCCATCGGCAGCATCGTCAGCAGCCCGGCGTACTTCGACTTCACGATCTCTCGCGCGCAGCTCGTGAGCGAGCTGGTCGACGCCGCGCACCGGGTCATTCTGGCCGAGCCTGCGCGAAGCTCGCCCCGACGTCGAGTCCCGGAGGTTCGACGTACCCCCGGTTCCCGGCGCGAACAGCTGATCGCGGCGGCGGCGAATGCCTTCCGGCGTCATGGGTATGCCGGCGTCAGCATCGACGACATCGGCAGCGAGGTCGGCGTCGTCGGACCGGCGCTCTATCGGTACTTCGACAACAAGGCCGACATCCTGGCCGCGGCCGCAACGCGGCTCAGCGAGTGGCGTGCGCTCGAGACCGTGCGGACCCTCGCCAGGGAATCCCGATCGGACAAGGTGATCGGCAGCCTGATCGACGGTTATGTGGGCCTGGCAACCGAGTTCCCGGACCTCGTCGCGTTGTCCTTGACCGAACGGCTCTTCTTGCCGCCGGAGGTGCGCGAGCGCCTGCACCGGGCGTATTCGGAGAACCTCGCGGAATGGCAGCGGTGGCTCGTCGAGGCCCGTCCGGACCTGGAAGCGCCGCGAGCCGCCGTGCTGGTCAACGTCGCCAGAACGGTGATCGACGACTGCGTGCGGAACCGCAGGTTGCAGTCGAGCCCGAACTTCGAGCAGGAACTCAAATCGGTGGTCCACGCGACGCTCGGAATCGCGTGAGTTGTCACCGCCCCGCTGTCAGCCCATCCAGAATGATGTCGATTCCGGCGAGGAACTCCGCGTGGTCGTCGTGGACGCGTAGTTGACCTGCCGCGCGTCGGAGGAATGAGTACTCGGCCGGGTCGAGGCTTTCCCAAAGGTCGGCGAGTGCGCCGACGATCTCGTGGCGTTTGTCGCCCGGCGCGGCGGACTGCGCGTTGCTCGCGTTCTGACTCGCCACCCCGATGATGTAGCTCACCAGGGTCGATGCGGCGGTGAAGAGGGAGTTCTCGGCTACCCCCAGCCCTTCGACCCCGCGCCCGATCTGCTCCCACAGCCGGACCATGGCCGGCTGTGACGGCGCGGTGTGGAGCTGGGGGCCCAGCCACGGATGTTCGTCGATGGCGGTGAAGACGCCGAGGGCGACGGTCTGGATGGCGACGCGGGGCGGTGTCCCCGGCGCAGGTGAGGTCAGAGCCGGGGTGAGCGCGGCCACCGTGGCCGCGGCCAGCAGCTCGCGCTTGTTCGCGACATGCCACTGGATGGCGCCGTGACCGGTCCGCAGCTTGAGCGCCAGAGCCCGGAACGTGAGTCCGCCCTCGCCCTGGGCGTCGAGCAGCTCGATCGCGGCAGCGACGATGCGATCGCGGGTGAGCGCGGCGGATCGTGTGCCCGAGGATCGGCTCGTCGTCATGCCCCCATCTTGACATGACTGGCACGGCGTACCAACCTGGACTGGTACGCCGTGCCAGACTCTTGGCCGATCCGGAAGGAACCCGTCATGACGACGCCAGTGACCATCATCGGAGCCGGACTGGGCGGCTTGACCCTCGCCCGGGTCCTCCACCTGCACGGCATTCCCGCCACCGTCCACGAAGCGGAGCCATCGGCTGAGGCGCGCACGCAGGGCGGCCAGCTCGACATTCACGAGTACAACGGGCAGGTGGCTCTCGAGGCCGCCGGGCTCACCGCGGAGTTCCGCGCGATCATCCACGAGGGCGCCGAGGCGAGCCGGATCCTGGACCCGGGTGGCGCGGTCCTGTTCGCTGAGCCTGATGACGGCACCGGAGGTCGCCCGGAGGTGCTGCGCGGCGAGCTGCGCCGTGTCCTCCTCGATTCCCTGCCCGAGGGAACGGTGCAATGGGGCCGGAAACTCTCCGGCGTGACAGCACTGGGCGATGGCAGCCACGAGCTGAACTTCGACGACGGCTTCACCGTGACCACCACCGGCCTCCTCGTCGGCGCGGATGGTGCCTGGTCGAAGGTCCGCCCCGTCCTCTCCACCGCAAAGCCGGTCTATGCCGGATTGACGGTCGTGGAGACCTACCTCTACGACGTCGACGAGCGCCACCCCGCCACAGCCGCCGCCGTGGGCGCCGGCGCGATGTACGCGCTGACACCAGGCGCCGGCATCACCGCACACCGCGAGGCGAACGGGGTGATCCACACCTATGTCCAGCTGGCGCGGCCCGAGGAGTGGTTTCAGGACATCGACTTCGCCGATCCCACCGCCGCGACCGCACGGATCGCCGCCGAGTTCGAGCGCTGGGCCCCCAAGCTACTCGCCCTCATCACCGATGGCGAGACGCCGCCGGTCAAGCGGACGATCCACACGTTGCCCGATGATCACAGCTGGGATCGCACGCCGGGCGCCACCCTCATCGGCGACGCCGCCCACCTGATGCCCCCGTCCGGTGAAGGCGCCAACCTGGCCATGCTCGACGGCGCCGAGCTCGCCCTCGCGCTGGCCGCACACCGCGACGACACCGAAACCGCGCTGACCGCCTTCGAGAAGGCGATGTTCGCCCGCAGCCATGCCGAGGCCGTCGACGCCCACCAGATCCAGGAGCTCTGCTTCGGTGACCGCGCCCCGCACAGCCTCATCGAGTTCTTTGGTAGTTAGTAACTGATAACTTGTCACCATGACTGAACGGATGAGCGGAGCCGCACGGCGTGCCCAGGTGCTGGACATTGCGGCTCGGGAGTTCGCGGAACACGGGTTGCACGGGGCTTCGACCGAAGCCATAGCGAGAGAAGCGGGGATCACGCAAGCGTATGTCTTCCGGATGTTCGGAACGAAGAAGGCCCTGTTCCTGGAACTGGTCCGAGAGGCGTTCGAGCGTCTCGGCAACGCAATGCGAGTCGCAGGCCAAGGGAAGACTGGCCTGGCTGCACTCTCGGCGATGGGCGCCCAGTACTTCGACCTGCTTGCCGACCAGACCGCATTGTTGCTGCAACTTCAGGGCTTCGCCGCATGCGCGGATCCGGAAGTCCGGGACGTGGTGCGGGCGTGCTTCGCACGACTGTGGGACACGACCCAAGGCGGCACCGGGCTGGAACCATTGACTGTCAAGGCGTTCCTCGCGTTCGGGACTCTGCTGAACGCTGGGGCCGCGATGGATATCGAACGAGTCGACGCGCCGTGGGCCGACGGCGTCCGCACCCGGGTCCAGTCCGGGTTGTTCGCACACATCACGTCCGAGGCAAACCGCTGATGCGAGCCATTCAGTGCCTGGCGCGGAGAATGCGGCTTGCGCGTAGCGCGTGGGGATTTTGGTTCTGGAACTCTCCTGGTCCATCAATGAAACTGTCGATGAGTTGTGCTGCGGAGTAGTCCTCGATCGCGGTGAACCCGAGACTGCGTAGTCGGGCAGCGATTTCGGTGGGCGTGAAGTAGCTGAACCAGGGTTCACCGGCGGCGGCTACGCGAGCTTCACGTTCTTGGAGTTGCTGCCGCTCCTCATCGGTGTCCGCCGGTTGCAGGTAATCGAAGATAACCTCGCTCGGCTGAGCCTGGCCGGCGATGTAGGTCAACGTCGTTCGCACGGCAGCCGGGGTCAGATAGAACACCACTCCGAGCCAGACGAAAACCGCCGGCTCGGTGCGGCTGAATCCCGCAGACGCCAGTTCCGTTGCCAGCGAGTCCGTTTCGAAATCCACGGGCACAAACGTCAGCGACTGTGCCATGTCGATCCCGGCCTCGGCGAGGCGGTCACGCTTCCACGCCTGGGTGGCGGGATGATCGACTTCGAAGACGTGCAGACCCGGGTGCGGGTTGCGATAGGCGAAAGTGTCCAACCCCGCCCCCAGGATGACAGCCTGCCGCTCCCCCTCGGCTACGGCCGCCGCTATCCGGTCTTCGGCGAATCGCGCACGAGCGGCAAAGAACAGACGTCGAGGCCGGTACGTGGCACCGCTGCCAGGTCGATCCTCTGTCGGCTCGGCACTGTTCGCCAGCTCATCGGTCGTGACACCGATCAGTGATGCCACCACTGGGTCGGTGAGAATGCGGGGATGGTCGGCGATTTGGTGGTACGCGCGTCCGAATGCCGTCGCCAATGCCGTTCGACTCGGTCCGCCACGATCCATGCCCGGTTCTTCGTTCGTCACGCCCAGGATCCTACACGTTATTTGTTAGTAACTAGTAACTTCGTCGAGCCATTCGTAGACGACCTCCTCGCCGCCGGGATTGCCCATATGCCCGCGACCTCCCCGCGCCACAAGGTCTTTGTCACGGCCCTGGGTCGCGACGATGATGCTGTCTTCGATCGGGAAGATCGAGTCTTCCGTGCCGTTGATGACGAGCAGCTTGCACGCCGGCATGCCGAGCACACCGGAGTCGACGAGGCTGAATTTGCGGGCCTCGGCGGCGTATCGGGCAACCGCGACCGCCGGGTCCGGGTCGCGGTACCCGAACTTGTACGCCAGCGCGTCGGACAGGGCGAACGGGTATTCCATCTGGTTCTGGGCGCCGATCCAGTCGGCGTCGAACATGTGATGGCAGCCGCCGCCCTGCGCCACGACGGCGAACAGCCGGTCCGCGTGGGTGTGCGCGATGCGGAACGCGTAGTAGCCGCCGGTGCTGATGCCCCGGGCGAGGATCCGCCCAGGGTTGAACCCGTACTCGGAGGCATGGGCGGCCACCCAGTCGAGGACGCTGCTCATCAGCCGGTCCGGTGACGCGGGGTCGTTCGGTGCCGCCGGGCAGTCGCCGGTGCCGGGGATCTCGAAGCTGATCATCGCGTAGCCGCGGTCGACGTGTGCCTGTGTTCGCGGGGTGTGATCGGTCCGGTAGGCGTCGAGTCCGCAGATGAACAGCAGCACGGGCCACCCGTCCGCAGGTCTCTCCCCCTGGGGCAGGCGGAGGTAGGCCGGGATGCCGGTGTCGAGATCGCCCGCGGCGGTATCGGCGTGCGTGAACGGGATGTCAATCGGGACGCTCGGCGGGTCGAGCAGCCGGCCGCCTTGCTGGTATGCGGCTTTGCCGTTCTCCCATGCTTCCTGGCCTAGCGGCGACCGGTTGACCGGGAACCGCGCGATCCGGTAGACCGCTGCCGCGCGCAGGAACAGGTCCCTCGCCTCGGCCCTGCCGCCATTCGACAGCGCTTCCTCGGCGGCGGCGACCAGCTGATCGGCAACCGGGAAGAACGGCTTCGCGTAGTCGTCAGGGCGGTACAGGATTCCCGGGTCGTCGGCGGAAATCTTGCTCAGTTCGGCGAAGATCGGGTCGAAGTCCGCCACCCGCCCGTCAGTGAACGGGTAGATCCCGGCCGCGCATGGCGCACGCCACTTGTGCGACCACAATGCCGAGACCGAATCATGGTGGGCGAAGTACGGAAATCCGTCGCGCACGGTTCCGGCCGTCGACTGGACGTGATAGGGCGGAGCGATGATCCCGGTGCTCATTCCGGTTGGACCTCACATCTGTTGTGGGAAGAGTGTGCCGGCTTCAGCTGATGAGGCTTACGCCCAGGGCGAGGACCGCCATGCCCTGAAGGACAGCCCTGGGCACGATGATGCGGTCCCAGTCCCGTTGCAAGGCGCGGGCATTGGCGGGAGTTTCGTGAGCGTCGGCGGCCGCGGTGAGGATGCGGTTGATGGGTGCACTGATACGCAGGTAAAGCAGCACCCAGACCACCAGCAGGAGGAATGCCGCTCCCGCGGTCGCTGATGCGGCGGGGTGGCCGGCCATCGCGGCGAGCACGGATGCGATGGCGGCGGCGATGATCCCGAGGATTCCCGGAGCCGGCATGCGCCGGTCACCGAAGCGGTGCACGTTGCCCATGATCGCGGTGAGGGTGGTGTCATCGACTCGCGCCAGTGCGGACCGTTGGACGAGCGCGCAGAAAGTATCGGTGCCGTAGACAATTCCCGTGCTGACGATCGCCAGGAGCGCGGCGAGTTGCGAGAGCAGTGTCATGCCTGGGCCTCCGTGCCGCCGAGCATCGGCAGGGCGCCAACCTGCTGGAACAGCTGCAGGAGGTTCAGCTCGTCCCAGTGCTCGGCAAACATGCCGTGCTGCACACGCCAGATGTCGATGCTGCGCATCTCGACGGGTTTGCCACTGGCGGGAATGCCCACCAATTCCCCGGTGTGGGTGCCGCGGTAAGTGAACCGGCCCACCACCCGGTCACCGGAGACGACCAGGTCTTCCATCGTCACGCGCACGTCGGGCACGCCGGCGAAGAACCCGGTCCAGAACTGGCGGTTGGCCTCGCGTCCGTCGCCGACGAAGTCGTTGTGGTTGAGGTAGTCCTCGGCGATGAACCGGTCCACCAGGTCCGGGTTGTGGGTGTTGGTCATCTCGACGAAAAGGTCCGCGAGCCGGCGTTCGGGTGTGGTCATCTCGGTCTGCCTCCATAGCGTTAGCGTTGCTAGCGCTAGCGACGCTAACCCTGTCGCTTCCTCGTGTCAATAGCATTGCTAGCGAAGGTAGCGGTGCTACAGTGAGGTATGGCTATCGAGGACCGTCGGCAGCGCGAGCGCATCGCCCGTCGCCGGCTCATCACGGCAACAGCACGCACCTTGGCCGAGAATGAAGGCTGGGATGCGGTCACGACGCGCAGGTTGTCCGCCGAGATCGAATACAGCCAGCCGGTGCTGTACAAGCATTTCGGGTCGATGGAGGACATCGTCGAAGCTGTCGCACTGGAGGGCATGGGGGAACTGGCCGAGACGCTGCGCGCGGCCCGTCGCAGTAGCGCCACACCCGACGACGAGGTCGGCCGCGTTGCCGCCGCTTTCAGCGACTTCGCCGCGACGAACCCCGCGCTCTACGACGCGATGTTCACCCGGCCCACCCGGCTACCCTTCGGAGCCGAGGACATCCCGGCGCCGCTGACCGACGCATTCGGCGAACTGCGCGGGGCGGTCGACACCATTGCGGCTGCACGCGACGTCGACACTCTCACCGAGGTCTTTTGGGCCGCACTGCACGGATTGGTCATGCTCGGCCGCACCGAGCGGCTACGCCCAGAGCATCACGCCGACCGCATCGAGGCTCTGGTAGCGCAATTTCGCGCCGGGACGGGTCAGTGCAGGGACGCGCCGGCGTAGCACCACCGCAAGGGCCACGATCGCCGACCCGGCGGCGGCGATCGGAGCGACCCGCTTGAGCAGGACGGGCCATAGCGTCCTTGCTTGCGGTCGGCGACGCCGCGGCAGGTGGGTCGGCCACCGTCGGAGCCGCGTCGGCGTGCCGGCGTAAGGCTCCTGAGACCTCGCGTCCCATTTCGCGACCGCGACTCGCCCCGCCGGCTCCACCGGACTCACCCTTCGACGAGAGGTTCGGGCTAGCTGGAATGCAAAGCGCGTGGTCCGGCGCCATGATCAAGGGCATGGTCTTGCGTTGTCTCCTCGTCGACGACAGCGCGCGTTTCCTCAAGTCGGCCCGTGCTCTGCTCGAACACCAGGGGCTCGCGGTCGATGTCGCTTCGACGGCCGCTGAAGCCGCACAGCGAGTCGGCGAGCAGCGGCCGGATGTCGTGCTGCTGGATATCGATTTCGGTGATGAAAGCGGGTTCCAGCTCGCGCAGAATCTGCACGCGTATGGGCGCACAATGGGCTGGTCGGCTGGTGGCCCCAGAATTATAATGATTTCCACGCATGCCGGGAGGGACTTCGAAGAACTCATCGACGCCAGCCCGGCGATCGGATTCCTGGCGAAGGCGTCCCTGTCGGCCGGCGCCATCCAGGAACTGCTCCGCGGTTGCCGCTAGCGGGCCTCGAGAAAGGTGATGACCGCCAGCACACGGCGGTGGTCGTCGCCGCTGTCGGGCAGCTGCAACTTGGTGAGGATGTGTTGAACGTGCTTTTCGACCGTCCCCTCGGTGACCCACAGCGCGTGGGCGATCCCGGCGTTGGACCGTCCCTCCGCCATCAGCGCGAGCACCTCTCGCTCGCGCGCGCTGAGCACGGCCAGCGGATCGTCCTTGCGTTGTGCGCGCATGAGCTCTTGGATCAGCGATGGGTCGACGACCGAGCCGCCCCTCATGACCCGTTCGAGGGCGTCGACGAATTCGTTCACGTCGGTCACCCGGCGCTTCAGGAGATACCCGACACGGCGCCCGCCGGCCAGCAACTCCACGGCGTGCTCGACCTCGACGTAGGCCGACAGCAGGACGATTCCGGTATCCGCGAAGCTCTTGCGGATCTGCTGGGCGGCCTCGAGTCCTTCGAGGGTGTGAGTGGGCGGCATCCGGATGTCGACGACGGCCAGTTCCGGGGTGTGCTCGCGAATCAGGCCGAGCAGGTTCGTGCCGTCACCAGCCTGTCCTACGACCTCGAACCCGTTACGTTCAAGCAGGCTGGCGATCCCTTCGCGGAGCAGCACGTCATCGTCGGCCACCACCACCCGCCCGCGCCTGGCAAGGGAACCGTCGGGTCTTGGCTCTGGACTTCCGGATTGGGGCGAGCGCGTCGTCATGAGCACCACCTCGGCTGAGGCTGGGCGGGTGAGCCGGTTGGCCTGGAGCTTACCCGTGCAGTGCGACCCTGCTGTCCACGCGATCGGCGCGACTGCCGTGCCGGCGCCCAGGGAAATCGAGTAGGCCAACGACATGGCCCCATCCCCGAGACCTGATCGCGACCACCTCGCCCAGTTGCTGCGTGAGCAGGAGGCGTTGCGCCGGGTGGCGACTCTGGTCGCCCACGGGGAACCGACGGAAACCGTTTTCGCGGCGGTGGTCGAAGAAACGGGCAAGGTGCTCGGCGCCGACGCCGCGCGGATGCTGCGGCGGGAGCCCGATGACACCTGCCTGGTGATCGCGGCCTGGGGCGGCACGCAGCTGCGGCTCCAGGTCGGGGCGAAGGCGTCGACCAACACTCGCAACATCGCGACGACCGTGGTCCGCACCGGCAAGACGACCTGGTCGGACGCCGTCTCTGGCCCTGACCACGCGCTCGGTCAGATAGCCCTGGAAGATGGTGTTCAGCTGGGAGTCGCCGCGCCGATCTTCATCGAAGGACGGGTCTGGGGCGTGATGCTGGCGATCTGGATGCATGCCGGTCCGCACCGGGCGGAGTCCGAGGCGCGGCTGGCACAGTTCACCGACTTGGTGGCCGCCGCAGTCTCCAACACACAAGCCCGAGAGGATCTCGCGGCCTCACGCGCGCGCTTGATGACGGCCAGTGACCAGACCCGGCGCCGGATCGAGCGGGATCTGCACGACGGCACCCAGCAGCGGCTGGTCAGCCTCGCACTCGACGTGCGCAGCCTCCAGGCCGAGGTGCCCGACGAGCTGCCCGATCTTCAACAACAGCTGTCGGAGATCGCCGAGGGGCTGGCCGGCGCGCTCGACGACCTGCGCGAGATCGCCCGCGGGATCCACCCCGCGATCTTGTCCGAGGGCGGATTGTCACCGGCGCTCAACGCCCTGGCGCGGCGGTCCGCCGTGCCGGTGGAAATCGACGTGCACATCCTTGCCCGGCTGCCGGCCGCTATCGAGGTCGCCGCGTATTACCTGGCGGCGGAGGTGTTGACCAACGCGGCCAAGCACGCGGAGGCATCCGCGGTCCGGATCGAGGCCGCCCAAGCCGACAACCGGCTCACCATCTCGATCAGTGACAACGGGGTGGGCGGCGCGGACGCGGACCGGGGCTCCGGGTTGATCGGGCTCATCGACCGTATCGAGGCGCTGGGCGGGCGGATCACGATCACCAGCCGCCCCGGGCACGGCACTCAGGTGTGCGCCGAGCTACCCACCGATACCGGCTAGCTGGCAGTGCGGGACTCCCGCTCGCGGTGACGACGCGCGCCCTTTTCCCAGAGACGCTGGTTTCCGAGCATTGAACCGCCACGCACCGGGAACCGATATGCGAACCACCACCATGAAGATGAAACACCACGTGCACAACAGGTACTGCGTCAACTGCAGCCGGTGGCACAGCCATTGCGATGGATGTAACTGGTTGTGGTACGGCGCCTGCACATTCGGCGAAGCGATGCGGCACATCCGTTTGCACCAGCTCGACCAGAGCTACTTCGAAGCTGCCCGTGCGCAAGATCCGAGCCGGCAAGGCGATTCAGCTGTTGTGCGCAATCCAGGTGGTGTTCCAGCCGGTGTCGTTCTCGGCGCCAAGGCGGGGATCATGTCGAACCCCGCGCCGCGGCGGATGAACTCCTGAACGCCAAGGCGGACACCGTCCGGCGGTGTCCGCGGCGGCCACGGCGGGGCGGAGCCAGCCGAGCAGGATCGGAGTTCGCTCGTCGATGACCAGCGCACCAGACGGCGAAATGTCAATGGACTGACGTTCCCCAAAAAGCGCGACGACTGCGCTTGCTGAGCGACCGCCGGATATCTCATCGTGGCGGCGGCGTGGAGCGCCCCCATCCCTTGGCCGACGTGTGCCGGTCCAGCAGCGGCCATACGCGGTAAGGGACGACCGTGTTGACGATCAGGGTCGTATCGGTGTGCCTGACTCCGGCGATGTTCACGAGATCGATGGAGATCCGCTGGATGTCACTGACCGAACTGGAGGCCACGAGGACCACGAGGTCCTCACGTCCGGCTTGGGTACGCGCCTCAAGGACCTCTGGCACCGCCTCGAGTTTGTCGATGATTTCGGGGATCATGCGTTGATCGACCTCGAGGCTGATGTACGCCTGAACCGGCAGGCCGATCGCGGAAAGGTCCAGCTCCGGCCGGAAACCCCGCAGGACACCGGATTCCTCCAGTCGCCTCATCCGCGCCTGAATCGTGTTGCGGCTGACTCCGAGGTCGCTCGCCAGTTGCGCGATACCCGCGCGCCCACTCTGCTCGAGCCGCCCGATGATCTCCGCGTCGAGCCGGTCCAAGGTTGCCATATCGGTCACTCCTTCAGTCCCATATCCGACGCATCTTGTCGATATGCATAGTTGAGGCCGGACAAGTTGACCGATCCGTCCTGTAGATCGAGAGTTACCGCAACAGTGTGACTCATCCCATGAGGTCATGCCACCTTCCCTATGCGCCAATGGAGTCCTCGTGAGCACAGAGATCGTCCTCGATCGTGAGGCCGGCGTCTTCGATCGCCAGACCGCCATGGGCACCGCGCACGAGCAGGTGGTCTTCTGCCGCGACGAGCAGTCCGGGCTGCGTGCGATCATCGGCATCCACCACACCGGCCTCGGCCCGGCCCTCGGTGGTACCCGGTTCTATCCCTATCGCTCCGAGCAGGCCGCACTCACCGACGTTCTGCGGTTATCGGAAGGCATGACCTACAAGGCGGCTGCCGCCGGGCTCGCCCTCGGCGGCGGCAAGGGCGTGATCATCGGTGATCCGCTGCTCGACAAGACGCCGGAACTGTTGCGGGCCTACGGCAAGTTCGTCGACTCGCTCGCGGGCCGCTACATCACGGCCGCCGACATGGGCACGACAGCCGAGGACGTGGACGTCGTCGGGACAGTCACCCCGCACGTGGTCGGCCGCACCGAAAGCGCCGGCGGTTCCGGCGACACGGGGTGGTCCACGGCGTACGGCGTATTCCAGGCGATGCGGGCGGCCTCCGCGGTGGTGTGGGGCACCGCCGGCCTGGCCGGCCGGACCGTCGGAGTGGAGGGGGCCGGCAAGGTCGGATATCACCTCATCGGCCTGCTGGCCGAGGCCGGCGCGGAGGTCGTTGTCACCGATCCTTCGGACGACGCGCTCCATCGTGTGCGCACCAGCCATGCCGGGGTGAAAACCTCGCCAGCCGTCATCGAGGACCCCATCGATATCTACGCCCCGTGCGCACTGGGAAGCACACTCACTCCCGCGTCGGCAAACGCACTCCAGGCGAGATTGGTCTGCGGAGCCGCCAACAACCAGCTTCAGGATCGGGCCGTCGCGGCGACCCTGATGCGTCGCGGCGTCGCGTGGGTCCCCGACTACATCGCCAACGCCGGTGGCCTCATCCAGGGCAACGGCGAGCGGCTGGGCAAGGCGGCCCACGACGTCCGGGAAGACATCGAGGCGCTCGGCGCCTCCGTCACCGAAGTCCTGGTCCAGGCCAAGGAAAGCGGCATCACCACAGCGGCCGCAGCCGACGCCGTGGTCCGCCGGCGCCTCGCCCGCTGACGAACTGCCGCTCTGGCAGCAAGAACGGAGAGACACGATGACTGACACCCTCCAGCACGACGCGGTGGCCAAGTACGACCTGAACGACCGATACCGCACCGGCGCCCCGGCCGTACTGCTGACCGGGGTACAGGCCATCGCGCGGCTGCTTGTCGAGCAGCACGAGCTCGACCGGCGGCAAGGGCGTCGCACGGCCGCGTTCGTCTCGGGATACCAAGGCAGTCCGCTGGGGGGCGTGGACCGGTTGCTCGGCGGGATGCCCGGCACGCTGGCCGCGAACGACGTGACTTTCGTGCCCGGTCTCAATGAGGAACTCGCGGCCACCGCGGTCTGGGGTTCCCAGATGGATCTCCCGGTCGGTGCCTCACCCTACGACGGCGTGGTGGGTATCTGGTACGGCAAGGGACCTGGTCTGGACCGCGCCACCGACACGCTGCGTCACGCGAACATGTTCGGAGTCAATCCGAACGGCGGCGCATTGCTGCTCGTCGGGGACGACCCGGGCAGCAAGTCGTCGACCGTTCCGGCGGTCAGTGAGCGGTCACTGGCCGCACTCGGCATTCCCGTGCTGTTCCCGCGCAACGCGACCGAAATCGTCACACTGGGACTGCACGGTATCGCCATGTCCCGGGCGTCGGGCTGCCTCGTCGCACTCAAGATCGTCGCCGATGTCGCCGACGGCGCCTGGACCGTCGACGACACCGTTTCCCAGGTTCAGACCACCACTCCACCGTCCAAATGGGACGGACTGCCCTGGACCTACCGGCAGCGCACCGTCGACCTCGCCCCGGGCCGCATCCAGGCGGCCGAGGACGACCTGTACGGCCCGCGCACCGCCGCGGTGATCGCCTACGCGGCGGCCAACAACCTCAACCCGGTCGAGGTCGACCCGCCCGCACCCACTGTCGGTTTGATCGCCTCCGGGAGCACCTACAACGCGCTGCGCCAAAGCCTTCTCGACCTCGGCGTCGACGACGCCCAGCTCGAGCGATCCGGCATCCGGGTCATGCGGATGGGCATGATCCACCCCGTCGACCAGGCCGCCATCGTGGAGTTCGCCGCCGGACTCGAGGAAATCCTCGTCGTCGAAGACAAGACCGCCTTCCTCGAAACCCACATCCGGGATGCGCTCTACGGGACCGCCCACACCCCCCGCGTCCTCGGGAAGAAGGACGCGGCCGGTCAGCCGCTCGTCCCGCACGACGGCGAGCTGACCGCCGGGCGGCTGACGGGACCGCTGCGCCGCGTGCTCCGCGACCGCGTCCCCTTGGCCGCCCCGGCCTCCGGCCCGATCCAGCTCCCCGTATTGAGCACCTCGCGAGCGCCCTATTTCTGCAGTGGGTGCCCGCACAACAGGTCGACCGTGCTTCCTGAAGGCTCCATCGGCGGCGGCGGCATCGGTTGCCACACAATGGTGACACTCGAGGCACGGCAAGCGTCGTCCGTCGTCGCGATCACCCAGATGGGCGGCGAAGGGGCCCAGTGGATCGGTCAGGCGCCGTTCACCGATGTCGGGCACATTTTCCAGAACGTCGGCGACGGCACTTACTTCCACTCCGGACAGCTCGCCGTCCAGGCCTGCGTCGCCGCGGGGGTCAACATCACCTACAAACTCCTGTACAACGAAGTCGTCGCCATGACCGGCGCACAGGACGCCGAGGGCGCGCTCCCCGTGGAGGCGCTGACCCACAAGCTCACCCACGAAGGCGTCAGCAAGATCATCATTTGCGCCGACGAGCCGGACCGTCACCGCCGCCGCAAGCTCGCCAAGGGAACGCTGCTGTGGCACCGGGACCGGCTCGACGAGGCCCAGCGTCTGCTGCGTGACACCCCGGGCGTCACCGTCCTGATCTACGACCAGCACTGCGCCGCGGACGCCCGGCGGCAGCGCAAGCGCGGAACGCTGCCCGCGCGCACGACCAGGGTCGTCATCAACGAAGCCGTCTGCGAAGGCTGCGGCGATTGCGGCAGGAAGAGCAACTGTTTGTCGGTGCGCCCCGTCGACACCGAGTACGGGCGTAAGACGCGGATCGACCAGACGTCCTGCAACACCGACTACAGCTGCCTCGACGGTGATTGTCCCTCCTTCGTCACCGTTGAGGTCGACCCCGAAGCCCGGCAGGCGCGGCACACGATCCCTGATCCTCCGAAGGTCCCCGCTCCCCCGTCGCCCGGACGATCGGGTCCCCAGGACGTGTTCCTCGCGGGCATCGGTGGCACCGGCATCGTCACCGTCAACCAGGTGCTCGCCACCGCCGCCATACTGGCCGGATATGAGGTCGAGACCCTGGACCAGATCGGGTTGAGCCAGAAGGCCGGGCCCGTCACCGGTCACCTCCGTTTCGCGGAGGTGAAACTCGAGCCCTCGAACCGGGTGTCACCGGGCGCTTCGGACTGCATCCTCGCCTTCGACCTGCTCACCGCCGCCGAACCGCGCAACCTCGCTTACGGCGATCCCTCCACGACCATCGCCGTGGCGTCGACCAGCGAGACGCCGACGGGCGACATGGTGTACGACCCGGCCGTGAGTTATGTGGCGGCGGAGGAGCTCGTCACGCGCCTGGAGTCGGTGACTGCCGAGCTCCATTCGTTCGACGCCCTCGCCGCCGCGGAGAAGCTGTTCGGGAACAACGCGGCTGCGAACTTCCTCATCGTCGGTGCCGCGTATCAGAGCGGGGCCTTGCAGATTCCCGCCGGCGCCATCGAGGAGGCGATCGGGATCAACGGGGTGGCCGTATCCGCCAACGTCGCGGCGTTCCGATGGGGCCGTGCTGCCGTTGCGGCACCGGACCGCTTTGCCGCCGCCACCGCGCCGCCGGAACGAGCGAAGGCCCCCGTACCGCCGGCGGCCTTGGCCGGGTCACCCCTCGACGGCGAGGTCCGCCGCCTCGTCGAGCTGCGGTCCGCCGAGCTCGTCGGGTACCAGGACGTGAAGACAGCCGAGAACTACATCCGGTTCGTCGAGCGAGTGTGGGACGCCGAGCGTGCCGTCACGCCGCAGACCCGCTTCACGGAAGCGGTCGCGCGCTACCTCTACAAGCTCACCGCATACAAGGACGAGTACGAAGTCGCCCGCCTCCTCACCGCCCCCGGTTTCGTCGAGGCGGCCACGGCCGAGGTCCCCGGGAGCGGTCGAGTGACTTTCCAGCTCCACCCGCCCATTCTCCGTGCACTCGGACGGAAGAAGAAGGTTCGTTTCGGCCCCCCATCGCACCGCGTGCTGCGCTCGCTGGCCGCGCTGAAGGGATTGCGCGGAACTCGGTTGGACCTCTTCGGATACGCCCACGTCCGGCGGCTCGAGCGCGCCCTGGTCGCGCATTACCGGGAGGTCGTCACCAGCCTCGCCGAGAGCCTCACGCCCGAAAACTACGAGCGAGCCGTCCGTGTCGCGAGCCTGCCCGACCTCGTCCGCGGTTACGAAGGGGTCAAACTCGCCAATGTCGCCCACTACCGCGAAAGCCTCGCGGCCGAAGGCATCGATACGCCATGGAGCCAGGCCGCGCCCCTCACTGCCGGTCAGGAACAGGGATAGGTGCGCGCGCGGGCCGTGTCGTTCATGATGGGGATCCACCCCAGCACAAGGACAACGAGGTTCGCGGATGGCACAGGGTCAAGGTGTCCTCTGGCATCGGAGGGCCGCATTGGAGCGAGAGTGGGCGCGGTGGGTGCCGGCGCCGACCACGCCCGGCAGCGGAGCCGCGGCCCCCGGATTGCGCCCCGAGGTCGTTCAGTCGTGGTCTCGCTCGCTCCGGACTGTCGACCCGGCCCGGGACAGCGCCCCGACCATCGACGACGGCGACGTCGGACCCCGGTGGGTGGAGTCGCCGCTGCGCGGACCGGTGACCGAGCTGGCCGAGGAACTGCGCGGCATCGCCGACGACGCGGGGTATATCGCCGCGGTCACTGATGAAACGGGCACAATTCTGTGGTCGTGTGGTGGCCGGGTGATGCGCCGGCGCGCCGAGCGGGTGAACTTCGCGCCCGGCGGGCGGTGGGACGAACCGCATATGGGGACCAATGCGTTGTCCCTCGCGCTCCGCACGGGCCGGCCCAGTTCGGTGTTCTCGGCCGAACATCTGGTCGCCGCGCTGCACGGCTGGGTCTGCTATTGCGCCCCGATCCGCGATCGACGGGGCAACCAGCTCGGTGTTCTCGACCTGTCCACGACTTGGGACCGCTCGCATCCGCTGGCGATGTCGACCGTGCGCACCCTCATCACCACGATTCAGACCAGGCTGCGTAACCCGGTGCCCACGGCGCGGGCCGGTATCCAGCTGAACTGCCTCGGCGTGGCCGAAATCCTGCGCGACGGCGTTCCCGTGCGCCTGCGACCGAGGCAAGTCGAGATCCTCGCCCTGCTGGCGCTGGAACCCGAAGGGTTCACGCCCGAGCGCCTGCGCGAGGCGGTCTACGGCGAGCGGCAGGTCAGCGCGACGACCCTCAAGGCCGAGGTGTCGCACCTGCGGCGGGCCGTCGGTGGTGACATCACCAGTCGGCGGTACGCGCTCGCGGGGCCGATTTCGTGCGATGCGGTGGACGTGCTCGCCGCGATCAGATCCGGCGACACGGCGACCGCGGTCCGGCTTCACCGTGGTCCGCTGTTGCCTGAATCGGACGCGCCGGGTATCGCGCAATGGCGGGAGTACCTGGAGGTCGGCGTGCGCACCGCGGTCCTGGAGAGCGACGTCGCCGAACACGCGTTGCGGTACGGCGAAAGCGCGCCTCACGATGTCGAGGTGCATGAGCACGCGTTGCGGCTGCTGGCCAGTGGCGATGTGCGCCGGGCCGGCGCCACCGCGCGCCTGCGAGCAGCTTCTCGCGACTGAACTCTTCGCGACGCCAACCTCGCGCCAACCCTCGTGAGTCACCGTGATCACCATCGCGGCGATCATCGCCGTGCCTGAGCACACCCCAGACTCAACGAGGAGCGTCGCATGATCTACGCGAAGCCGGGTACCGCGGGCAGCATCGTCAGCTTCGCCGGCCGTTACGACAATTTCATCGGGGGTGACTGGGTCGCCCCGGCGGACGGGCGTTACTTCGAGAATCCGTCTCCTGTGGACGGTGAGGCGTTCACGGAGGTGGCGCGCTCCTCCGCGGTGGATGTGGAGCGGGCGCTGGACGCCGCGCACCGTGCGGCGGAGAAATGGGGCGCCACCTCGACGACGGAACGTGCGAACATCCTCAACAAGATCGCGGACCGGCTCGAGGAGAATCTCGAGGCACTGGCGGTGGCCGAGACGTGGGAGAACGGCAAGCCGGTGCGCGAGACGCTGGCGGCGGATCTGCCGTTGGCGGTGGATCATTTCCGCTATTTCGCCGGTGCGATCCGCGCCCAGGAAGGCAGTATCGCCGAGGTCGACGCGGACACGATCGCCTACCATTTCCACGAGCCGCTCGGCGTGGTCGGGCAGATCATTCCGTGGAACTTCCCGATCCTGATGGCGACGTGGAAGCTGGCGCCCGCGCTCGCGGCCGGTAACTGCGTGGTGCTCAAGCCGGCCGAGCAGACCCCGGCCTCGATCCTCAAGGTCATCGAGCTGATCGCCGACCTGCTGCCACCGGGTGTGCTCAACGTCGTCAACGGCTTCGGCGTCGAGGCCGGTAAACCACTGGCCTCCAGTTCGCGGGTGGCGAAAGTGGCCTTCACCGGGGAGACCACCACCGGCCGGTTGATCATGCAGTACGCCAGCGAGAACATCATCCCGGTCACGCTGGAGCTGGGTGGCAAGAGCCCGAACATCTTCCTGCCCGACGTGGCCGACGCCGACGACGAGTTCCTGGACAAGGCCGTCGAGGGCTTCGTGATGTTCGCGCTCAACCAGGGCGAGGTGTGCACCTGCCCCTCCCGCGCACTGATCCACTCGTCGATCTATGACGAGTTCATCGCGCGTTGTATCGAACGCACCAAGGCCATCAAGGGCGGCCACCCGCTCGACGACACCACCATGATCGGCGCCCAGGCGAGTAACGACCAGTACGAGAAGATCCTGTCCTACATCGACATCGGTAAGCAGGAGGGCGCGCAGGTCCTCACCGGCGGGGATACCCGCAAGGTCGACGGCCTGCCCGGCGGCTACTACATCCAGCCGACCATCTTCAAGGGCAGCAACGACATGCGCATCTTCCAGGAGGAAATCTTCGGCCCGGTCGTGTCCGTCACCACCTACGACTCGGTCGACGAGGCACTCAACATCGCCAACGACACCCTCTACGGCCTCGGTGCCGGGGTCTGGACCCGCGACACCAACACCGCCTACCGGCTGGGCCGCGGCATCAAGGCCGGTCGCGTGTGGACCAACTGCTACCACGCCTACCCCGCGCACGCCGCATTCGGCGGCTACAAAAAGTCCGGCATCGGCCGGGAAACCCACAAGATGATGCTGGAGCACTACCAGCAGACCAAGAACCTGCTCGTTTCCTACTCGCCGAACAAGCTCGGGTTCTTCTGAGATGACACCTTCGGTCAACCGGGTCACCCTGACCGGGGCGGCGAACGCTCTGCTTGCCCGACTGGTGGAACAGCACGGCCCGGTGCTGTTCCACCAGTCCGGCGGCTGCTGCGACGGCAGCGCACCCATGTGTTTCCCCCGCGACGATTTCCGGGTCGGGGGCGTGGATGTGCTGCTCGGCCACGTCGGAGACGGTGTCCCGTTCTGGATGAGCGCCGACCAATACGAGTACTGGAAACACACGCACCTGACAGTGGACGTCGTCGAAGGACGTGGCAGCGGATTCTCCCTCGAAGCACCGGAAGGCGTGCGCTTCCTGATCCGCTCCCGGCTACTCACCGATGACGAAACCGACGCGCTCGCAGCAGGGCCACCACCTCCCCGAGGATCCGACCTGACGGAATGATCGGCCCAATTCCGCCGTGTTTCGCACCACCTCGGACATCGATCCGCCAAAGGCTGGAGGCGTCAGGCGAATTCTAGGTGGCGATTCAGTCCATCACCGCACCAAACGTCGCACCTGACATCCTCGGGCACAAATCCCGGCACCTTCGGACACTGCTTGCCCAGCAGGCGCATGTCTTGACGTTGTGCACCACCTCTTGCCGAGTCCGGCGCGCGCGAATTGCTCACCTATTTGGCGCACAGACGATCAACTCTCGCGGTGCTAGCGTAGTTGTCGCTCTGCTCACGCAGGCTGACAACTCTGGGGTGCGAAATTTCGCGTATAAGAATTAGGGTCTCGTTGTGTCCATAATTCGCGGCTCGCCGGCTGCCGGTTATTCATAATCCGGAGTTCCGGTTTTCGCCTTTGCGCGAGGGCGCGCGCACATTCGATAATGGTTACCCGGTGCGACGCTACTGTGTTTGTTTTTTGCTGAGCACAGGGTGGGCACGTTGGGAGAAACATGCCTGCTCGTGATGATCGTTCGTCCCGGCTGGCCGATCATGGCGAAGCTGAACTGCCGGCCGATCACTGGCTGACAGCTCAACTGGGCAGTTGTCCGTTGACGCGCCTACCGATCGACGCGCTGCTGCCTGCCGATTCACCTCGTCAGGGGGGCACCAGCCACAGTCACGCGGAGTTGCTTGCCGAAGTAGAGGGCACCCTACCGCCGATAGTCGTGCACGGGCCCACCATGCGGGTCGTTGACGGGATGCACCGGGTGCGCGCCGCGCAGGCGCGCGGTCAGCGTGACATCGCGGCAAAGGTTTACGACGGCACCGAACGAGACGCTTTTGTGATTGCGGTGAAACTCAATGTTCAGCACGGGCTCCCGCTTGGTCGCGCCGAACGCGTTGCGGCAGCCGAGCGCATCGTCGATTCGCATCCCGACTGGTCGAACCGCATGATCGCTTCGGCCACCGGCCTCTCCCCCAGCACCGTCGCGCAAATTCGAAAACGTTCGAGTGACTCGATCGACCAGTTGGACGCCCGGCGCGGACAGGACGGCCGCGTTCGGCCGCTCAACAGCGCAGCCGGACGGCTGCTGGCCGGCAAGCTCCTTGCCGAGCGGCCGGAGGCTTCGCTCCGTGCCGTCGCGCGGGAGGCGGGGGTCTCTCCGTCCACCGTGCAGGACGTTCGCCAGCGACTACGGGCCGGCGAGCATCCGCTTCGCGATCGGCAGCGAATCGGGACCGGCGGCGCAGGCGCCGTCCGGCCGGAACCTTCGCGCGAGCTGCAGCCGCAGTTTGTGAGTGACCCAGTCGGCAGGCTCGCGGATCTGAAGAACGATCCTGCACTGCGCTTCCGCGACACCGGGCGGGTGCTTCTTCGATGGCTCGATGTGCATATCGGTGGAATGGCACATTGGGACGACATTGTGCACAAGGTCCCTGAGCACCTAGTGGGTACGGTGGCGGACCTCGCACGCTCCCACGCCCAGGCGTGGTCCCGCTTCGCCGAACACCTTGAACGACGGGCGATCGACGACGGGCGCCGTGCCCGTTCCAGCGAAAGCGACGTAGGACCGGTTGAGAAGAGGTAATACACAATGCCGACGAATCTGCTGTACGTACCGACGAATCGACCTTGTGCGGACCAGATCAGCGAGCTTGCGAGGGAAGCTCTCCTTATTGGCACGGACGGTAGATCGTGTGTTCTCGCGCTTATCGAGCATTCTGACGCCCCCTGGGTTGATCAGCATCGGAAAACATTGGCTGAGCAACGGAAGTCCCAGGGCGTAAAGGTCATACACCTGACCGCGGGCGTAGCGGGCAACTTTCTCCGCACCGTGATCAACCGGCTGGATCTGCCCTCAGCCGACTCGAACCGATTGCTCGCGTTACTGAACCCAGATGAGCTGGCCTACGGGGCAGGTCCCAATAAGGCAGCGCTTCTGGCGGCCGCCCTGGGTTGCGATACTCTGCATCGCCGCGACTCCGATGTGCGAGTCGACGAGTGGTCGACGGGAAAAGCCTACCCCTGTGTTCCTGAACTCCAGGCGCTGGGCCGCAAGATCGCCGATCTTGGACTCACCCTCCAGCCGAACGGGGCCCGAAATCCGGACCCCAGCAAGACCGTCAATTTTGTCGGCACCAGTAGTTTCGGCAATTCCCCGCACGATCGACGCGATCTGCTGCTGGCGGGCGAGCACTTCCTCGTGGAACTTGAGCTTCTCGCCGCGCCCGACGAGTCACCCGATCACCTTCTCGAGGAACTACGGCAGTACCTTACGGTTGACCCGGGCATCCGGTACACGACCGATTTTGCCGAACTGGACCTCACCGCCCGTACCGTCATGCTTTCCTGTGCGATGAAAGACGTGTTTCTGGAACTTCCCGAAATGCCGATTCATCGAACGCTCGGCACCGACTACCTGCGCAGGAATCTCCTCCGCAACCTGCACTATCCCATTATTTTCCATTCTCGCAAGGTGCACCACCGGTACGATGACGACCGGGCCAAACAAGTAAACCCGAGCGCGGTGAATGACTACGCGCAACGAGACCTTCGGCACCTTATTCTGTGGCCAATTCTGACCCGCCATCACGAAACACTTCGACGCGCACCAAATTCTTTCCTCACCCCGGACGGGAAGTTGAATTCTGAGCAGTACGCCGCGAACCTGCTGGATGTACTGGAGGACGTTGTTCCCGTAATAAAGGAATTGCCTGAACGCTTCGTGTCGATTTACCGTGCGGCCGCCCGAACGGTCGGCGACAAGCAGGTCGCGGCCCGGCTGTACGGCGTCGCCGATGCGGTCGAAGCCGGCCCGGACTATGTCGGCGAAGTCGCCCAGGGGGTCGAAGATTACTGCTTTCTCGTTCGCCATTGGCGCGCACTCATCGAGTCGGCGGCCACCCTGGACACCAAGGACTTGTACGTCTGAGCCGAGCGCTTGAACGCGATCAAAGTTGCTTCACCAGCGGTGAGATGGCCACGAGCACCACACCGCGGGCACCGGCACCTGACTGATCACCCTTCCGCACCGGGCTGACGTAGTGGCTCACCCGCGAATTATGCACCGCGAAACCGTCCAGCGGCTGCTCCAAAATAAACTCGGAGTGAATCAGATCTGCTGAGATTTCTGACGGCAACAGACCTACGCAGCGTGGTGGGGCGATGTAGTTGACGGCGCCGTGAACATTTTCGCGCGTGACGAGGTGAATAAACGTAAAGCTCCGGGCGCCGCCGTCCTGATGTATCGTATTGGGCGTCGCCGCCGCTTCGCCGGAAGAGTCGTCAACGCCGAGCTTGACGCAGCCCACACCGACGTTCAGCGGACTTTGCCGAAAGCCGTCCAGCCACATCGTTTGTTCGAGATCGAACCGTATCATTCGCTCCAGAAGCGGATTACGTTGTATATCCGTCGGGATAGCTGGATACTGCCGTCGCACGTCGGTGAACTCTTCGTTGTACCCCTGCATGTCATAGTCCACGACCGCGCCATATTCCGGGTCATCGATGTTCGGAAGCCAGCTGAGCCGGCTGGCCCAAGGTAAATACACCGCTCGTGCATGCCGCCGATAGCGATGCGAATCCGGTGCGTAACGATCAGGTGGAAGAGTCTCAAAGAACCGGCGGATCTGTTCGAAGTGCGCACCGGATTCGCCGCCGCTCGCGCCGACGATATCCGACTCGCGGTATCGCGCCCAACCAGAACCTTGCAGATCGGAACCCTGGATAGTCATCACAGAATGAACCCCTAGTCCAGCGAAATTACAATCTTTCGAGCACGTCACTTACCGTGCGCACATAACAGTACCAGTAGACTTGGAGAGAATAAGGTACGCCATTGACGGGAACAAGCACCGCTGGCGCGCTTTTCCACCTGCCAAGGGCTTGCGGGGGACAGCGTGTGCTGGTCGTGATTGCCCTGGTAGATGCCTGATTGACGATTTCCTCCTGGCCAAATCTCTCCATGAGACGGATGGACTTTCGAGGCTTTGCTCCCGCCGAGTCAGGGACGATGACACCCTCAATGGCAAATGTCAGGCCGATAACGTGCCGTATCCGGCTGTCGCTCGCCCGGTTCGCGTTCTGCCTGATCAGCTCCAGCATTCCCGCAAAACGAGCGGAACCGGCGAGCTTGCGGTCCGACCACTTGGGCAGGACGCCCAGATAGTCAATCAACGCACTAGCCCGTGGACCGTCATTCTGAATGGTCTTATAGAGCTCATGGTCAAAGATCTCATCCGGCGGATCAGCGAGCTGCGGAATAACCCACTCGTCGGCCGGGAGTTTATAGATGCACTGCGCCACCGGCGAGAACGCACCAGCTGTCGTCGTATCCGGATCAGCGGCCTCGGTCACGATGTATGAATCCGATGAAATCCAATGATGGATATCCTCGGTGGTGATGCGCTCAAGGTATCCTCCGCAACTTTCCCAAGTTCGCCGTTTGCGGCGAAATTCTCGTATCGCGGATTCGGGGTCGACGGAGTACCGGCGGTCAAGATCAAGGATCCCCTGGACGACACTCGCGCCGATGAACATCTGTTGGTAGCGATCATAAAATCTCGTCGACGCGAGCATGTCGTCATCTTCGCGCACAATGCGGGTTGCCGAATTCAGAATCGACAGATTATGGGCAGAATACACGGCAGCTCCAGGGCAAGCTGGCTTACGCGAACGCGAAGAATTGCCAGCACTGTGGAAGTAGTACGGTGATCACCTTGGTACCACAGTTCGGCTTTGCGCGCCACGATCGCCGGCGCAATGTTCACAGTTTTGTTTCTGCGGGGTACTCGTACACATCTCCGACCGGGTTGCCGACATTCACCCTTTCGGGCACCACATTTTCCCTCGCCGTCCCGCAATACACCAAACAGCCCAGCTGTACTTACGGCAATTGCGAAGCCGTTGGGAAAATGGACGGTATCGTCTTCCGCAACCGGCTCATGGATTACCCGGTGAAACTTGACAGATCAGGCCTGGGTAGCCAGGCTTCACCAAATGTGCACAGAGCACAGCTGACCGTAATTGACAAGGTGCCAACTTTCACCTCATTCGAATGGAACATCTCGAATGGAAACAAGGAGTGTCGATGTCGAACGTTCCTGCGTCAATCTCCTCCGCAGACCCTGCATCCGCGGTTCGTGCCGGCGCTGGTGCCTCCGCGGAGCAGTGGGCGGATTGGCGTTGGCATATGCGTCACCGGGTCACAACTTTGGCGCAGTTATCTCGCTGGGTGAGGGTTACGCCGGATGAAGCGAAGGCTGTCAACGACTCGCGCGGGAAGTACCGGTGGAGTGTCACGCCCTACTACGCCTCGCTGATGGACCCCGATGATCCAACCTGTCCGATCCGTCAGCAAGCCGTACCTGCGCTGGGCGAGTTCCTCGATTTCGCTGATGCCGATGTCGACCCCGTCGGCGACATGTTCTACCGCAAGACCAACCGGGTAGTGCACAAGTATCCGGATCGGGTGATAATGATGATTACCGAATCCTGCCCGGTCTACTGCCGGCACTGCACCCGCAAGTTCCACACCACGGACGTGAACGGCACGTACTTCCGGGACAATGAGGGGGGCTCATTTGAGGAAGATCTGCGATACATCGCCGATCACCCGGAAATCAGGGACGTGCTACTGACCGGCGGAGATCCCCTGAGCTACCGGGACACGAAATTGGAAGAGATCATCTCGCAGCTCAGATCGATTCCGACCGTCGAGATCATCCGCATCGGCAGCAGATTCCCCGTACTGTTACCACAGCGGATCACTGATGAGCTGTGCGAGATGCTCTCGCGCTACCATCCAATATGGTTGAACACACACTTCAACCATCCTCGCGAGATCACCGATGAGTCGGCTGCGGCAGTCGACCGGCTGCTCCGGCACGGGATACCGGTAGGAAACCAGACCGTGTTGCTCAAGGGCATCAACGACAGCATCCCGACAATGCGCAAGCTCATGACCGAGCTGCTTCGGATCAGAGTACGGCCGTACTACCTTTACCACTGCGACAACGTCACCGGCGTCTCACACTTCATGACAACCATCGAAAAAGGCTGGGAAATCATGGAGGGACTGCAAGGGCATATCACCGGGTTCGGCGTTCCGCAGTACGTGTTGACCACAAAGATCGGCAAGATTCCGATCGCCAAGCCCGCCTACACGGAAACCGGCGACGGCTTGCGGTTGCGCAATTACAAGGGCCAAGAAATGACTTATCCGCAAAGGTCGCAGTCGTGATGGTAACGCAATAGGGAGAAAGTATGACGCGGCACGACATCGGTATTCCACGGAGCGACAGGTGGGACAGCGGTTCCGGCACCGAATTCCTCAAGCGGCTGACCGCTTCGCTCGGCGAGGCCGGCGTGAATGTGCGGCCACTCCCCCGGGCGGAACCGACCACAGAGGATCTGCGCGCGGTCACCACCCGGCGTCGTGAGCCCACGCTGTTTCCCGGCCTGGTCGCTGATTGGCCGGCAACGGCAGCGTGGACACCGGATCGCCTGATCAGCGATTACGGAGAGCGGCTCGTGACCGCGCTGATGGATCTGCCCGCGGATGGGGTGTTATTCCCTCGAGAGCAGCAATACTACGAGCGCACACTTCCCTTCGGCGACTTCGTGCGCAAGATGCTGGTCGCGACGTCCGCAGCCCCGTGTTACCTCGCTTACACGCCTGCCAAAGAGTTGTTCCCAGCGGAGGATTACGACTTCGACTCCCTCATCGAACCCGACCAGTACGAGGCCGGCACGTACATCTGGATCGGGTCAACCGGGACTCGTGCTCTGCTCCACTCGGATCCACGAGATAATCTCTTTTGCCAGATATACGGCGAAAAATCGATCGTCCTCCTTTCCTGGGACGAGACCAGTGCGGCGTACCCGTTCCCGGACAACATCGCCAACAGTCGTATCGATCTAGCCAATTTGGACATCAAGAAGTTTCCCCGGCTACGACACGCCACGCTGTATTCTGGAGTATTACGCCCGGGCGATTCCGTTTACCTGCCCCGCGGATGCTGGCACGATATACGTTCGCACGCTCCGTCAGTTTCGTTGAACCACTGGTTCGGGCCGCGGATGGCCTCCCAGGAGTACCTGAAGCAGTTGGTGTTACTGGGCCCACGGTACTGGGCCGCGACGCTGAACAGTTTTATTGTCAATGGTGTACTGGGGAAGCGCGAGGGGACCTTCTTTTTCTTCAGTCCTCCGTCGACAGGGAAACGACTGTTCAATCTGTTGAAGCAGCTGACAGGAAGGTCGTGAAGTGAGAGCCGCGGAAAATTTCCTCTGTATCGTGCCGCCGTATTTCACCAGCGGCGCGCCACCGCTGGGACCTGCATCGCTGCTGGCCTACCTCCGCGCGAACGGGCACGATGACTTCCAGTTCCTCGACCTGCGCCTATGGGTGCCGAATGCTTACGCGCCGACCTATCGTCCGGTCGGTGTTTTCGGCGAAACATATATTATGGACGTACCGGACCTCCCATTGGTACTCGGTGTATTACAACATTTTGCCAACGGACAGGATCCGGTTCCCGATCTCGACGATCGGTTCACCCGTTACTGCCTCGAGCGGGGAATTATTCCGTCGTTGTTGTACGATTACCTGGCCGACATGAACAGGTTCCTCGAGTCGGCAATGGCGCAGCTTCCAGACGTGAAGTTCATTGGTTTCTCGGTCTGGAGCTCCAACTACCTGACCACCCTGATGGCGTTGGCTCATCTCAAACGACGCAAGAACCCGCCCTATGTCGTTCTCGGTGGTCCACAGACAACGGAGAGCGAAGCTTCGGCCAAGCTGGCACTCCGCAGCGGGTTGGCCGATGTGGTGGCTGTCGGAGAAGGCGAGGCCACCCTTCTCGACCTCTACGAAAAATTCCGGGAGTCCAAAGGTGAGCCCGCTACCGTTGTGCCGGGCACCTTGCGGTACAACAGCCAATCGGGGCAATTCGAATCCGCAAGACGGCCTTTGGTCAAGCTGCCCGGACTGCCTTTACCTGCCTTCGACAAAGTCCCGCTGATGGCGTATCAACGTCGCCCCACCTCGCATCGCACGATCACCTACGAGCTATCTCGCGGGTGTACGGATAAATGTGTCTTCTGCAGTGAATGGGTCTTCTGGAAACGAATAAGAAATGACGCGATCAGTCACGTTGTGGACAACATCGTACGGCTGCAACAGATGTACGGATGCGAGGCGATATGGTTCATGGACTCGCTGCTCAACGCGACAGCTAGCCGGCTGTATCAGCTGGGCGAGGAGCTGCTCCGGCGAGATGTCCGGATAAAATGGGGCGGATATTTGCGGGCCAACGTCGACCGTGAGACCGCAGCCCTGCTCAAACGTGCTGGTTGTGAATTCGTTTTTGTCGGTGTGGAGTCCCTGTCGGACGAGACGCTGGCCAAGATGAACAAGAACCGGACCGAGGAAGACAATCTCGGTGCGCTTCACGCGCTTCTCGGCGCCGGCATCGACCGGGTCGTGGCCGGTTTCATACCGGGGTTTCCGGGCGATACCCGAGAACGCTTCGGACAGACGGCGCTCGCGCTGGAAAACATCCACCGCAGCTATCCGGGGCACTTCCGGGTCAACGTCGAGCCGTTTGTCATGTCGCCGAAACAACCGATGTATCACGAAATGGAGAACTACGGACTCGAGTCAAAACCGTGGAGTGCGGACTATCTCGATATTGCCGGGCAATACTCCGAGATCACTTCCGATATTCTGTGCTCGGTCGACGGCTCCAACCAGGGGGTCGACCGGATGGGAGAACTTCAGATAGCGCGGGTGGTGACCGCGACCAGCCCGAGCGAACCGGATCCGTTTTTGTACTACGAAGGTGAGGCGGTCTCGACCGGCGCGCTGGAGATCAGGGAGATGATGAACGGGTGGTACATGGGCCTGCTGAAGACGGACTACGCGCTCATGTATGGCCTGATCTTGACGCGGGAAGAACGAACGGAATATGAACGTCTCAAACAGAACGAAACGGTCGCCTCCGGTCTTGGGTACGGGAGAAGCTCGCAATCGTCGCTGCTCAGGCGGGAGCCGTTCACCAGCTATCTGAAAAAGATCGAAGACCTCCACCTCGTTCCGCCCCGGCGAGAACTGCCCGATATTCGCAACGGGCTCTATCATCGCGGCACGCCGGCGGCGACGGATGAACTTGTGTTGTCTCCCTTTGTGGTGGCGAGGACGGTTGCCGGCGGGGACGAACCGGCCGCGGCGGTGCTCGACTTCGTCTCCGCGAGGTGGCACATCATCGATGGCCGTTGGACCTGGCTTTTCCGTCGTTTGTCTGAAGGCCCGGTCAGCACCGCGACGCTGACGAGCGAAGGCGCTGCGGACACGGCCGCGGAGATCGAGCGACTCATCGAACTGGGCGTCGTGTGGACAACGTCCGAAGCGCGAAAGCTCCAGCTGAAGCTGGCGCAACCATCCGCATGAGGTCGACGCGACGTTTACGGCCACCAGGCAGGAGGACGACGTGAGGTCGTGCACAAACCAGGTACGGAGCCACCTATGATGCGTGTCGGCTTCACCTATGACTTGCGGGACCACTATCAGGCTCTCGGCTACAACTCGGAAGAGATCGCCGAATTCGATTATCTCGACACCGTCGAGGCCGTCGAGTCCGCTCTCAACGGCCAAGGGGTGGCTGTCGATCGAATCGGGACCGTACTGGATCTCGCACCTCGGCTGGTCGCCGGTGAACGGTGGGACCTTGTCTTCAATATGGCCGTCGGTTTGCATGGCGCAGGTCGGGAAGCGCAGGTTCCTGCGCTTCTCGACGCCTGGCAACAGCCGTACGCGTTTTCCGACCCGCTTACCAGCGCAATATGCCTCCACAAGGTCACGACCAAACACGTCTTCACCGCACACGGATTGCCCACCGCGCCTTTCGTCCTGGTCGAGGCCGAAAGCGATCTGGCAAAGGTGGACCTGCCGTTCCCGTTGATGGCGAAGCCGGTTCACGAGGGCAATAGCAAGGGCGTGTCACCGGCATCAAGAATCGACTCGCCGGAGGCGCTTCGCGAGATCTGTTGCCAGCTTCTCGCACGCTTCCGGCAGCCGGTTCTGATCGAAAGCTTTCTTCCCGGCCGCGAGATGACAGTCGGGATCCTCGGAACGGGGGACAACGCAACCTCCATCGGGGTGATGGAGAAACTGCTCGGCGAGGAACCGGTCTACTTCAAATACGATGTCGGTTTTCCTGGCCGGCTCGTCAACGACGCCGAAGCGCTTCGAGCGCAGGACGTGGCGCTGCAGGCGTGGCGGGCGGTCGGTGGCCGTGACGGAGGCCGGATCGATCTGCGGTCAGATGCCCATGGGCAACCGCATCTTCTTGAGGTGAATCCGTTTCCCGGGCTCCGCCCTGGCTATGCGGACCTGCCGGTGATGAGCGAACTCGCCGGTATCCCCTTTGCCGAGCTGATCGGCCGCATGTTGCGGTCCGCGTGCGAGCGATGGGAGCTGTCGGACGGGTCTTGACGTTGTGCTATGCCCACAGCCGGTGTCGATGTGCCAGGGCCACGGCGAAAGCCAGTGCCGCATAACCGAGGTTCGCCGCGAGCCGCATGATGATGCCGAAGGGCCGGTCGTTGAGCTTCTCCGCATGGGACACGTGCCGGAACGCGTCCGCGTGTGGCACCAGGTAGCCGAGAAACAAGAAACCAGCCGCTGCGGCAGCCTGACCACGTACCGGGGGCACGCACAAACCAATGGCCAAAGCGATCTCCACCGCCCCCGATACGGCAATGACCGTACCGGGTCTCGGCATCCAGTCCGGCACCAGCGAGCGAAACCGAGCGGGTCGGAGCCAGTGCGTCAGGCCGACGCCGGCAAGCAGCGCAGCGAGCGCGAGGGCAGCCCATGAGAGAATCACGAGGTGATGGTCGCCGAGCCGAATACCTGGCGTATTGAACGCAACGGCACTACCTCGACCGCCGCGTCGTGTGCCGAATTCGGCCGCTACACCCAGGACTCGGCGCAGAGTGTGGCCACACACCGCAATCCTGCGTGGCAGGTGGTGCTCTCCTGGGGCGGCCCGGTGACGGTCACCCAGCCCGGGGGGCCGTCCGTCGCGGGTTCGGGAGTCGTGATCGCGCCCCGGATCCCGCGCGCGGTGGCCTGCCCCTCAGGCGCCACGTCACTATGGATCGACCCGCACCGGATTGCCGCACCGATATCCAGCCTCTACGCGCTCGAGCCTGCCACCGTCAGCCGACTGCTTTCGGCCGCGGGCGGAGACCTGGATGCCTCGCGGTTGCGACGCGTCATCTGCGATATCTTCGGCGAAGTCCCCTCCGTGGATGCGCGACTTCTTCGAGTGCTGGCCCTGCTCGGCACTGACCTGGATACGGATGCGCTGGCCGACGAAGCGGGCGTCTCGTCGCGGCGGTTGCGTCAGTTGTCCGCGCAGCAGTTGGGCGGTCCGCTCGGCATGCTGCGCCGCTGGTATCGGCTGCGCGAGGCGCTCCTCCAACTCCCCCATCATGCGACCGCGGCCATCGCGGCCCGCGCCGGCTTCGCCGATCAAGCGCATCTGATCCGCACCTGCCTCGCCTTGAGCGGCCGCACGCCCGGCTCGCTGCTCAACCAGTCATAGCTGGTCAAGTGGCCGACCACCGATGATGGTCAACCGGACTCGCCGGAGGACCTCGAGATCGACGGTGGGGTCACCCGCGACGGCGATCAGGTCCGCTGTGTATCCGGGAGCGATCCGCCCCGCCCGAGCTCCCACCCCGAGCGCATCGGCTGCCACCCGGGTGGCGGAGGCAAGCGCGTCGATGGCCGGCAAACCGCAGCGCTGCAACAGAAGTAGCTCGTCGACCAGGTCTGCGAATCCCACGTCTCGCCAGCCTGCGTCGGTGCCGGCGATGAGTCGCACGCCGGCGGTATGGCAGTCGCCGACGCTGCGAATCACCGCGTCGGTCCGCCGCAGAGCCTCGTCGAGGTCGGCGCGCGCCTGGCTGTCCGACGGCGAGTCTCGTAGCCGGCGACGGAGCAGCGGGACACGATGGGCAACAGCCCAGATTGTCGGGCAGATAACGACACCGGTGGTGGCGAGCCGCTCCAGCAGTGCGCCGTGCGCGATGGAGGAACGCGCCTGATCCGGCCATCCGTGCTCGAAGTGACGTACTCCGGCGTCGAGTCCCAGCGAAATGGTCTCCGAGTTGAGAGCGTGCACCGTGACTGGGAGCCCATGCTCGCGAGCGGTCTGGACCACTGCCCGCAGTTCGTCGGCGGTGTACGTCGAGACCAACGGATCCGTTCCGGGCGTGCCACCGCCGCAGCCGATCACTTTGATCCAGTCGACGTTCGCCTTCGCGAGGTCGTGGACGGACTCCCTCAACTCCCCTACCCCGGAGACCTCCCGGCCGAAGCTGTGGGCGTGCCCGCCGGGTGGCGTCAGCGCTGGACCCGCGACCACGCAGTGTGGAAGTCCCCTCATGGCCGTGTCGCGTAGCCGGATCATGCTGTCGCCCGGGCTGCCGCAGTCCCGGACGGTCGTGATGCCGGCTTGTGCGGCGACACGGAGGTTTCCGGCAGCCACGTCGGAAAGCGCCTCCGGGCCGTTCGGCGGGGACATTCCGCCACGCAGTGTCGCGTGGACATGAGAATCGATCAACCCGGGGAGCAAGGTCGTTCCAGGCAGGTCCATGACCGTTGTCCCTGGCCCGTAGGCAGGGTCGTCGTGCGCCCGCACCGCGGTGATCAGCTCGCCGGTGATCAGGACACGCGGGGAAGGCAGCAGGTTCGCCCCATCGAACAAGGAGTCGGCGCGAAGCAGCAGACTGCTCATCCGGTGACCCGCTCGGCGACGTCGAGATTGTCCAGCTCGTCCAGCGAGCCGACATTGCTGGTGTCCGGGAGCGTGCACACCAGGACAAGGGTGAGGACAGCGGTGACTCCGACCATGTAGAGCGCCGGCGCCAAGCTGCTCCCGAAGACTTTCGTCACCCAGGTGGCGACGAACGGTGCGGTGCCACCGAAGACGACGTATGCGACGTTATACGCGACCGCACCGCCAGTCACCCGGATACTGGTGGGAAGCATCTCCACCGTCAGCAAGTTGTAGCAAACCGACAAGGCGGCCACGAGCGTCCCGAGAACACACATGACGCACACAACCGCCGCATATCCGCTCGGCAACAGCTGGTACAACGGCAACGGGGCCAGCACCGCGACACCAGCGGCGACCAGGAACCAACGCCGGCGGTTGACCGCGTCGATGACACGTCCGAACACGACGAGGGCTATCAACTGAGCGGTCGCCCCGATCATGAGCGCGGCCAGCGCCTGCCGGGGGCTGTAGTCCAGCTTCACCTGCAGATGCGAAACCAGGTACCCGAGGAAGATGTAGGTCACCAGCCCGACCACGCCGGCCGCGCAGAAGATGGTCACCAGCACACGGGTGTGAGTTCGCAGCGCCTTGCGCACCGGAATGGTCTTGACCACTTGCTGTTCCTGCTCGCCGCCACGTTCCTGCTTGGCTTGGAACTCGCGGTAGACCGGCGTCTCCTCCATCCGCAGGCGCAGGTAAAGGCCCAGTACGGAGAGCAGTCCGACCACGATGAACGGCACTCGCCAGCCGAAGTGCTGGATCTGGCTCGCGCTCAGCCAGCCGAGCACGAACAAGGACATGGCCGTGCCGAGAACGGTGCTGAGCGCAACCGTCGCGCTGATGATGCTCGCGTGCTTACCCCGGCGGTCCGACGGCGCGTGCTCGGTGACGAAGGCGGTAGCACTGTTGTATTCACCGCCGGCGGATACGCCCTGGACGATGCGGCAACAGATCAGCAGCACCGGGGCAAGCACCCCGACCTGCGCGTGTGTGGGCAGGACACCGATCGCGGCGGTCCCGGCACCCATCAGAACGACCGCGAGCGACAGGGCGTATCGCCGGCCTTTCCGGTCCCCGATGACTCCGAAGAGAATGCCGCCGAAGGGGCGGGCGAGGAACGCGACGGCCAGCACGGCGAAGGTAGCCAGCAGGCCGGTGAGCGGGGCCTTGCCGGGGAAGAAGTTCGCGGCGATTTGCGGTGCGAACAGCCCGTAGATCGAGAAGTCGAACCATTCCAGTGCGTTCCCGATACCGACAGCGATCAAGAGCTTCCGTGGCGAAGCTCCTTGCTGGGTCGACTGGGGATTCGGCAATCGCGCCATCTGGGACCTCCGAGGATGGTGTCGCAACGCTGCAACGATCTTCAATAAACTGAAGGACGACCACCGTAACACTGAAGGCTCCCGGTGTCGATAGCGACTGTTCGCCGCGACACACCGGAGACCGGCATCATGTTACTGAAGAATCGTGTGGTCGATAGCATGGTTGGATGAAGAACAGCCCCGACGACGAGCACGATGATGACGGCATTCGCGCGATGGGCAAGCAGCTGCGATCGACTCGCCGGGCGCGAGGCCTGTCGATCGAGGCGCTCGCGAAGGCCGCGGGCGTCGGAGCCGGGACGGTCAGTCAATACGAGCGCGGGATGGGCAACCCGACTGTTCAGACACTGCGCAAGCTGGCCGACGTTCTCGACGTACCACTGACGGCGTTCGCCAGCGGTCCGCCGCCCATGTCGAACGGCGACCCGCACCACGGACGAGGAGATGCGCCCCCAGCGCCATGGACACCGGCCGCCAGGCCTGGCCGCGTCGACGTGGTGCGAGCAGACGGACGGCGGCGGCTCACACTCCCCGGCGTTGGCCCGGTATACGACATCCTCAGCCCCGACCTCGATGGTTCCCTGCTGCTCATGCACAGTGTCTTCCGAGTCGGCTTCGACAACTTCGACGCACCGTTCCAGCACGTGGGTGAAGAGGTCATTGTCCTGGTGGAGGGCCGTCTCGAAGGCCGGATCGGGGACCAATCCGTGATCCTCGAAGCGGGGGATACGGTGACGTTCGACGCCTCGCTCCGGCACGGCTGGCGCACGCTCGGCGACACGGACGCCAGCCTCTACTCCGCCATCACTCCGCCCACGCTCAAGTGACCCGCATCGGCACAGCTGCGAGAGCCGGGTGCGCCGTGCCTGATAGCGATGATCTTTGGCTCCGTCATGCTTTCGACCGCGTAGCGGACTCCTTCCCGTCCGAGGCCTGAGCGCTTCCCCTTTCCCCCGAAGGGCATGGCGTCGATCCGGAAATCGCTGGTGTCGTTGATCATGACCGCACCGAAATCCAGCGAATCCGCCATCTGCAGGGCCAGGTCCAGGTCCGCGGTGAACACCCCGGCCTGAAGTGCGTAGGGCGACTCGTTTGCGCGCTTGATCGCTTGTTCCACACCGTCGAACGGCAGCACTGTGACGACCGGCCCGAAGACCTCTTGCCGCAGGACTTTCGCATGGCCCGGGACCTCGGCCAAGAGGGTGGGTTCGTAGAAGACACCGTCGCGACGACCACCGGTCAGTACTCGCGCCCCGTCGCGGACAGCCTCGTCCACCCATCCGGCGACCCGGATGGCTGCCTTCTCATCGATCAGCGGGCCCACGTCGGTGCATTCGGAACTCTTCGACCCGACGACAAGCGATTCGGTGCGCGCCCGGATCATCGAGGTCAGATCCTCGTAGCGCGAACGCTCGGCGAACACCCGCTGAACCGACAAACAATTTTGCCCGGAGTTGGTGAAGGCACCATCGACGATCGCGGCGGCGGCGTCTTGAAGGTCGGCGTCGGCGAGGACGATGACCGGCCCGTTGCCGCCCAGTTCCATCAGCAGCTTCTTCGGTCCGGCCAGTGCGGCGATGGCGGCTCCGGTGTGATAGCCGCCGGTGAACGAGATCATGTCGATTTCGGGGTGCGCTACCAGGGCCTGGCCGACCTCTCGCCCCGTGCCGGCGACAACGGCCAGCCACGAGCGGGGAACGCCGGAGTGAAGCAGGACCTCCGCGAGCAACAGGGCCGTCAACGGAGTGTGGTCCGAGGGTTTCAGCACCACCCCGTTGCCGGCGATCAAGGCCGGCCCGAGCTTGTGCGCCACGAGGTTCAGCGGATCGTTGAAGGACGTGATCGCGCCGACCACGCCGATCGGCTCCCGGGTGTACCAACCGCGACGTCCGGCACCGCGCGGCGTGTCGTCGAAGGGAAGCGTCTCCCCCGCCAGGCGTGCGGCCTGCTCGGAGGAGAGCCGCAACGTCTCGACTGCCCGTTCTACCTCCGCTCGTGCGTCACGTATCGGCTTGCTCGATTCGGCGCACAGGAGACGTGCGAAGACCTCGCCGCGCTCGGCCAGCGTCGTGCTCGCGGCTCGGAGGGCCTCTCGTCGCCGCCACAGCGGCCATGCGCGACGCCGGACTTCGGCCGCCACGGCGCGGACCGCTGAGTCGACTTCCGTTGCGGTGGCCGCAATAACGCGGCCCACGACAGCTCCGTCCTCCTGGTTGACGACGTCGGTCCAGTGGCCGTCTGTCTGCCAGTGGCCGTTCCAGAACCCCCCGCCCGGTAGGTCCAGCCGATTCTCGGCTACGAGGCTGTCGGCGCTCATCGGGCTCCTCCTGCCGGCCGGACGATGCACGCGAGGAAGTCGCCGGCGTGCACAGCCAGGCTCGTCAAGCCGTAGACATACACCCCGTCCGTCGGCGATGTGATGATCGCGACCGTCGTGCCGAACGCGTCTTCGATCGTGCCGAGGGTCGCCCCAGGAGTCACGGTCTCCCCCGGCTTGACCTTCGGGAACCACAGACCGTCGATCTCCGCCGAAAGACCCGCGGCCACCTCGAACAGCGGGTGAGTTGCCGGGGAGGCGGGTCGATGCGAGTCGATGACGCCGACGTGGCCCGCAACCGCCGTGAGACCGGCGAGTTGACGCTCGACCTCCCCCGCTGTCCACCCTCCACGCTCGCCGAGTTCGACGAGGACGGCTGGGATTCCGGCCTGTGCGGCTGCCCAGATCGTGGACCCGGAGGTGCCTGTGACGATGCTGCGTTCGACATTCCAGCAATTCGCCATCGCCAGCGACTTCTCGTCAACGCTCGAGTTTCCACTGAGCACCAGCCCGGTGAACGCTTCGAGACTCTCGGGCAGGTCGCCGCAGTGGCAGTCGACGTAGAAGTCCGCGCGGGAGATGATGTTCTCCCACAGCCAGTTGGCGAGACGCTGAGTCGGGATGCCGGCCGCGTCGCCGGGAAAGCAGCGGTTGAGGTTCTCCCCGTCGATCGGGTTCACAAAGGCGGCCCTGTCGCGGAAGGCCACGGGGCTGGACTGGAGGGAAAGGATCACCGTGCCGCGGACCGTGGCCGGATCGAGCGTGTGCAGGAATCGGCGGGCCGCGAGAATCGACACGTATTCGCCGCCGTGAATTCCGGCGGTCACCGCGAGAACGGGGCCGGGTTCGGCGCCGTGGATCACCGCCACGGGAATGGAGATCACGTCGGCTCCGAGGTCGACTTCGCAGTATCCGCTGGTCGTCTTCCCTGCCGCTGCTTCGAGATTTCCCAGGATGAACGTGCTGTGCATGGTTGCGCGCCTCCCTTCCATCAGGCCAGCAGGAGCGTGTCGAGCGTCTGACCCTCGTCGAGGAAACGCGCCGGGCTCATGAACGAGACGTCGGTCGAGGTCGCCCCGGAGATCACCAGATCCGCGGCAACAGCGCCGAAAGCGGGTGCCATCTTGAAGCCGTGACCGGAGAAACCCACAGCGGCCACCGTTCCCGGCATGCCGGGAATCTCGCCCAGCAAGCCGGTCGAATCGACCAGGTAGCCGTCTGCGCACAGCTGGGTGCGGATGGGATCCGGGATCAGGTCGGGCAGGTAGGTACCGACCCAGCGGCGGATGGTCTCGAGGTGTGCGGGCTCCCACGACGGAGGCCGTTCCATGCTCTCGACCTCGTCGAGATACACGCTCGCCGCAACCTTGACGGTCCAGCCGTCCGCGCTCGGAAATCCGTAGAACTCGGCATCCTTCGACCGGCGGATGAAGATCGGCGAATCCGGCGCGCTGTAAGCGTTTTCGCGAGCCATGGGGAACCAGGTCAGTACCTGCGGCCGAAGCGCGAGATGCGTCCCCAATGACTGCGTCACTATCGAGGCGCCCGTTCCGGCCGACACGATCACCTTCTGCGCGACCACGGACTCCTGGCCGGTCCGGACGATCCATCGATCTCCCTGTGGCTCAACGGCCAGGGCCTTTCGGTTCCCGAGGAAGGTGGCACCACTGGCGGCGGCGAGTTTCAACGCCGTGACGACTGCCTTTTCCGAGCGCAGGTAGCCGGCTTCGGGATCGAAGAACACGGTGTCGGTGTCCAGGATGTGGTGGCCGGGAAAGCGACGGCGCGCTACGTCCCCGTCGAGAACCTCGTGTTTGAGGCCGTAGGACTCACTGGCGTCCAGCAGAGCCTCGAGATCGGGGTGGCCTTCGCCGGCAATGGTCACCCCGCCGGTCATCGCGAGCAGCTCGACTCCGCCCTCGGCCTCAAGCTCGCGCCAGAGTTCCTGGGCGCGCTGCAGCAGGGGTGTGTAGTGCCCGCCTTCCTTGTAGACCTTGCGGAACAGGCGCGATTCGCCCGCATAGGCGGACAGCGGCCCAGGAATCGAGAACCGGTCGAGCGCGATGACGCTTACCCCTCGGCGGGCCAGCTGCCATGCGGCCATGCTTCCCACCGACCCGGCCCCGATGATCACGACATCGGTCTCGCGGACTTGCATTGTGCCCCTATCACTAATCTTCTATAAATTGAATACGGCCATCATTACACTGAAGATGGAGGACTGTCCAGGGTCCACCTGCGACGCGTCCAGATCATCTGTCGGACATTGCTGTCGGACAGAGACGTCCTATATAGTTGTCGGTAGATCGTTCGGCGTCAAGGCTCGAGAGCGAAGGAAAGAGCCGTGACGCGCCGAACAGCCCTGGGTCCCGGCCTGCACCTACCACCAGATCGCAGCCGGCAGCGGAAAACCGCTCGAGCAATACACCGGCGATGGAAGGACGGAAACACTCGCATGAAAATTGTGGTGGTTGGCGCCGGATCAGTTGGCGCGCACATTGGCTACCGACTGGCTGCACGTGGTGCGGACGTCGTTCTCGTCGACGCCGCGAACGCGGGATCGGGCACCAGTTCCGCATCGTTTTCCTGGATGTCTTCGTTCCCGCACTGGAGTTGGCCGGAAGACGAGGGCCGGGCGCGGCTGCGCCGCCAAATTCAGCCGAGGTATCGCGAGCTGCATGAGGAAATCGGCGGCGACTGGCTGCACTGGTCGGGCGGGCTCAACTGGGTGCCACCGGACGAGCGCGATCAGTGGCTCAGCGCATACGCCACCTGTCGTGAACTCGGACTGGATCTCGAATTGCTCGATGGAAAGGCGGTGCGGGAGCGGGTACCCGAACTTCACCTCAGTGACGATGACGAGGTGATCTGGGAACCCGGCAGCGGGTGGGTCGATGCCCCCGCGCTGATCGCGCTGTTGATCAGCAACCTGAAGCGGCTCGGTGCACAGGTGATCACCGGTCGGGCCGTCGTCGAGATGCCTACGACATCGGACGCGATCCGCGGCGTCGGACTCGATGACGGTACGAGGCTGGACGCTGATGTCGTGGTGAACGCCGCAGGTAGCTGGTCGGCGCATCTGGCCGCACTCGCGGGCCTGGCTGTGCCGCTGGACCTTGTTCCAGGTTTGATGGTGTACACGCAGCCGCTCGAAAACGGCATGCCGGCTCCCGTGATCAACTCCCTTTCCTGGCTCGCGCGCCGCGATCCGTCCGGTGGCCTGGCGCTGCACCGGCGCGGCGTGCCGATGAGCGCGGGATACGGAGGCAATGGGTTCTCCGCACAGGCGATCATCGACGAGGTTGCTCAGATGATCCCGGTTCTGGCCGGCACTGCCCCGGCTCGGGTCCGGGTTGGCGTGCGGCCGATCCCGCCCGGTGGTCCGGTGATCGGCGAGGTACCGTGGCTTCGCGGCTTGTATTTCGCCGTCTCACACGGCGGCATCGGCTGGGCGCCGGTGTGGGCGGACGCCGCGGCCAGCGAGCTGCTGGACGGGGTGCCGGTTGCCGACCTCGCGGGCCTGCGTCCGACGCGCTTCTTCCTCGACAACCGGTCACGCGCCGGCCGGTTTGCCGACGACTTCGAGGTGTATTCCGCCGGCTGAGCACAGATCTGCGAACAATCGGGCTGACCTGACCGACGCGCAGTGGGCGATCGTGGGGCCGCTGCTGCCTGTCGGCAAGAAACCAGGCCGCCCACCGAGATGGACCAAGCGTCGATTCCTCGCTCAACCGGGCGCACCGGCCTCGCCGTAGCGCCGGTAGCGACCCGCAACACCTGGCGGGCGGACCGCCGGCGCTAACGGCTGTTGTCGGCAGCTCGGCTGAGGAGATCGGCCACGATCTCTGGAAGGTGACGCAGCATTGAGAAGTGGCCTTCGCCGGGAAGGATGTGCAAGCGGGCCTCAGGCGCGTGATCGGAGATCCACTGTGGATGAATGAGCGGGATGTGGTCGTCAGATCCGTGCCAGACAGCGACGTTTCGGCTGTCGGCTACGTCGAAACCCCATGGGTTGAGGAACGCCAGGTAGTCGTCGCGTACACCCGCCGGCGTGGGGAGGTAGCCCGAGGCAAGAGAGTCCACCAGCCAGTCTGCGAGATCGGCGTCAACACTGTCTTTGTCTGCTTGCGACGGGAGCGAGGCGATGGCCTGGTGGACGTCGATGCCGAGCACCGAGGCAGCCGCGTCCGCCAGTGCGCGGTCATAGCCTTCCCAGTCGCCCTCCATCGCCGGTCGCACCTCATCGATGAGCATGAACGTGTCCTGAAAGGACTGATGCCGGTCATACGGCCCGATGCCGCCGAGCACGGCGGTGGCCCGGCATCGGCCCGGCAACAAGGCGGCGCACGCGAGTGCATGCGGTGCGCCGCCTGACCAGCCGGCGGTCACAAAGGTGTTTACGCCGAGACAGTCGAGAATGGCGGCAACGTCGCCTGCCGCCTCCGCGGGTGTGCGCCCCGGCTTGGGTGTCGATGCGCCGTAGCCAGGACGGCTGTACATGATGGAGCGCACGCCATGGTGGCCAGGGTCGATTTCGCCGGGGAACGGTATGACGCCGTGGGTTGAGGTTCCCCCGGTTGCCCGGAGACTTCCAACCCAGGTTTGATCATGTGAACCGAGGAAGGAAGTCATCGTGGCTGCCCCCAAGAAGTACCCTGATGAGCTGCGGGAACGTGCCGTGCGGCTGTAT
>NZ_WMBA01000024.1 GCF_009707865.1 Amycolatopsis pithecellobii
AAGGAACCCGCCCACCCCGGCACCAGCTATGTGCGGCGCGGCGGTTTCCTGCACGACGCCGCCGAATTCGACGCCGGCTTCTTCGGCATCAGCCCGCGCGAAGCGCTCGCCACCGACCCGCAGCAGCGACTGTTGCTGGAAACCACGTGGGAAGCCGTGGAACGGGCGGGGATCGATCCGGCGGCGCTGCGTGGCACGGCGACCGGCGTGTTCGCGGGCATCATGTACAACGACTACGCCTCCCGAATCCGGCGCGCGCCCAAGGATCTCGAAGGGTTCCTGGTCAGCGGCAGCGCGGGCAGTGTGGCCTCGGGCAGGATCGCCTACAGCTTCGGCTTCGAAGGCCCGGCGGTCACCGTCGACACCGCGTGCTCGTCGTCGCTGGTGAGCATGCACCTCGCCGCGCAGGCACTGCGTGCGGGGGAGTGTGAGCTGGCGGTCGCGGGCGGGGTCACGGTGATGGCCACGCCGGCGTCGTTCGTCGAGTTCAGCCGCCAGCGCGGGTTGTCCCCCGACGGCCGGTGCAAATCGTTCTCCGCGGCGGCCGACGGCGCCGCCTGGGCGGAGGGCGCCGGAATGGTCCTGCTCGAACGGTTGTCCGACGCCCGGGCGAACGGTCACCAGGTGCTCGCGGTCATCCGCGGCTCGGCGGTCAACCAGGACGGTGCCTCCAACGGGCTCACCGCCCCCAACGGCCCGGCACAGGAACGGGTGATCCGCCGCGCGCTGGCGGGCGCCGGCCTGCGTCCGTCCGAAGTGGACGTGGTCGAGGCGCACGGCACGGGCACCTCGCTCGGCGATCCGATCGAGGCGCAGGCGCTGCTGGCGACCTACGGCCAGGACCGCGGCGACCTGCCGCTGCTCATCGGCTCGATCAAAGCCAACATCGGGCACGCCCAGGCCGCCGCGGGCGTGGCCGGCGTGATCAAGATGGTCGAGGCGATGCGGCACGGGCTGGCGCCCAGGACGCTGCACACCGACGAAGTCACGCCGCACGTGGATTGGTCCGGTGGTGGGGTCCGGGTGCTGACCGAGGCCGAGGCATGGCCGGAGACCGGTCGGCCGCGGCGGGCCGCGGTCTCCTCGTTCGGCATCAGCGGCACCAACGCACATCTCGTCCTCGAAGAAGGGGACATCGCCGCCCCGCCGAGCGCGGAGCCGGAGCGTCCGGTGCCCTGGCTGCTGTCGGCCCGCGACGAGACGGGCTTGCGATCCCAGGCCGCCCGCCTGCTCGATGCGCTCGCCGATGACGTCTCCTCGGCCGACATCGGGCACTCGCTGCGGGCCCGGACCCCGATGCCGCATCGGGCCGTCGTCGTCGGCGCCGACCGCGCCGAGCTGACCGGCGGGCTGCGCGCGATCGCCGCCGGCGAGGCGACGAGGGCGGTGGTCACCGGCCACGAGGACGATCCGGGACGGATCGCGTTCGTGTTTCCGGGTCAGGGTTGGCAGTGGGCGGGGATGGCGGTGGAGTTGCTGGATTCGTCGCCGGTGTTCGCGGAGCGGTTCGCCGAGTGTGGTGTGGCGTTGAGTGGGTTTGTGGAGTGGTCGTTGGTGGATGTGGTGCGGTCGGGTGTTTTTGATCGTGTTGATGTGGTGCAGCCGGTGTTGTGGGCGGTGATGGTGTCGTTGGCGGAGTTGTGGCGGTTTTATGGTGTGGAGCCGGATGCGGTGGTGGGGCATTCGCAGGGGGAGATCGCGGCGGCGACTGTCGCGGGTGCACTGTCGCTTGAGGACGGTGCCCGGGTGGTTGCCTTGCGCAGCAAGGCTTTGGTGGAACTGGCGGACACCGGCGGAATGGTGTCCGTGCCACTCCCGGTCGCGGAGACCACCGCATTACTGTCCACTTGGGACGGACGAGTGGACGTGGCCGCGGTCAACGGGCCCGAGGCCACCGTGGTGTCGGGCGACCTGGACGCGCTCACCGAGCTGCTGGCCCAATGCGAGGAAATCGGCGTGCGCGCCAAGAGAGTCGCGACAAACTACGCCTCGCACTCGCCGCATGTCGAGCGGGTCGAAGCCGACCTCGCCGAGAAGCTCGACGGCATCACGCCACGGCAACCGCAGGTGCCCTTCTACTCCACGCTGACCGGCCGCCTGCTCGATCGTGAGCTGGACGCCCGGTACTGGTACGACAACCTGCGCAACACCGTGCGCCTGACCGACGCCCTGCACGCCCTCTCCGAGGACGGGCACCGCACCTTCCTCGAGATCAGCGCCCATCCAGTGCTGACCACCGCGGTGAGCGAGACCGTCGAAGGCGCCATCGTCGGCGGCACACTCCGCAAGCAGCAGGGCGATCTGAGCCGCTTCCTCCGTGCCGCGGCGGAGGCGTACGTCAACGGCGTCCGGATAAATTGGGCCGCGGCCTACTCCGACGTCGACGCGCACCACACGCCGTTGCCCACCTACCCCTTCGAACGACGCCGCTACTGGCTCGACGCGCCTGCCGATGCCGGCACGGGCGCCGGCCACCCGCTGCTGGGCGCCGTGGTGGAGCTGGCCGACGACCAGGGGCTGGTGCTCACCGGCAGGGTGTCGCCGGAAACCCATCCGTGGCTGGCGGACCACACCGTCGCCGGCCGGATGATCCTGCCCGGCGCGGCCTTCGCGGAGCTGGCGCTGCACGCGGCCGACCACGCCGGTTTCGCCGGTGTCGAAGAGCTGATCGTCGAGGCGCCATTGGAGGTGGCCGCGGGCGCCATGACCCAGCTGCGCCTCACCGTCGGCGCGGACGGTTCCCTCGCTCTGCACTCGCGGCTCGACGGCGACCCGGGTCCCTGGCTCCGCCACGCGGCGGGCAAGCTGGCGCGGCAGGCGCCGGACGTGCCGGCGGGCGCCCTCACGGTCTGGCCCCCGGACGGCGCCGTACCGGTGGAACTGCCCGATCCCTACGGTGAACTCGCCGGGTACGAGCTCGGCTACGGCCCCGCATTCCAAGGCCTGCGGCGGGTGTGGCACGCGGGCGAGGACACCTACGCCGAGATCGAGCTCGGCGACGGCGCCGATCCGGACGGCTTCGGCATCCACCCCGCGCTGCTCGACGCCGCGCTGCACGCCGCCGCGCTGCGAACGCTCGCGGCGGGCGGGGGCGAACTGCGGCTGCCGTTCTCGTGGGCCGGCGTCCGTCTCCACGCCACCGACGCGACCGCACTGCGCGTGCGGCTCTCCCCGGCCGGGCCGGACAGCTACACGCTGCTGCTGACCGATCCGGCCGGCAGCCCCGTCGCGTCCGTGCTGGCCATGAGCACCCGGCCGGTGGATGTCAAGCAGCTCACCGGGGCACGCCTGCCCGCGGACGCGCTGACCACGCTGCGCTGGACCGAGCGGCCCGGCCTGGCCATGCGCCAGGCGGTGGTACTCGGCGACGAGGGCCTCGACGGGCTCGCCGACGTGCCACCCTGCGTCGTGCTCCCGGTGCCCGCCGGCGCCGACCCGCACGCCGCCACCCGCCGCGTGCTCGAAACGGTCCAGCACTGGCTGTCCGAAGAGCGGTTCGCGGACGCCACTCTCGTGGTGGCCACCAGCGGCGCGGTCGCCGTGGCGGCCGAACCGATCACCGATCTCGGCGGCGCCGCCGTGTGGGGACTCGTCCGCACGGTGCAGCGCGAGGAACCGGACCGTGTCCTGCTGCTCGACACCGACCGCCTGGACCCCGGGGCCGTCCCTGCCTCGGCACCGGAGACGGCGATGCGCGGCGGAGCGTGTTACGAGCCGCGCCTCGTCCCGGTCGCCCCGGTCGTCACGGAACAGCGGACGCCGATGGGCGCCGCGCTGGTGACCGGCGCGGGTGGGGCGCTCGGGCGGCTCGTGGCCCGGCACCTGGTCACCGTCCACGGGGTGCGCGACCTGCTGTTGCTCGGCCGTCGCGTCGCGGACGACCTGGTGACCGAGCTGACCGGTCTCGGCGCGCGGGTGCGCATGCTCTCCTGCGATGTCGGCGATCGCGAGGCGCTGGCCGCCGCGCTGGCCGGAGAGCGGTTCGACATGATCGTGCATGCCGCCGGCGTCCTCGACGACGCGACGGTCGCCTCGCTCACCCCCGAACGCATCGGGAATGTGCTGCGCCCCAAGGCCGACGCGGCCCGTTACCTGCACGAGCTGACGGCGGACAGGGGAGTGCGGTCGTTCGTCCTGTTCTCGTCTGCCGCGGGCACCCTGGGCAACCCGGGGCAAGCGGGTTACGCCGCCGCCAACGCCTACCTCGACGCGCTCGCCACTGCCCGCGTCACCGCAGGACTGCCAGGGTTGTCGCTGGCTTGGGGGCTGTGGGACTCCGACAGTGCGATGACCGGCGATGCCGACCGCGACCGGATGGCGCGGGCGGGAATCACCGCGATGACCCCCGAGCAGGGGCTCGCGCTGTTCGACCGCGCGCTCGGGCTGGCCGAGCCGACCGCTGTGGCGGCGAGGTTCGATGCGGCTGCCCTGCACGCACGTGCCGCCGACGGGAGCCTGCCGCCGGTGCTGGCCGGGCTGGTGCGCGGCAACGCCCGGCGGGCCGCGAGCACCACAGGGCAGCCCGCGCCGGGGCAGTTGTCCGAGCAGCTGGCCCACCTGCCGGAGGCGGAGCGGAAGACGAAGCTGCTGACACTGGTCCGGCAGCAGGCGGCGGCCGTGCTGGCACATCCGGCACCCGAGTCGCTGGAAAGCCGGCGCGGCCTGCTGGAGCTCGGTTTCGACTCGCTCACCGCGGTCGAGCTGCGCAACCGCCTGACCAGGGCCACCGGCCTGGCGCTGCCCAACACCCTGCTGTTCGACCATCCCACGATCACCGCACTCGCCGAGCACCTTGGCGAGCGGCTCGCCGCCGGCCGGCCCGCCACGGGCGGGGCGCTCGCCGAACTCGATCGCATCGGGACGGTGCTGGCGGCCATCACCCCGGACAGTCCCGGCGCGGACGAGATCGGGCGGCGGCTGGAAGCGCTGCTGCGCACGTGGCGTGCCGCGGGAACGGGGGGCGAGGACCTGTCGGCGGCGACCGACGACGAGCTGTTCTCCGTGCTCGATGACGAGTTCGGCATCTCCTGACCGGCCAACGAGGAAGAGGCGGATCGTGACCTCCACAGAAGACAAGCTTCGCGACTACCTCAAGCGCGCCACGGCCGAGCTGCGCACCGCACACCGGCAACTGGCCAGGACGACCGAGCCGATCGCGATCCTCGGCATGGCCTGCCGCTATCCCGGCGGCGCCGACACACCCGAAGCACTCTGGCGGCTGGTCGAAAACGAGACCGACGCGATCACGTCGTTCCCGGACAACCGGGGCTGGGACCTGGCCGGCCTGCACGACCCTGACCCGGACCACCCTGGCACCACCTATGTCACCGAGGGCGGCTTCCTCCACGAAGCCGCCGGGTTCGACGCGGCCTTCTTCGGGATGAGTCCCCGTGAAGCGCTCGCCACCGACCCGCAGCAGCGGCTGCTGCTGCAGATCGGCTGGGAGGCGCTGGAACGGGCGGGGATCGATCCGGAACCCTTGCGCGGGACGGAAACCGGGGTGTTCACGGGGCTGATGTACGCGGACTATGCCGAGCAGGCCCGGCCCGCGCCCGCCGAACTCGAGGGGTTCCTCGGCATCGGCAGCGCCGGCAGCGTCGCCTCCGGGCGCATCGCCTATGTGCTCGGCCTGCAGGGGCCCACGGTCACCGTCGACACCGCCTGTTCGTCTTCGCTCGTGTCGGTGCACCTCGCGATGCGTGCCCTGCGTAATGGCGAATGCGGGCTCGCGCTGGCCGGCGGCGTCACGGTGATGGCGACGCCGCAGCCGTTCATCGAATTCAGCCGGCAGCACGGGCTGTCGCACAGTGGCCGCTGCCGGTCCTTCGCCGACGCCGCGGACGGCGCCGCCTGGGCGGAGGGCGCCGGGATGCTCGTGCTGGAACGGCTTTCCGACGCACAGGCCAACGGGCATCCGGTGCTCGCCGTGCTGCGGGGCTCCGCGGTGAACTCCGACGGCGCCAGCAGTCAGCTCACCGCGCCCAACGGGCCCTCACAGCAGCGGGTGATCCGGGCCGCGCTGGCCGACGCCCGCCTTTCCACGGCGGACGTGGGCGTCGTCGAAGCGCACGGCACCGGCACCCGGCTCGGCGACCCGATCGAGGTGCAGGCGCTGATGGCGACCTACGGCCGGGACCGGCCCGCGGACCGCCCGCTGCTGCTCGGCTCCGTCAAATCCAACCTGGGCCACACGCAGGCGGCCGCGGGTGTGGCGGGAATCATCAAGGTCGTCGAGTCGCTGCGGCACGGGGTCGTACCCGCGACCCTGCACGTCGACCGGCCCTCCACCCAGGTCGACTGGTCCGAGGGCACGGTCAGCCTGCTCACCGAGGCCCGCCCGTGGCCGGCGGGCGTGCGCCGCGCGGCGGTGTCGTCGTTCGGGCTCAGCGGCACCAATGCGCACGTGATCGTGGAAGAGGCCCCCGCGACTGCCGGTGCGCAGTCCCCGGGGGAGGCCGAACCGGACGGCCGGATCCTGCCCTGGCTGGTCACCGCACGAACCGAGACCGCACTACGGGCGCAGGCCGCGAGGCTGGCCGAGGCCGCCCCAGATGCGGACCCCGCCCAGGTCGGCCGCGCGTTGATGAAGACCCGGACCCGCTTCGAGCAGCGCGCTTTCGTGCTCGGCGCCGATCGCGCGGAGCTGCGCGCGGGCCTGCTGGCCCTGTCCCGCGGCGAGCCGGCGCCCACGGTGGTGACCGGACCGGCGGGTAGCGGTGGCAGCACGGCGTTCGTGTTCACCGGTCAGGGCGCACAGCGCGCGGGCATGGGACGCGAGCTGTACGAAACGTTCGCGGTGTTCGCCGCGGCCTTCGATGAGGTCGCCGACGAGCTCGGGCTGCCGCTGCGGGACGTGGTGTTCGGCGGTTCACCGCTGCTGGACCGCACTGAATACACCCAGCCCGCGCTGTTCACGCACGGCGTCGCGCTGTACCGGCTGCTGGAGAGCTTCGGCGTCGTCCCGGACGCCGTCGCGGGCCACTCCATCGGAGAACTGACCGCCGCGCACGTCGCCGGCGTGCTGACCCTCCAGGACGCCTGCCGGCTCGTCGCTGCCCGGGGACGGCTCATGGGGCAGCTCCCGGCCGGCGGCGCGATGATCTCCGTGCAGGCCGCCGAGGACGAGGTCATCGACCTACTCGGGGAAACCGGGCAGGCGAGCATCGCCGCCGTCAACGGGCCGTCGTCGATCGTGCTTTCCGGCGCGGAGGACGTCGTGGAGGACGTCGCCGCGCAGCTGCGCGCACGCGGCCACCGGACCAAGCGACTGACCGTGAGCCATGCTTTCCACTCGCCGCTGATGGAGCCGATGCTGGCCGAGTTCGGCGCGGTGGCCGAGACGATCCGCTACGCGGAGCCCAAGATCCCGGTCGTGTCCGCGCTCGTGTCGCCGGCCCCCGCCACGGCCGGCCACTGGGTGCGCCACGTCCGTGAAGCCGTCCGGTTCGGTGACTGCGTGGACGAGCTGATCGCACAGGGCACGGCCCAGTTCGCCGAGATCGGTCCGGACGCGGTCCTCACGGCGATGGTCGCCGAACGTGGTGGGCGCTGCGTGCCGACCGCGCGCCGCGGTGACACCGGTCCTCGGCCGCTGGTGGCCGCGCTCGCCGCCCTGCACATCCGCGGGCTCGAGGTCGACTTCACCCCGCTGCTCGGCAGCGGTGATCAGCACGTCGACCTGCCGACCTACCCGTTCGAACTGCACGACTACTGGCTCACCGGCCCGCGGCGGCCGGCCGACGCCGGCGGCCTGGGACAGAACGCGGCGCCGCATCCCCTGCTCGCCTCGTCGATCGAGGTCGCCGAGGCCGGTCCGACTGTGCTGACCGGCCGGCTCGACGCGCGTACGCACCCGTGGCTGGCCGACCACGTCGTCGCAGGCCAGGTGCTGCTGCCCGGCACCGCGTTCGCCGACATGCTGCTGTCGGTCGGCGACCGTATCGAGGACGTCATCCTCGAGGCGCCACTGGTGTTGCCGGCCGATGTGCAGGTCGTGGCTGGTTCCGCCGGCGACGACGGCAGACAGGAGATCTCGGTGTACGGGCGGACCGGCGGTAGCTGGACCCGGCACGCCGTCGCGACGGTCGGCCCGGGCGCCGCCGAGCCTGTCACGACGCCGAAGCAGTGGCCCCCGGCCGGCTCGGTCGAGCTGGACACCGGCGGCGTCTACGACTTCCTCGCCTCGCTCGGCCTCGGCTACGGCCCCGCCTTCCGCGGACTACAGGCATGCTGGCGCGAAGGCGAGTCGCTGCACGCGGAAGTCGCGTTGCCGTCCGATGTGGACACCGAGGGCTACGGGCTGCACCCCGCGTTGTTCGATGCGGCGCTGCATGCACTGATCCTTCGCGATGAGGGACACGAACTACGGGTGCCGTACGAATGGCGGGGGATCGAACTGCACTCGACGGGCGCGACCGCCGCACGCGTCACGCTGGCCCCGGCCGGCGGCCGGGACGAGTTCTCACTGACACTGTCGGATCATTCGGGCGCACTCATCGCGTCGGTGGAAACGTTGGTGCTGCGACCTTTCTCCGCGCCGGTCCGGCCGAAGACCGGCGTGCCCGTCTACCAGCCGGACTGGTCACCGGTGACCGGGCGGCCGGACGGCGAAGTGCCGGACACCGAGGTCGTGCACCTGACACCCGGCGGTGGTGAAGTGCCGGCGGACGTCCATCGCGTCGTGCGCGACCTTCTCGAGCGCGTCGCCGGCGGCGCCGGGCGGGTCGCGGTGCTGACCGAGGGTGCGGTCGCCGTGCTTCCCGGGGAAGACGTGACCGACCTGGCAGGCGCCGCGGCCTGGGGGCTGCTGCGCACAGCCCAGCTGGAACAACCGGACCGGATCGTGCTCGTGGACGGCACGACCACGGACCTGCCCGCCGCGCTGGCCAGTGGCCTGCCCCAGGTCGCGGTCCGGGAGAACCGGCTGTTCCGGCCCACGCTGGCGCCCGTGGGCGGGCACTCCGTCGTGCCATCAGCGGGGGAGTGGCGCCTCGAGACCACGACCCCCGGGAACCTGGACTCGCTCGTCGCGGTGGCGGATCCGGCGCAGGCGAGGCCGCTCGCCGACGGCGAGGTGCGGATCGAGGTGCGGGCCGCGGGACTGAATTTCCGCGATGTGCTGGTCGCTCTGGGCATGTATCCCGGTGAAGCCGTCCTGGGCGGAGAGGGCGCCGGCGTGGTCGTCGAGGCCGGGCCCGGGGTGCGGGACCTCGTCCCCGGCGACCGTGTCCTGGGATTGTTCGCGCCCGCTTTCGGGGCCACCGCCATCGCCGACCGCCGGCATGTCGCGCTGATCCCCGAAGGCTGGGATTTCGACCAGGCCGCCGCCGTGCCCACGGTCTACCTCACTGCCTGGTACGGCCTGGTGCACCTGGCCGGCCTGCGGGCAGGGGAACGGGTGCTCGTGCATGCGGCGACCGGTGGCGTCGGCACGGCGGCGGTGCAGGTGGCCCGGTATCTCGGCGCGGAGGTCTTCACCACGGCCAGCACGGGCAAACAGCCCATTCTGCGTGCGCTCGGCTTCGACGACGACCACATCGGGGACTCCCGCACATTGGAGTTCGGCGCGAAGTTCCTCGACGGCACCGGGGGCGCGGGCATGGACGTGGTGCTCAACTCACTGTCCGGTGAGTTCCTGGACGCGTCGCTGCGGCTGCTGCCCCGCGGCGGCCGGTTCGCCGAGATGGGCAAGACCGACGTGCGGGACCCTGCGCGGGTCCGCGCCGATCACCCCGGGGTCGAGTACACCGCTTTCGACCTCGCCACCATCGACCCCGCGCTGATCGCCACGATGCTCGGTGAGGTGCTGGAGCTGTTGGCGACGGGGGCGTTCGCGCCGATGCCGCTCACCGTCCGGCCGATCGAACAGGCGACGTCCGCGTTCCGGCATCTGCAGCAGGCCAAACACGTCGGCAAGGTCGTCCTGCGGTTGCCGCGCCGATGGCAGCCGTCGGGCACGGTGCTCGTCACCGGCGGGACGGGTGCGCTGGGTTCGGCCGTGGCCCGTCGTCTGGTGACGAACCACGGCATGCGCAACCTGCTGCTGCTCAGCAGGCGCGGCCCGGACGCCACCGGCGCCGATGAGCTCGTGTCGGAGCTGCGCGCTCTCGGCGCGAGCGCGACCGTGGTGGCCTGCGACGCCGCCGATCGGGAGGCCCTTGCCGCCACGCTCGCGGCCATTCCGCCCGAACGCCCGCTGACCGCGGTCGTGCACGCGGCCGGGATCACGCGGGACTCGCTGCTGGAAAGCATGTCCGCCGACGACTGCGACGCGGTGCTGCGCCCGAAGGTCGACGGCGCATGGAACCTGCACGAGCTGGCGGGCGACGTCGCCGGGTTCGTCTTGTTCTCGTCACTGGCCGGGACGGCGGGCAATCCCGGGCAGGGCAACTACTCCGCGGCCAACGCCTTCCTAGACGCGCTTGCCGTCCATCGACAGGCGGCGGGTGCCCCCGCGTCCTCGCTGGTGTGGGGTTTGTGGGAGGGCGAAAGTGCCATCACGGGATCGCTCGGCGACGCCGATCGCGCGCGCATGAGCCGCGGTGGCGTGCTCCCGTTGGCTGCCACCAGCGCGCTCGAGTTGTTCGACGACGCGGTGCGCGCCGCCCGCCCGGTGACCGTGCTGGCGCGGTTCGACGATGTCGCACTGCGGAAACGCGCGGAGGACGGGACGCTGCCGGCCCCGCTGAGCACACTGGTGACGGGCCCCCGGCGCCGCGCCGTCGCCGCCCTCGGCGGTCCGTCGCTGGCCGACCGGATCGCCCAGCTGCCGGTGTCCGAGCAGGACGAGACGCTCTCCGGCTTCATCCGCGGCGAGGTTGCTGCCGTGCTGGCCTACGGCGCCGGCGAAGACATCGACGGTGACCGGGCGTTCAAGGACCTCGGTTTCGATTCGCTGACAGCCGTCGAGCTCCGGAACCGGCTCGGCGCCGCGACCGGCCTGCGGCTGGCGCCCACCCTGGCCTTCGACCACCCCACGATCAACGAGCTGGCCCGGTTCCTGCGGGCGGAACTGGCGCCCGAGCAGATTCCCGACGGCTCGCGGCTGCTGGCCGAGTTGCGAGATCTCAAATCCAGGCTCGTGGAGGCGTCGCCGTCCGCCGACGAGTCCGCGCAGATCGGACGATTGTTGCGAGAACTGTCGTCCGAGTGGCGCACGGGTCGGGCCGCCGATGACGAGCAGGAGCTGGCGTCCGCGAGTGTCGCCGAAATATTCTCCATTATTGACAGAGAGCTCGACAGGTAATGCAAACGAGTGAATGAACAGTCCTATCGTGCCGTGTTCGATGTGTCTTCACGCATTGTTCGGGAAAGGCGAAACCTCACCGAACCTTCACCAGTAGTGTTGCTTCGAAAGCAACCTCCGAGCCACGGCGTGGTGGCACAACTCGTTGTGAGCTATAGGGGATCTGGCAGTGAGGTATGAGTTGCTCGGGTGCTTGCGGGTGATTGACGGAAACGATGTCAAGATGCTCACGGCACCCAAGGTCGAAAAACTTCTGGCCGTATTGTTAGTCAGGTCGGGGCGACCGACCTCGATAAGTCAGCTCATCGACGAAATCTGGCTCTCGGAGCCGCCCAGGCGGGCGGTTCCGGCTTTGCATGTCTACATTTCACAACTGCGAAAATTCCTGGCGCGTGCGGGAGCCGCCGAAACTCCGGTGGTGACGAGGTCGCCGGGATATCTGTTCGAGCCCGCGGACGAGGACGACAGCGATTTCCGCGAGTTCGAACGCCTGGCGGCCAAGGGAAGTGAGCTGGCGAAGGCCGGGTTCCCGGCCGGTGCCGTCGACGCCTACCGTCGTGCGCTCGCCCTGTGGCGGGGGCCCGTACTCGGTGACGCGGGGGGAGGTCCGATCCTGCGGGGTTTCGGCACGTGGCTCAACGAGCTGCGGCTGCAGTGCATCGCGACGATGGTGACCTGCGGGATGGAGTTGGGGCAGCATCTCGAACTGGTGCCGTTGCTGCGGCAGACGACGCTGGAGAACCCGCTCAACGAAATCTATTACCAGCAGCTGATGCTCGTGCTGTATCGCTGCGGCCGTCGGGCGGAAGCGCTGGAGGTGTACCGGGAACTGCACCGGACCCTTCGGATGGAACTGGGCATCGAACCCGGCCGCGCGGTGGCCGAACTCCACCAACGGATCATGCTTGCCGAGTCCGGCGAGGTTTCGCCAGACATGGACTGCGAGCTCCTGTGGACCGCGACAGCCGGAATCGGAGTCTCGATCAGCCAGTCGGCTGCGAATCCTGACCCAGCTCGACCAGGCCGCTACTGATGCAGCTGCTCGGGCCTTCAGCCGACCAAGAAACCATTCGTACTTCACGGATAAATGGTGGGCTACGGGTGCTGGCAATTGATCGAACCTTGTGGGGACACCCAACAAGTCAGTGTACGAACCCAAGCCTGCTGGTCGGTGCTTCCGATGGGACTGTCCGTGATCGGGCGCTGTCGCACTTTCGGTGGTGGTGAGGCCGTGCTGGTGACGGCAAGATCATTTGGCGCGCATGGTGAAAGTGCCTGCTGCCGTGGTGTTTCGGGGTTATCGCTGCCGTCACGGCTTCAGCACGGCCACACCGCGGCCGGACCATGCGCCGCGCAACATCTACGTTCGCGAGGAACACCTCCTTGATACCTCGGCTGGTCTGCTCCGCCAGGACGGGCAGGCGACCACCGCGTTCCGCTCCCACCCACTGCCCGAAGGCAAACGCCAGGACCTCTCGCTGGTTGACAGCATCGACACAGCGCTCGGACAACTCCAAGACCACCTCGACACCGCCAACGGCTACGTCCTGCTGGTTTCCGGCGACACTTCCCGCGCACCAGCTCCCCGGCACCGATCCACCTCGCGGCCAAGATGGACAAGGATCACCCTGACTTCGCCGAACCGTCGACCCCGACGAAGAAGCCGAACTCGGCTAGCTCAAGGGCGGGGGACTGTGTCGCGAGCGGTGTTTTCGGTCCGGCACGCTGGGCTGAGGTCCGGCGAGACGACGGCTGGGCCGGTGCCCGCTCCTACTCCTCAGACCCCGACCGCCGAACCGCACTCCGCTGCTGGCTCTACGCTCAGGTCCGCGCGGATTTTAGTTCCCGCTCGGGAATTATCGATGCGCCAGAAGGAGCGATCCGCCGCTGGCTGCTACTCGTTCAGAGGTGGTGAAGCTTCGGCAGTGAGCGCTTCGACGCCGCGGATGTAGATCTCGATCGAGATTTCGAGCTGACGCGCATCGTAGGTGTAGATCTGCGACTCCACGGCTTCACCGAGGTAGCGCGGGTGCTGCTCGGGAAGATCGCGTAGCACCTCACGAAGCCACAGATCGCGTTTCCCTGCGCCGTCTTGGGCCATGCCGACGACGCCGTGCGCGTACGCCTCGCAAATGTCGCTGAGCATCGAGAGCGCCCGGAGTCCCGTCTCGAGGTCGAAACCGGCTTGCACGTAGCGTGCGAGCACTGCCTCGGTCACGGTGAGCAAAAGCGCGTCGGCCGAAGCGCCGACCCGGACGTGTCTCGCCAGGGGGCCGAGCGCGATCACTGCCGATGCGATGCCATGTCCGTAGATGCGGCTCGCCTCGCGCCAGTCGCAGTCCGCCGGAATCGACACCGCGGCGAAACTGCGGGTGTAGGCGTCCACCGCGACCAGTCGCAGCAGGGTTTCGCGGTCGGATACATGGTGGTTGACGGCTTTGCGGTCGACGCCGAGCCGGTCGGCGACGGCCTGCATCGTGAGCTCGTCGGGAGCAATGGCCGAGGCTGCGCTGAGGATCTGCGGCAGATCCAGGCCGGCCTTGATGCCCTGCCGGCGCCGCCTGGTGTTCGGGGCGCTCGCGCTGTTGACCATGAACTTTCTTTCGCCGTTTCGATCGCGCCGGTTGACGCCTTCTTCGAACAGAGCTTACGCTCAGGGCTACCAGTTCCCGCCCGGGAACTGAGCTGGTAAGCTCAGCGAAGTCACCTAGGCGAGTCCGGCGGCCCGTGAAGGGCTCCGTCGCGGAGCCGGTTCCGGATCGAGACAGACCGGGCGGATCTGCCCACCGATAGAAGGAAGAGTTCCGATGCGCGATGTCTTGAGAATCCGGCCGGCCGGGACGGACGTCCCGTTCGGCCGGCACGGCTCCACGGTCAAGGACGTGTCGGCATGACAGCCGTGCCCACGGAGACGCTTGCGGCGGTGCTGCGAAGCGCGGACGGACAGTTCGACGTGGAGAAGGTTGCGATCGACGCGCCTGCCGCGAACGAGGTGCTCGTGCGAGTTGTCGCCGCCGGCATGTGCCACACCGACTCACTCGCTCGGGCCATCGGCAACTTTCCGATCGTTCCGGGTCACGAGGGGGCGGGTGTCGTCGAGGCGATCGGGTCGGCGGTCACCAGCTTGCGGCCGGGCGACCACGTCGTCATGAGCTTCGATTCGTGCGGCATCTGCGCGGCATGCCACAGCGGCCGGCCGTATCACTGCGCCGAGTTCGAGCTCTTGAACTTCGGCAATCGGCGGGCGGCGGCCCACCTCGCCGACGGCAAGGGTGTCGCCAATCGCTGGTTCGGTCAGTCGTCGTTCGCCGGATACGCACTGGCCGGCGAGCGGAACGCGGTGAAGATTCCGGACCACGTCGACTTACGGCTGGCCGGGCCGCTCGGTTGCGGCATCATGACCGGCGCCGGATCCGTCATGAACGTCATGCAGTTGCGCTCCGGCGACTCGATCGCGGTGTTCGGTGCCGGGGCGGTCGGTCTGGCCGCGGTCATGGCGGCCAAACTTTCCGGCGCCGGCGAGATCGTCGCCGTCGACATCCACGAGAACCGCCGGGCCCTCGCGCTCGAACTCGGCGCCGACCGTGTCGTCGATCCCGCCGCCGGGGACGAACTTGCGGTCCAGGTCGTCGGCAACGGCGCGCCTTTTGACTTTTCCCTCGATACGACGGCGCGAGCGGAGGTCATGTCCGCGGCAACCGAGGTGATCGGCCGGCCAGGGTTGGCGGTGCTGGTGGGAGCAGGCTTCGAGCCCCTGACATTGGCCCCCGCGTCACTGGCGGGAAAGGCCGTGGCCTACGCCTACCTGGGCCACGCGAACCCGCAAGTGTTTCTCCCACGGCTGATCTCGTTGTGGCAACGCGGAATGTTTCCGTTCGACCGCCTGGTCACATCGTTCCCGCTGGCCGACATCAATCAGGCGGAGGTGGCCTCGGCGGCCGGATCTGCCATCAAGCCCGTTCTCATGATGGAGGGACAGTAGTGATGACCAGCACCGATGCGGCCACCCGGGACTTACCACCCCTCGCTGCTGCGCAGGGCGCGCGCAAGGCCTTCACGTCCGGGCGCACGGCCACGATGCAATGGCGACGCGAACAGCTGCGGGCGCTCGACCGCCTGCTCGCCGAAAACGGCCCGGAGATCGAGGCCGTGCTGAAGTCGGATCTGGGTAAGCATCCGCTCGAGACCCACACCGTCGAGATCGGTTCGGTCCGGTCCGAGATCGCCCTGACCCTCAAGAAGCTCACCGCATGGACCAAGCCGCGCCGCGTGCCAGTGCCGCTGTTCCTGCGCCCCGCCCGTGCATCGGTGATCCTGCAACCACGCGGGACGGTCCTGATCATCTCGCCGTGGAACTATCCGATCCACCTGCTCCTGATGCCGCTCATCGGTGCGATCGCCGCCGGAAACGCTGTTGTCGTCAAGCCCAGCGAACTGGCGCCGCACACCTCGCACCTCATGGCGAAGCTGTTCACGGCATATCTTGACGCCGACGCCATCCGGCTGGTCGAGGGTGCGGTGGAGGAAACCACGGAGTTGCTCGAGTTCGCGTGGGACCACATCTTCTACACCGGAAACGGCACTGTCGGCAAGATCATCCTTACCGCCGCGGCGAAACATCTGACCCCGGTCACACTCGAACTCGGCGGCAAGTCACCGGTGTGGGTCGACGAATCGGCCGACCTCGACGCTGCTGCTCGCTCGCTGGTGTGGGCCAAATTCCTCAACGCGGGGCAGACCTGTATCGCGCCAGACTATGTACTCGCGCCGCCGGCCGTCGTCGACCGGCTCATCGCTGCGCTCCGGCAGCAGCTCACCGAGATGTACGGCGCCGATCCGCAAGCGTCGGCCGACTTCGGGCGCATCGTCAGTGTTCGCCATGTCGACCGCCTGGCGAATCTGCTCGGTTCGGGTGTGACCGTCGTCGGCGGACAGGTCAACCGAGAGCAGCGGTTCGTCGCCCCGACGATCCTGCGGGACGTGAGTCTCGACGATCCGGTGATGGGGGAGGAGATCTTCGGACCGATCCTGCCGATTGTCACGGTCGCGGGACCGGAGGAGGCGATCGCGATCATCAACAATCGTGACAAGCCGCTGGCCCTGTATTGCTTCACCGGTCGCGCGAACATCCGTGCCGCGTTCCTGCAGCGCACGACCTCCGGTGGGATCGCTCTCAATGCCGCCATGATGCAGCTCGCTGTTCCCGGACTGCCGTTCGGCGGGGTCGGGGCCAGCGGGATGGGGGCCTATCACGGCGAGCACGGCCTCCGCACGTTCAGCCACCAGCGATCGGTGGCCCGCAAGCTGCGTGGCCCCGACCTGACACGGCTCGGCCGGGCGCCCTACACCGCGCGGAAGGAACGCATGCTCCGGGGACGGGGCGCCGTCGCGAATTGACCCTCGATCCCCGCCCGACTTCGAAATGCCTGGAGACTCTGATGCTTTTGCATGCCAACCACCACGAGCCGACGACGGCCTACGACATCTCCAGCCGGGAGTTCTGGTCGAAGACACCGGAGGAACGCGACGAGACGTTCCGCCGGCTGCGCGCCGAGGCCCCGGTCAGCTGGCACCTGCCGATCGAATCGAACCTGCCACCGGAGGTGCACGGGCAGGCCGGATTCTGGGCGGTCACCAAGGCCGAGGACATCACCTACATCAGTCAGCACCACGACCTGTTCAGCTCGGCCCTCGCCTCGACGGCGCTGCACCCGTACCAGCCGCACAACGACCAGCTCTCGATCATTCTCGATATGGACCCGCCGGTCCACACTGCCTACCGCAAGGTCATCAGTTCGGCGTTCACGCCGAAGGCGGTCGCGAAATTGAGCGCACAGATCGAGGCCCGCGCACAGCACATCGTTGATCGTGTCGTCGGGGCGGGAGGCATTGACTTCGTCACCGAGGTCTCGGCGAAGCTGCCGATGATGACCGTCGCCGACCTCATGGGCATCCCCGAACACCAGGTCGAGGCCTTCGCCGCGGCCGGCAACCAGGTCGCGCTCCTGCAGGACTCACTCGCCCAGAATCCGGAGGCCAACTTCACCGACCTCTTCGCCGAGGTCATCGGCGCCCTCAGTGAGATCGGTTTTGCCCTGGCCGAAGAACGCCGGAAAAACCCGAAGGACGACATCATGTCGGCGATCGTCCATGCCGACGTCGACGGCGTGACCTTCGACCAGGACGCCATCCTCAGCACGATGATCCTGCTGAGCGTCGCAGGCAACGACACCACCAAGCAGACCACCACCCACACGGTCATCCAGCTCGCCAGGAACCCAGATCAAGCGGCGTGGCTGCGCGAGGACTTCGATGGCCGGATCGCCGGTGCGGTCGAGGAGTTCGTCCGTCACGCGTCACCGGTCATCTCCTTCGCGCGCACCGCAACCCAGGATCTCGACCTCGGCGGCCGGCGCATCCTCGCCGGTGACAAGGTCGGCATGTTGTACGCCTCCGGCAACCGCGACGAGTCGGTGTTCGACAACCCACACCGCTTCGACCTGTCCCGCAAGCGCAGCCCGCACGTCGGTTTCGGCGGCGGCGGCGTCCACTACTGCCTCGGCAACAGCGTCGCCAAGGCGCAACTGCGGGCCCTGTTCCGGCAAATCCTCACCAAGCTGCCCGTCATGGAGGTAGGCGAACCGGAACGGCTCACGAGCGACTTCATCAACGGATACCGGCACCTGCCGGTGGTCATCGGATAACGGAGTTCACCCCATGACGACCCTGCGTATCGATGTCGACCGGCGCCGCTGCACCGGCATCGGCATCTGCGAATCGCTTGTCCCCGAACGATTCGAAGTCGACGACGACGGCACCCTCATCGTGCACGACGACCTCGTCACCCCGGATATCCGTGACGGTATCGAGGATGCGGTGCGCTCATGCCCCGCATCCGCCCTGTCGCTGACCGAGCGGAACGAACAATGAGCACCCTGGTCGTCGTCGGAAGCTCACTCGCCGGCCTGCGCGCCGTCGAAGCCGCCCGACGAGCGAAGTTCGACGGAAACATCGTGCTCATCGGCGCGGAGAAGCACCTCGCCTACGACCGGCCCGCCCTATCGAAGGCAAGTCTCGTCGGCACCGCGCCGGTCGAACACCTGCAGTCCGTCGACGCGCTCCGCAGCGAACTGCATATCGACGTCCGCCTCGAGACGACGGCGACAGGGTTGCAACCCGAGACGAGAACGGTGCAGACGTCGACGGGCGAGGTTGCCTACGACAGCCTGATCATCGCGTCCGGAGCCGCACCGCGGATACCCTCCGGAATTCCCGCTCTCGACGGCATCGTCACGCTGCGGACCATTGAGGATTCGGCGCAGCTGCGCACACGGCTGCGGCCCGGTGCTCACGTCGTCATCCTGGGAGCGGGCTTTATCGGCGCCGAGGTCGCGTCGTCTTCCCGGCTCCTCGGAGCGATGCCGACCATCATCGACGCCGCCCCGGTCCCCCTGGTCCGAGCGGTGGGCGCGGAGATCGGGCGGGCACTGGCGTCGCTGCACGGCCGTCACGGCACGCCGCTGCACCTGGCGACGAGGGTCGAGGAATACCTCGGGCGCGACCGGGTCGAGGCGGTCAGGCTCACGACCGGTGAGGTCCTGCCGGCCGATGTGGTGGTGGTGGGCGTTGGCGCCGCGCCGGCGACCGGTTGGCTGCTGGGGTCCGGGATTTCCTTGCACCCGGATGACCAGGGCATCGTCTGCGACGAGTTTCTCCGCACCTCACTTCCCGGGGTCTTCGCGGCGGGAGACGTCGCGCATTGGCCCAACGCCGGCCTGGACGCGACGATGCGGCTGGAGAACTGGACCAACGCGGCCGACCAGGGCGTGCGAGCCGGGACCAACGCCGTCACCCCGCAGGCGATGGCGCCATACCGCACCGTCCCCTACTTCTGGAGCGACTGGTACGGCCAGCGCATCCAGTTCGTCGGAACCGCGGCAACTGAAGACGTCGAATTCGTCTCCGGCGCACCCCAGGAAGACCGGTTCGTCGCCGCTGTCTGGCAAGGCGACCGCCTGGTCGGGGCGGCCACCCTCAACGAGCCACGCAAGGTGATGAAACTACGGCGTCTCATCGCCCAGCGCGGAAGCCGGCACCATGTTCGCGACCTTCTCACACCGGTCCCGCAGCCATGACGACTCCAGCCGCCGCATTCGGACCGCACTATGGCGACCTCGTGTGGGGAGTGCTCGAAACCTTCGTCAACTACGTCCGGGCGGTACAGGGAAATGTCATCCTCATCGCCCCGGCGGCGGAAACCGTTGACGGTCGCTTCCGGTTCCCGCTGCTGGGCGTCGAGGGCCGGACCGCGAAGTTCGGCGGAGGCGTCCGCTTCGTGGCGCACGGCGGAGCACTCACGCTCGCGATCGAGCAACCCTGGATCACCACCACGCCAGGTTCACCGCACCGCAGACTGCTGTCCGTCCAAGGAACGCGCGCGACGAACTCCGAGGGCAGCCGCCTCGTTTTCGCCGACCTGCACCCCGACAACAGCGCCGTCCTCACCCCGGAAGCAACCGTCGCGTTCGACTTCCGCTACCAGGCCGGCATCGCGCTCGCGCCGGTCGATCTCGCACACAGACACGAAGACGGAAGGAACCCATGATGGAGCTGAACCTCGACCGCGACAAAATCTTCGACGACGCCTACCTCCGGGCGGACGCATTGCTCGACGCGGCTGAATTCAACAAGACCAACCCTTACAACGTCCCCGGCTACAAGCCGGTCCGTCAGGAACACCGCCATGTCCCTCTCAAGGTAGAAGGAGACCTTCCCGAGGACCTCGAGGGCGTCTATCTGCGCACCGGGACGAACTCGCAATTCGACGACGACAACGTCCGCATGCACGCTTTCAACGGCGCCGGCATGATCCACCAGGTCCAGATCAAAGACGGACAGGCTACGTACTCCAATGCGTACGTACGCACACCCAAGTTCGAAGTCGAAGAGCACCTGGGCCGACAGTTCTACATCGAGTTCGGTGAGGTCTCCACCGGAGGCCGGGATGTCGTGCCCAAAGTCGAGGTTGTCCAGTCCAAAATCGACGCAGGACTCGTTCCGTTGCCTACGCTGCTGGAGCGTGGCACCGGCGGGACTTCGGTGCGCTACCACCACGGACGGCTCTACTGCCTTACCGAGTCCGGATACGCCTTCGTGCTCAACACCCGAGAAGAGAGCGGGCTGCTCGTCATCGACGGCACCGGGCACAACGAGACCTGGGACGGTGAGTGGGATGGACCCTTCTCGGCGCACCCGACAGTCGATCCGGCCAACGACGACCTCTACAACCTCGGCGTCACCCCGGACGGCCGCATCATCGCCGCGCATATTCATGAAGGTGAACTGATCAAGCAGCACACGGTCCACCATCAAGGCAACGCGCCCGGCGAAAACATGGCCTGGCTTCACGATTTCTTCCTGACGAAGAACTACATCGTCTTTCCCGACGTCTCCATGCGAACCGACGGCACGGCGCTGTTCACCGAGCACGCCAGCGTGATCCGCTTCGACCCGGACCGGCCGCTGCGCTGGGGCGTCCTGCCCCGCGGGTTCGACGACAACACGCCCGTCACGTGGTTCGAGACATCGGTGGCCGGCACGGTCTGGCACGTGATCAACGCCTGGGAGCGGACCGGCGCCGACGAAAGTGAGGAAATCGTCCTCTACGGGCCGGTATTCGCGAGCTACCCCTCCAGCGTCCCCATCCACACGCCACTCGAGCCCGCCGCCGACGTCAAGACCTGGACCCTCAACCTCGGGACCGGCACGGTCACGGACGAGCGTCTGCTCAACGATCATGGCTACGAGCGGCCCAGCATGAACCTCGAATTCACCGGACGTGAGAACCGGTACGCCTACTTGCTCGACGAGCACGGCGACGGTTACATGGGCGTCGGCGTCTGCAAATACGACTTGCTCGACGAACGCGAGGCCGCCTATCTCCACTACGGCGGAATGTATGGCGGGGAGGCGCTCTTCGTGCCGCGCAAGGACGCGACCGCCGAGGACGACGGGTATCTCGTCGACCTGCTCATGGCCGAAGACCATGCCGAACTCGTCATCGTCGACGCCAAGGACATGCACGAGCTCGCCCGCCTCAGGCTGCCCCAGCGCGTACCTTTCGGTGTGCACGGCTGCTGGATCGGCACGAAAGAAGTCGAGGAGATCCGCTTCCGCCGCGGAAACCGCTGACCATCTTTTCGGCCGCTCACCCGGATCGTCTCAGGGAAGGGATCGATGGACAGGGCTCCATGCTCAGCTGCTGTCCATCGGTCCACGTCTCTGCCTCGGAATTGAAGGCAGGCAGTCGAATCAACCCACGGAGTGGGCGCAAAGGCGGACTGCCGCTACTTCCGCGGGGCGCGCGGGCAGGCCCCGCGAAGCGATCCCGGTTTCAGGCGGGTTTCGCGTCCAGGAGCCGGGCCAGCCATCCGATACGGGTGGCGCGGGCCGCCGCGGACAGGGCAGCGGTAGGGAACAGGGCGTCGAAGCCGTGGAAACCGCCTGCCCAGATGTGCAAGTCGGAGTGGCCGCCCGCGGCCCAAATGCGGGTGGCGTAGTCGACGCTCTCGTCGCGGAAGACCTCCTCCGAGCCGCCGTCGATGTACGTCGGCGGCAGGGCGGACAGGTCGCCGGCGAGCGACGGGGAGACATACGGGGAAATGTCGTCGTCGAGGCCGCCCAGCAGACAGCGCCAGCCGAACTCGTTCATCTCGCGGGTCCACACGCCCTGGCCGGAGAACTGGCGGCTGGACGTGGTGCTGTTGCGGTGGTCGAGCATGGGGCCGATCAGCACCTGCCCCGCGATCGGGACCGTGCCGCGGTCGCGAGCCATCAGCGTGACGCCCGCGGCCAGGCCGCCGCCCGCGCTGACGCCGGCCACGATGATGAGGGACGGGTCGATGCCCAGTTCGGCCGCGTGTTCGGCGATCCACACCAAACCGGTGTAGCAGTCGTCGACGGGAGCCGTGCCCTGAGCCTCGGGGGCCAGCCGGTACTCGACCGAGACCACGACCGCGCCGAACTTGTCGAGCCATTCCAAGGGAATGTCGATCTCCGAGAAGCGGTTGCCCATGATCATGCCGCCGCCGTGGATCCAGTAGACGCACGGCGCGTTCGCCGGGCGCGGGCCGGTGGGCCGCAGGACCGTCAACGGAACCTGACCGTCCGAGCCGTCAATGCTCAGCTCCTCCCGCTCGACCGCGCGGCCCTCGAGCAGCGGCTCGATCGTGGGGGCAGCGAACGGGCGGATCTGAGCCAGCGTTTCGACGGTGAGCGGCGGTATCGTTGGCAGGTCGGCCAGGTGTGCGTGAAGCTCAGGGTCGAGACTCATCGATCGAATTCTCCTGTCTGCGATCCTCTGAGGATGAGCTCTGAGTAGTCAGAGGGAATGAGACGCCGGTCAGCTTTTCGGACGCCTCCCACAACTGCCGCGCCGCCGAAGCATCGCGCGCCCGCGCTGCGCGGCCGGCCGGTTTGGGGGCCCCGCGAACTCCTAGGAAGCCGCCAGGGCCGGCGTAGCTGTTACCCGAAATGTCAGCGGTGGCGGCGTAAAGGGTGGGAAGAGCACCGTCTTCTGCGCCCTGCGTGATCAGGGAGAGAAGGGCCTTTTCGGTACGAAAACGAAGGTTCGGATTGTCGGACCTCATCAGATTCGTGGCCGAGAGTCCAGGATGCGCAGCTGTCGATATCACCGCCGATCCGGCCACGCTGAGCAGGCGCTGAAGCTCAGCGGTGAACAGAAGGTTGGCGAGCTTGGACTGGCCATAGGCCGGAGTTGGCCGGTACCGCCTGCGCTCCCAGTTCAGGTCGGTGAAGTCGATTGTGCCGATCACGTGAACGAGGGAGGCTACCGTGACGACGCGTTGTCTGATCTGGGGCAAGAGCAAATTGGTGAGCGCGAAGTGACCGAGGTGATTGGTCCCGAACTGCAGCTCGAATCCATCGGCGGTGCGCGAAAATGGCGGGAGCGATATTCCCGCGTTGTTGATGAGCAGGTCGATTGGCTCGGTCAGGTCGTGGGCAAAGCTGCGGATCGACGCCAGGTCGGCGAGGTCGAGCTCACGAACCTCGGTGTCACCGTCTATCGCCGTAGCGGCAGCAAGCCCTTTCTCACGGTTGCGTACCGCCAGCACAACTCGTGCGCCTCGCTCGGCGAGCACTCGGGCAGTGACATGACCGATCCCGCTGTTAGCGCCGGTGACAACGACCATGCGGCCCGACATGGGCGGAACATCCGAAGCGGCGAAACGCGACCTGGCCGCTGAAATCCTCATGCAGACATAGTGACAATATATGTATCTGATGTCAACATGTCAGAAGCGCTGGTGGAGAGCGTCACCTGTCAGCGTCGGGTGCATGCCTGCGGTAGTCGCCGAAGTGCTCGTGACCAATCTTGACCGTCATGAAATCGCCTCTTGGACTCGCTCCATCACTCAGTTCCCGGACGGGAACTTAACGCCGCGTCGACAGGAAACTGATGACAGGTATGACTGCCAACTCCTCGCCCGTAATTGACAAGATCGTGACGGAAGAGCGCCTGCTGGGCTCCGAGCGTCGATGGCGACGTTTCGGCGAACCGGCTCCCGCCGGGAAATCGCTGAACGGCGACGGAACGCCTGACTACGGGGTCTTCGGGCCGGGCAGCATGGTCTGGGAGGTCCTGCTGCATCCCGCGACCGTGGTCTTCGAGACTGTCGCCCAAGGCACCCTGCAGCTGCATGCGCCGTTATGGTTCGGTGACACGCCCACCGCGACACGAATGGCCGGTCACCTCCGCAATATCCACCGGCGCGTCAAGGGCGACGTCATCGACGTCGGCATGCCTGAGCTCGGTGGGTACGCGGCAACCGAGCCGCGTGATGCGATGTGGGCTGCCCTTACCGAATTGCACCCGGTCCTCTGGATGTATGAAAGCTTCGCCTACCACGGAGACGGCGGACCCCGGCAACTGACGGAGGAACAGCGCGACCAGTACGTGCGCGAGCTGGGTGTGTACCTGCGCCTGACGGGCGCCTCCGCGGAAGACATCCCGGGATCCATGGCTGAGCTCGACGCCCTCTACGACAAGTACTGGGACTTCTTCGGGCATAGCGACACCATGAATATCGTTCCCGAGACTGGCGAGGACAACCAAGAACTCATGGTAAAGGCGATGCAGCGGAACTGGCACCCGTCGCAGCAGCTTGCCGCAGATATGCTCCATGAGGTCTACGAGCAGTTCCGAACTCCGATCTTGGCGAGCTTCCCGGAGCGGATCCAGATCAAGGCGGGCCTCAGCCAAGTGCAGCGGACGGAAGCAGTGAAGGCGCTCGACGACGCGCAGCCCTTGATTCGCGAGCTGCAGCAGCCTGAGTCAGAGCGCCGCATCATGCGGATGATGTGGGGTCCCGATGCCATCATGCTTATCGAAAGCGCGCGGGAACTTCACCGGCGGGCGCTTCCCTGGCTTCCTACGAGCTGATGGGCGGCGCGAAGCGAGACGCGAGAAGCCGCGCCCGCCGCTCCAGCACCTCCGACGAGGGGTGGTCCGCGAACAATCCGTCAAGGGCCAGGAGGAACACTTCGGCGCTTGAATCGTCGCCCAGGACAGTGGCCACGCATTCGAACGCCACCTTGCGATACAGTGCCAGACTTTCGGGGTCAATTTGTTCGCACACGTCCAGAAACGAGTCACCCATGGGCGCGTCGACCATTTCCGCCCAAGGTTCCAGCACCAATAGCCGGCAGACGCCGACCAAGCGTTCATGGGCACTGCCGGCGCCGTTGGCCATCTCGTTCGCGGCGGGGCGCCGAGAAATCAGCCAGTCGACAAAAACGGCCCGGTAAATGTCTTCCTTGTCCTCGAAGATCCGATAGAGAAGCGTGCGCGAGAGGCCGGCCCGCTGACCGATGTCCGCGAATGTCGTCTTGGCGAAGCCAAAGTTCAGGAAGCACCAGTGCGCTGCGCTAAGGACCTTGGTGCGGCGAGCGGCCGCCTCTTCGTCGGTGATCGTTCGCACCAATGCACTGTGACAAATTCGAGTCAGAATGTCAACATGCTGCCGCTATGGCGGATCCGCCGAGCCGATCACTCACTACGGCCTTCGCCGAGACGCCGGTGTGAGCCGCGCCTGACCAACGCGACCGGGATTCTTTGGATTTCGGCAAATCGCTCGCCGCCGAGTGCCCGCATGAGCATTGCGACGGTCTCGGCAGCAAGAACCGGCAGATCACAACGGACGGTCGTCAGATTCACGAAAGGCCACGAGGACAGGGCTATGTCGTCGTACCCGATGACGGTGAGGTCGGCGGGAACAGCGATGTTCAAGCTGCGCGCGGCTGAGAGCGCTCCCATCGCCAGGACGTCGTTGCCGCAGGCGATCGCCGTCGGCCGATCGGGTCCGGTGAGCAGGTCGCGTGCGAGGTTGTAGCCGGCGTCGTGGCTGAAGACCGGAGCACGTCGAGTCCTGGTTCGTTTCAGGGGGGCGCCCAGCGACCGCAGGGCCGCTCGCAGACTGGCGGCGCGCTCGCTACCGGTGGAGGTAGTGATGGGGCCGTGAATCGCGGCAATGGATTCGTGCCCGAGATCAACGAGAAGCTGAGCGACTTGGGCTGCGCCGCTGGTGTTGTCGAAGGTGCAGCCAGGAGACTCCGCATGATCGAGCACGCGGTTCATGAGGACGTGGGGAATGCCGCGCTCGCTGAGGTCACGTGGCAGTCTGGAACCACGGATCGTCGTCGTGAGAACGACGCCGTCGTAGGAGCCGTCCGCCAGCTGTGGTAGCTGGGCGCGAGGTTCGCCCTCGCCGCGGTCGCTGACCAGGACGGTCCGCAGCCCCCGAGTGAGAAGTGCCTGCTGAAGTGGCTCGATCAGCTCGGGATAGAAGGGGTTGGTCATCTCCTCCACCACCACCGCCACCCGTCGGGTGCTGCGGGTGGACAAGACTCGCCCCGAATCGCTGGGGAGGTAGTCGAGCTCGGCGGCGGCAGCGAGTACGGCAGCGCGGGTCTCGGGGGCGGTTCCCGGAAGGTTCCGGATCGCCCGGGAGACCGTCGCTTGAGACACACCAGCCAGACGGGCCACATCGTGTCCTGTGACGACCTTTGTCATCGCACACTCCGCAGATTGACATGTATACGTATACAACCCAGAGTAGTCGGTCGACGAGAGGAGTCGGCGAATGGCGACATACCTGAAGCGCGCGTCCGAGGGCGGAACAGGCCGCGCAAGGCGAGATGACACAGTCGGCAAGATCGTCGCGGATGTCATTGCCGAGATCCGTAAGCGCGGCGACGAGGCGGTGCGCGAGTACTCCGAAAAGTTCGACAACTGGTCCCCGGAGAGCTTCCGGCTCTCGGCCGCGGAGATCGAGCGGATCGTGTCCGGTGTCCCTGCTCAGGTGATCGATGACATCCTGGCCGTTCAGCGGCGGGTGCGCACGTTCGCACAGCACCAGAAGGAGTCACTGACCGACTTCGAGGTCGAGACCGAGCCCGGTGTCTTCCTTGGGCAGAAGCACATTCCGGTGGGAAGGGCCGGCGCGTACGTGCCGGGTGGCCGCTATCCGCTGGTGGCCTCGGCGCACATGACCGTGGTCACCGCCAAGGTGGCCGGCGTCGAGCACGTCACCGCCTGCACGCCCCCGATCAGGGGCGAGATTCCGGCGGCGACGGTCGCAGCGATGCATCTGGCGGGCGCCGATGAGATTTTCCTGCTGGGAGGTACGCAGGCGGTGGCCGCGATGGCGGTGGGTACCGAGACGATCGGCAAGGTGGACATGTTGGCGGGTCCGGGTAACGCCTACGTGGCCGAGGCCAAGCGTCAGTTGTTCGGCGAGGTGGGAATTGACCTTTTCGCGGGTCCGACCGAGACGCTCGTGGTCGCCGACGATGAGGCGGACCCGTTCGTGGTCGCAGTCGATCTGCTCAGCCAGGCCGAGCACGGTCCCGATTCGCCCGCGGTGTTGGTGACGACGAGCCGTCCACTCGCCGAGCGCGTGATGTCGCTGGTCGAGGAGATCCTCGTCGAGATGCCTACGGCGGACTTCGCGGCGCCGGCCTGGCGCGATCATGGCGAGGTCGTGGTGACCGAGACGGTCGAGGAGGCGTTTGCCGTCGCCGACAGCTACGCCTCCGAGCATGTGCAGATCTTGACCCGCGAGCCGCGACTGGCGCTGCAGAAGATGCGGAACTTCGGTGCCCTTTTCCTGGGGGAGGGCACCTGCGTGTCCTATGGCGACAAGGTGATCGGCACCAATCACACACTTCCCACGCGGGGCGCGGCGCGTTACACCGGCGGTTTGTGGGTCGGGAAGTATCTGAAGACGGTCACCTATCAAGAAGTTGCCAACAGGCAGGCGAGCGCCACCCTGGGCGAGCTCTGCGGCCGGGCGGCGCGGATCGAACAGTTCGAGGGCCATGCGCGTTCGGGCGATGTCCGGGCGTGGAAATACAGTGGCGCGGAGCTGCCGTGGGCTCCGGCGAGCGTGGTCCGATGATGACCATCGACCCTCGAGACCGGCGGCAGCGCGATTACCCTGTGCTGCGCCCGATCCCATTGCGGTGGGCCGACATTGACACCTACGGGCACGTGAACAACGCCGTCAACTATGTCCTCATGGACACTCTCGTGAACGGCTGGCTCGGTGAACAGACCGGGGTCGACATCCGCACCGACTTGTCCGGATTCGCCGTCGTCGCTGAGACCAGCTGTCGTTACTTCCGCGAGATGCAGTTCACTATGACGCCCCTGCTGGGGCTCCGGCTCGAGGGCGCTTCCCGCTCGAGCGTGCGATACGAGATCGGCTTTTTCATCGACGACGCCGCGCCGGCCGCAGTCGGTCGCTTCGTGCACGTCTACATCGATCCGCAGTCCCGGCGTCCCGTGGAGATCCCCGGACGAGTACGTCAAGCACTGGAGCTGCTCGAAGACTGATCCATCACTACGAAGGGAGCTGGACCATGCGGGTGGTCGGCAAAGTCGCTCTGGTCACCGGCGGCATGGGAGGGATCGGTGCCGCCTGCGCCGCGCTCCTGGCCCGGGAGGGCGCGACCGTCTACGTTTCGGACATCTCCGCGCAGGAGGCGACCGACGACGCGGTGACGACCTTGCCGCATGATGTGACCAAGTCCGGTGATTGGGATCGGATCGTTTCGCGGATCCTCGACGAGCGCGGACGTCTCGATGTGCTCGTCAACTGCGCCGGGATCGAGGGCAGCCACCAGCGGGGCCTCGCCACGACCGAGGACGATTGGAACCGGGTGCTGGCAGTCAACCTGACCGGCACGTTCCTGGCCTGCAAGGCGGTGTTTCCCCCGATGCTCGACCAGGGGCAGGGGTCGGTGATCCTCACGTCGTCGGTGGTGTCGGGAATGGCCACTTCCGGGGCGCTGGCCTACGGGGCGAGCAAGGCCGGGGTGGCCCACCTGGCCAAGTCCTTCGCGACGATCGGCGCGGAAAGCGGTGCGCGGGTCCGGTGCAACTCGGTGCACCCCGGATCGATCGTCAGCCGGATGAGCGACAGCATGTTCACCGCCATCGCCGCGACCAATCAGGTGAGCTTTGCAGAGATCGAAGATCGGGTGAAGGCGGCGATCCCGTTCGGTGCCCGCGGGTTACCGGAGGACATCGCGAACCTGGTGCTGTACCTGGCATCGGATGAATCCAGCTACGCTACGGGCAGCGAGTTCAAGGTCGACGGCGGCTGGTCGCTCAAGAGCGCGGGCTGACCGTGGGATCGACTGCCACGGTGGCTGGAAGCTCCAAGCGGCGCTCTACCTGGATGATGTGATTGACGATGAGGAGAGTTCCGTCGCCGGATTCGCGGAGGACGTTGCGGTACACCCCGTAGGTGATACGCGTCCCGGACGCGCCAAATACCGTGGCTTCGAAGTGGGCGTGGGTGCGAATGTCCACGCCGTCCTGTTCGGCCAGTACGCCGCTGATCACGTGCCGGGTGGCTACCCGGGGGTCGTGGGCGCGGTACAGGTCCAGGAAAGCCTCGATCCCGTGGCCGTGTTTGACGACGGGGCCGGTGATGGAGAACTGCACGTCGTCGACGGCAAGCGCACGAAGGGCTTCCAGGTCGTGGTTGTCGCACGCCCGGCCGTAGCGGTGGTAGGCGTACGCGCAGCGAGCCGGCAGGAACGCCCGATTCGTCATTGCCGTCCTTGTGGGTCGAGAAGATTGTGAGACACCTGGTCCAGCCTGTCATCGATGCTGACAGAGCGGAACTCGCGTGCTCGTCATCGCAGGTATCGTTCTGATCGATGCAGCCCGCGTGGTGGGAAGGAATGGTCAGATGTCCAGTGATCGCGAGATGCTCCGGCGGCTGGATCTGAACCTGCTGTTGGCCTTCGACGTGCTCATCGCGGAGAAGAATGTGACGCGAGCGGCTGAGCGGATGTCGGTCGGGCAACCCGCGATGAGCGCTTCCCTTGCGCGGCTTCGCAAGTTCTTCGACGACCCGTTGCTGGTTCGCCAGGGACGATCCCTGGAACCGACGACCCGCGCTTTGATGCTGGTGGAACCCATCCGTGAGTCGCTGGACACCATCCAGGCCACGCTCAACGCTGGTCGTCACTTCGACCCGCAGACCAGCATCCGTACCTTCCGGTTGATGGCCAGTGACTACGTGCTCCTGCTGCTACTGGGGCCGTTGCTGGCCGAGTTGAGCACCGAAGCGCCCCACGTTCGGTTCCAGGTCCACCCGCTCGCTGCGGACTACGCCCAACGCGTCGCACGCTCTCAACTGGATCTGCTGATCTATCCCGATGAACTGATCGGCGAAGACCTACCGCTCCGGTCGGCAAACCTCTTCTCGGACCGCCTTGTCTGCGCCGTCGCCGGCGACCACCCCGACGTGGGGGAGGAGATGACCGAGGAACAGTTCCGGACGCTGCCGTGTGTGTCCTTCGGCGGCAGCCCGACCGACACCATCAGCGATCTGCGGTTCCGCGAACTCGGTATCGATCGTCCGGTCGAAATCCTCGCCCAGAGCTTCGTGGTGCAGCCGTTGCTGCTGCCGGGCACCAGGCTGATGACACCGCTGCCGGAACGTCTGGGCCGCTACCTCGCCGCCCGTATCGGTGTGCGGCTGCTCGAGCCTCCGGTGGAGTTCAGTCCGCTGCGGGAGGCAATGTTCTGGTCCCCCCGCGCCGATGCGGACCCCGCGCATCAGTGGCTACGCGCCCGCCTGACCACCGCGGCAGCACAACTCGACTGAACTATCATCTGCGGTGATGGAAATCATCGAAAACCATCGCTAACAGGCAAGTCGTTCTTCGCCATATCGTCGGCACTGGCGTGATCATCGCCAACCCACGGCACCCATCGTGTGCGGACCCGCGGAGAGGACGGCTGGAAATGAACGTCCTTGTTGTCGGCGCTGGAATTGCCGGACTGGCGACGGCCATCGCGCTGGCTGAACAGGGAATGGACGTGGAGCTCGTCGAGCGGCGGGCTCAGATCCAAGCCCTGGGCAGTGGCATCACCCTGATCGGTCCGGCCCTGCGTGCGCTGGAGCGGCTCGGTGTGGTGGAGCAGTGCGTCGCCGCCGGTTACGGAATCAGGACCTTCCAGACGCTCAACGTGGACGGCACGCCGGCGAGCAAATTCGACCTTCCGTCGCCGGCCGGGTCCGAGTTGCCGGGAATGCTCGGCATGATGCGCCCCGCCTTGCACGCTATTCTGCTGGACCGCGCAGCGGCTCTTGGCGTGACCGCCCGCGGCGGCACGGAGCTTGCCTCTGTCCACACGGGGGACCGGGCCGCCGAGGTCACACTCACCGACGGCTCCGGCGGCCGATATGACCTCGTCGTCGGCGCCGACGGCGTACGTTCCGCGACGCGCGACCAGCTTTTCGGCCCCGTGCCGCTCGTCTTCCGGGGACAGGGCTGCATTCGTGCCGTGGTCCCGCGACCTGCGCAGGTGACCGGTGAAATTCAATATCGGCCGTTCGGCGATGTCTTCATCGGCTTCACGCCCACCGGCGAGGACAGCATGTACATGTTCTGCTCCTACCCGGTCGAAGAGGACGGCTGGCCGACGCCGCCGGAGTTGGTCGACCTCGTGCTCCGGCTCACCGAGCCTTTCGGTGGCTTCGTGCCGGCCGCGCGGGCCGAGATCCTCGACCCGGATCAGGTCAACTTGGCCAAGTTCTCCACCGTCCTCGCCCCGGAGCCCTGGACAGTCGGCCGTGCGGTCATCCTCGGCGATGCTGCCCACTGCCCGACTCCGCAGCTCGCGGCTGGAGCCGCCATGTGCCTGGAGGATGCGGTCGCGCTGGCCGAGGAGCTCGACACCGGCGGGTCAGTAGAGGCGGCACTCGTCCGCTTCTCCCAGCGACGCTACGACCGATGCCGCTTCGTGGTGGAGACCTCCTGCCAGCTCGCCCACTGGCAGACCTATCCGAACAACCCCGACGCCGACCACGAGCGGGTCACCGCTGAGGCGTTCGAGCGACTTGCCCGGCCATTCTGACCACCCCCACAACCCACCCAACTCGCCGAACTGATGAGTTCGCGTCAACCGACAAGGGAGCGTCGCGGTGCCCGCAGCAGCCAGTGATCAGCAAACCCAGTTACTGCACGAGTACATCGCGTCGTGCTCGAACTGGGGCCGCTGGGGTACCGACGACGAAGTCGGCGCGCTCAACCTGGTTGGGCCCGCAGAAGTGATGCGGGCCGCAGGGCTGGTCAAGAAGGGGACACCGATATCGCTCACGCTGCCCTATGACCAGGCCGGCCCGCAGCCCGGTGGCTTCCGGAACAATCCGCAACTGCTGCTGACCGCCACCGGGACCGACCACGTCGGAGGCGCCCAAGATCCGCTCCCCGGCGGCTTCGGCCCGTCTCGTGGGTTCGGCTTTTCCGACGACGTCCTGGTCATGCCCACCCAGAGTGGCACGCAGTGGGATTCCCTTTCCCACATTTTCTGGGAAGGCCGGATGTTCAACGGCCGACCGGCAGATCAGGTCAACTCCCGCGGCGCGGCGGCCAACGGAATCGAAAACTACACGGGGCGGATTGTCATGCCCGGCGTTTTGATCGATATGCCCGCTCATCGCGGGGTCGACGCGCTCGAGCCGGGCGACGCAATCGAGGCCGCTGAGATAGCCGAATTCCTGGCCGACCACGATCTGACGGTCCAGCCCGGCGACGCGCTGCTGGTTCGGACCGGATTCATGGCGGCCCGCCGCGGGAACTGGGGAGACTACGCCGGCGGCGCCGCCCCCGGCCTGTCGCTGCACCTGGCGCCATGGCTGCACTCCCATGACATCGCCGCCGTCGCGACCGACACCTGGGGCGTCGAGGTCCGTCCCAATCAAATCGACTACTTCCAGCCCCTGCACATCGTGTCGCTCGTCCACGGCGGCATCGCCTTCGGTGAAATGTTCGACCTCGACGCGCTCGCAGCAGACTGCGCCCAGGACGGCGTCTACACGTTCATGTTCGTCGCATCCCCCTTGCCCATCACCGGCGCTTCGGGGGCTCCCGTCAGCGCTCTGGCCATCAAGTGAGGAAGTAGATCCATCGTGTTCGAACCCTTTCCTGGCAAATACGTCTGGAACATGTCCGTGTGCCTGTGCCTGGCCGTCGGCGGCCTGATCGGCGAGGTCGACCGTGCCTGCCGCTCCCTGCGCGAGCTGCCCCCCGGTTCCGAAGACGACCAGACCCAGGCCTTCTTCGATACCTGGTGCGCCTTGGCCGATGACCTCGTCGCCCTGGCCCAAGACGATGAGAAACATGACCGGCCACGCAGCGCCGGCTTCAAATATCAACGGGCATCGGTCTACTACCAGACCGCTGAGCGCATGCAGGCACACTCCTTCGAACCCCGCAAAGTCGCCTACCGCAACGCGCTGGACTACTTCTCTCGCTACCTTCACCTGACCGGCCAGCCCGCGGAACGCGTCGAGGTCCCCTACGGGTCGAGCACTCTGCCCGCGATCCTCGTTCGGCCCGAGTCGGCCGAGCCCGCTCCCTGCGTCATTTTCTGGAACGGTCTGGACAGCACCAAGGAGCAGATTTACGGCACGGGCACCGCCCAGGAACTCCGCAATCGCGGGATCGCGACGCTCATCGTCGACACTCCCGGCTCCGGTGAGGCGCTGCGGCTCCAAGGGCTGACGGCGACCCCGAACACCGAGATGTGGGCGGCGGCGTGTATCGACTTCCTCACCGATCTTCCCGACATCGACGAGAGCCTGGTCGGCATGCTGGCCTGGTCGCTCGGCGGGTACTACGGCCCCCGGGCCAACGCCTTCGAATCGCGCCTGAAATTCGGGGTCGCGTGGGGATCCAACTATGACTGGGGGCAGGTCCAGTTCGACCGGCTCAAGAACCAGGGCGACCGCCCGGTACCCCACTACTGGGAACACGTGCGGTGGGTATGGGGCTGCCGGGACCAGGCCGAGTTCCTCGAGCTGGCCCCTCACATCACCCTGCGGGGCGTCGCCGACCGCATCACCGTGCCGTTTCTGGTCGCCCACGGCGAACACGACCGCCAAATCCCGCTGCGCTACGCCTACGACCTGTACCACGACCTGATCAACAGCCCGGCTCGCGAACTCAAGATCTTCGGCGACGAGGAGGGCGGCGTCGAGCACTGCAGCGTGGACAACCAGCCTGTGGCGCGCGACTACATCTGCGAATGGATCGACCACACCGTCACGGCACTGAAACACACGCCGTGACGAACCGCGCCGCCCTCACCAGGTCGCGCCCGTGTTGGGCACGATATCTGACCTTGGAGCCAGTCATGCACAACCGACTCTTCCACAGCCTGGGATACCTGGGTGTGACATCGCCGCGGGCCGCGGAATGGCCCGAGTTCGCCACCGACGTGCTCGGCATGGAAGTCGTCACCGGCGAAGACGGAACGCAACGCATGCGCTGGGACGATCGGGCCTATCGGCTTGCGGTACACCCCGGCGACCAGGACGCGATCGCGTACGTGGGCTGGGAGGTCGCCGACTCCGCCACCCTGGCGACAGTCTGCAACGACCTCACCGGCCTCGGGGTACCAGTGCTGGTTGAATCCCGCGACGTTGCGCAGTCCCGCATGGTTCGCGAACTCGCCTCCTTCCACGATCCCTTCGGCATCCGGCACGAGGTCTACGCCGGGGCGGTCGAGTTCGACCGGACCTTCCGTGGGGCCCGCCCGACCACATCATTCCGGACCGGCGCCCAAGGCCTGGGCCATGCCGTCCTGGTCGTCCCGGATCTCGCGGTCGGCATGACGTTCTACCAGGACACCCTCGGGCTGCGCTGCACCGACATCGTCGAGCACGGCCCCGAACTCGGGACTATGGCCTTCTTGCGGTGCAACACCCGGCACCACAGCATCGCCCTGTGGGCGATGCCGGGACAGCTGCTGGGGCTGCAGCACATCATGGTCGAATCCCAGGACGTCAACGAGGTCGGTCGAGCCTACGATGTGGTGCTGCGCGGAAAATGGGAGATCAGCGCCACCCTGGGCCGTCATGTGGGCGATGAACAGATGTCGTTCTACACCCGCTCACCCAGCGGATTCGACGTCGAGCTGGGGTGCGACTCCATCGACATCGACGACACGACGTGGTCCATGCGCTACATCGACCGGACTGCCGGCGCGGCCAACGAAGTGTGGGGCCACCACTGGCAAAAGCTTGCCCCTCAGAGCTCGCTGCGACCCACCGGGAAACCGGCATGATCGACCTCCACGCCCATTTGTTCTTCGATGAACTTCTCGGCCAGGCCGGCGCCTGCGGACCCCGTATCGAGGACACCCCGGCCGGCTGCAGCCTGGTCACCGGGGGGATGAGCTGGCCACTCGCGAGCCGGTCCGCGCTCACCGTTTCGCCGGGCGAGCGCGTACACGATCTGGACCAAGCCGGGATCGACCTCCAGATCGTCACGATGTCCCCGCTCTGGCTCTTCCACCACGCGCCGGCGGAAATAGCCGTACCGTTCGCGACCCGAGCGAATGATCTCCTCGGCCAGTGGTGCGAGAAGACCGACGGCCGAACCCGGCCGCTTGTCCAGCTCCCCACCCAAGACCCGGAAGCGGCGGCAGCGGAACTGCACCGAGGCGTCGGAGAACTCGGCGCGCTCGGCGGGTTCATCGGATCAGATGCACGGCCGCACTTGGACAGTACCGACCTTGACCCCATCTACTCCGCCTGCGAACAGCTCGATGTGCCGCTATTCATCCATTCCGCCATGCCCGGTCTCGACGGCCCGCCAGGAGACCCGCGGCTGGACCGCTGGATCGGGCACGCCGTCCTCGGGTACCCGCTGGAAGACACCGTCGCCGTCAGCAGCTTTCTGCTCGGCGATGTGCTGGACCGGCATCCGGACCTTGACGTCTGCTTCAGCCACGGCGGCGGCGCAATCCCGCTGCTCTGGGGCCGGCTGACCGCCTTCGCGCAGACCGCCCGGTCCCCGGTCGATTCCGAAACGTTGCACCACCACCTGCACCGACTGTGGTTCGACCAACATCTGCACTTCGACGCCGGAGTCCGGTTGCTCCGCGAAGTGGCCAACCCCGCTCATCTCGTGTTCGGGTCGAATTTCGGTGGCTGGGACGCCGAACACGGACACTCCCATCCGGACCACGCTCTGGTCACCAACGCACGAAGGCTGCTTCGCTTATGAGCCGACCCGCCTTCCGGCTGGCCGATTTCGCCGGCTTCGCCTCCCGACGCACCAGCCTCGACCTGAACGACTACCAGCGCCTGTGGGCGTGGTCGGTCTCGGACCTCACTGCGTTCTGGGGTTCGGTCTGGGACTTTTTCGGATTGCCGGCCCGATCCCCGGGCGAACCGGTGCTGGCCGACGACCGCATGCCGGGTGCGGTCTGGTTCCCTGACACTGCCCTGAACTTCACCACCGAAGTCTTTCGGAACCGCCGGCCCACAGACGTTGCGCTGATCGCCGTCAGCGAGACCGGCCCGGACACCACGCTGACGTGGGCAGAGCTGGAAACCCAGGTCGCCGCTGCGGCCACCGGACTGGCCGAACTGGGTGTCGGGCACAACGACACGGTGGTCGCTTACCTTCCGAATGGTGTTGAGGCCGTCGTGGCGTTCCTTGCCGCGGCCAGCCTCGGGGCCATCTGGGGTCTGTGCGGTACCGACTACGCACCCGGTGCCGCCGCGGCGCGACTTGCTCAGCTGCGCCCGAAGGTCCTGATCGCCGCTACCGGGCACACCCACGCGGGGCGTGCGCACGACGACTCGGCCGGTGTGGACGAACTCCGTGCCGCGCTGCCTGGCCTGGAGCATCTCGTGCTCGTGGGTGAGACCAGCGCGGCATTCGACGGACATGTCATCACGTGGTCGGATCTCACCGCCGATCGGACCGGGACGCTCGAACCGGTCCTGCTTCCCTTCGATCATCCGCTGTGGGTGCTGTTTTCCTCCGGCACCACCGGGATCCCGAAAGGCATCATGCACGGGCACGGCGGCGTCGTGCTCGAGCATCTCAAACTCAACGCTCTGCACCTGGACCTCGGCCCCGGCGACCGCATGCTCTGGTACACGACTCCGAGCTGGATGATGTGGAACGCGCTGGTGTCCTGCCTGCTCGTCGGAGCCGCGATCATCTGTGTCGACGGAAGCCCGGCCCACCCCCGAGTAGATCAATTGTGGGCGATCGCCGCGCGGACGGAGGCGACGGTATTGGGGACCAGTCCGGCGTACCTGTCCGCGTGTCGCAGGGCAGAAGTGAATGTGCGAGGCCATCACCTCGCCGCGCTGCGGACGGTGGGGGTGACCGGCTCGACATTCTCCGCAGGGCTCTTTTCGTGGCTGGCCAACCAGATTGCCCCAGCTGCGAGGATCGCGGTGACCAGCGGCGGCACCGATGTCGTCACGGCATTCGCCGGCCCTTCGCCCTGGTTGGAAGTGCGGCCAGGTGAGCTGTCAGGGCCCTGCCTGGGCGTTGCCCTGGAAGCCGTCGACCCGGACGGTGCGCCGGTGCGCGACACAGTGGGGGAGCTGGTCGTCACGCGTCCGATGCCGTCGATGCCGCTCGGGTTCTGGGACGACCCGGGTGGCGGGCGGCTCCATGCGGCCTACTTCTCCACCTATCCAGGCATCTGGCGACACGGTGACTGGATCACGGTGACCGGGCGTGGTTCCGTGGTCATCCACGGTCGCTCCGATGCCACCTTGAACAGGCGCGGCATCCGGATCGGCAGCGCCGACATCTACGCGATCGTCGAGGCACTGCCGTATGTACGCGAGGCACTCGTCGTCGGGGTGGAAGAGCCCCATGACGGCTATTGGATGCCGATGTTCGTCGCCACCGCAGACGATGTCGAGCTGACCGATCACTGGAAGGCCGAGATCCGCTCGGCAATTGCCACGGGCGCGTCCCCCCGCCATGTTCCGGACGACATCGTTCAGGTGCCGGCCATCCCGCACACCCGGACCGGCAAGAAGCTCGAAGTGCCGATCAAACGGATCCTCGGCGGCGAATCCCCAGAGTCGGTTCTCGACCCCACCAGTGTCGACGCGGCAGAGTCGCTGACCTTCTTCCACGACCTCGGCATCGCTCGCGCCCATCATCGATCGGACTGATAGCAACCATGAAGATGGAGTGGCTTCCGCAATACCGCCAGGCCTGACACCTTGGTGACGTCGATCACGCGGTCGATATTTGTCGGTTCAACTGCAACTCACCGTGGGCGCCGGCCCGCGTTCACTATACGAAAGGAGAGCCAATGAAGGCCTCGATCTCACCGCCGCGATCGACCCGCCTCGCGCGTTCACGCGCCGGCTCCGCTGCCGCTTTGGCCGTCGCATCGCTTCTACTCCTGCCGGCCTGTGCCAGCTCCAGCGGCGGCGCCGGCAGCGATAGCGCAGCGTCGGCCGGCGGCACGGCGTCCACGACGTCCGCGGGCACCACGGCCAAGGCCGCCCTTGCCGAGCAAGCCAAGCCACTCACGACCGTCGCGGACGCCGGCAAGGCGTTCGATACGAAGGCGCTGGCCGGGAAGACGGTCTACTACGTCCCCCTCGTGCTCAAGGCCGACTACTTCCAAACCGTCAACACGCTGCTGCAGTCGATCTTCGCCTCCGTCGGCGTGCACCTGCAGTCGTGCGATGCCAACGCGAACCCTTCCGGTATCGCTTCCTGCCTCGATCAAGCCGTCGCCGGACACGCCGGCGCGATTTTGACCGACTACATCCCCTACGAGTTGGCGCCCACGTCCTTCAGCGCGGTTCAAAAGGCCGGCATACCCGTCTACATCGGAGGCGAGTCCGCACCGGCCGACGTCACGGCAACCCCGACGTTGCGGTTCGACAATCCCGACACCTACCAGTTCGCGACAATGCGCGGCATCATGAACACGGCGATCGCCGACTCCAACGGCAAGGGCCACATCCTGTTCCTCTCCACCCATGACGACCCGGCAGTGACACGGGCAGGCGAGTACGCCCAAACCTATGTCGCGACGGCCTGCCCGGACTGCGTGCTGACCACCAAACTCGTCTCGATTTCCCAGATTCGGACGCTGCCGTCACTGGTCAGCAGCGAACTGGTCAAGGATCCGTCGATCACCTATGTGATCCCGCAGTACGACTCCTACCTGGCCCCCGCGATCTCCGGAATCCAGTCCGCAGGCAAAACCGGCACCATCAAACTTGCCAGCGCAAACGCGTCCCTGGCGAATCTCCCCGCGGTCAAGACCAACCCGCAGGTGATGGCCGCGGTCGGCCATGACACGGCTTACTCCGCGTGGAGCATGGCCGACGCCGCGCTGCGGCTGCTGGCCGGCCAGACTCCGCCGGACTCCTATCCGGTGCCGGTCCGTGCGTTCGCCAAGGACAACGTCACCGGTCTCGATCTGACGACCGCGGGCGAAGCGAGCGGCAAGTGGTTCGGCGACGCCGCGGCGTACCAGGCCTCGTTCAAGAAGTTGTGGGGCTTGTCGTCATGACCGATGCTGCGCCGCTGGAAGTCGTGGGCCTGTCGAAGTCCTTCGGCTCCGTGAAAGCTCTACGCGACGTCGACCTCACCGTTCGTCGTGGCGAGGTGCACGGGCTGGTGGGCCAGAACGGATCGGGCAAGTCGACCCTGGTCAAGGTCCTCGCCGGCTATCACGCGCCCGACCGGGGGAGCGTCATCAAGGTCGAGGGCAAAGACCTGGGCGCGCAACCCAAGCTCCGGCACATGCGGGAGGCGGGCATCGCCATCGTGCACCAGGACTTCGGGCTGGTGCTGAACAAGTCGGTCGCCGAGAACATCGCGGTCGGCAGCTTCGTCCCGGCCCGGTGGAGCCGGCGGGTGAACTGGCGGCGCGAGGAGCAGGTCGCGGCCGATCTGTTGTCCCGCCTCGAATCACACATCGATCCGCGCGCGATGATCGAGGACCTGTCACCGGCAGATCGCTCGATCGTCGCGATTGCGCGGGCACTGCGCAATCAGCGTCCCGGCAGCGGGGTCATCGTGTTGGACGAGTCCACGCGGGCGCTACCGAAGGATGCGCTGGAGGACTTCTACCGCACCCTGCGGGGAGTGGTGGCCGCGGGCGGCTCGGCGCTGATGATCTCGCACAATCTCGAGGAGATCATGCAGGTCACCGACCGGGTGACGGTGCTGCGCGACGGAGCCAAGTCCGGTCCGACGATGACGACCCGCGACAGCTCCGAAGCAGAGATCGCCCTGCTGATGCTCGGCAAGATCGTCACTCAGGACGTCCATACCCGGGTCAACGAGTCACCGCGCGCACCCATCCAGGTGCGGGGCCTGTCCGGGCGTCTGCTGACGGGTGCCGATCTCACCGTCCGCCCGGGTGAGGTCCTCGGGGTGAGCGGGGTGGCCGGCTCCGGCTGGGACGAGTTGCCCTATCTGCTGACGGGGGCACGCCGAGCGTCCTCGGGGACGGTGGAGATCGACGGCCGCGTCATCGATCTGTCCACGGCAGGGCCGGCTCGCTGCATTGCCGCCGGTCTTGCATTGCTGCCCGAACACCGCATCGATCACGGCCTGGCCATGACCCTGACCGTGGCTGAGAACATCACGCTTCCCCGGGTGCGTCGCCGGGGCAGCCCGTGGCATATCGGTCGCCGGTGGCAGCGTCGGGAGACTGACGCCGTCCTGGACGGGCTCGACGTCCGGCCCCGCCGGGCCGACATCCCGGTCGGCCAGCTCAGCGGAGGAAATCAGCAGAAAGTGATGCTCGGAAAGTGGCTTGAGGGTCAACCGGAGTTGCTCGTTCTCCACGAACCCACGCAGGCGGTCGATGTCGGTGCCCGCGAGGACATCCTGAAGGCCATCGCCGCGATCGCCGGCCGGGGCGTCGCCGTTGTCGTCGCCTCGATCCAGCCGGCCGATCTCGCAGCGGTCTGTAACCGCGTCCTGATCTTTCATTCCGGTCGAGTAACCCACGAACTGTTCGCACCGGCTCCCGATGACATCGTTGATGCCGTGTATGGCGGTCATCTCGAGCTGCAGGAAGGCTGACCCATGACACAGACCCGCCGCGCCGATGAGACCACCGGCCCGGACGTCATCGAGACCGGCCAAGCCGACGCCCGCCCTCGCGTGCCGGACAGGCGTCGCGCCGTCGACCCGAGGCGTTTCGTGAGCCGCTACGCCATCGTCGGCATTTGGGCACTGATGACCCTGCTGTATGCCGGGCTCATGCCCCACACCTTCTTGCAGGTGGCTACCTTCCGGACCATCTTCTCATCCCAGCAACCGCTCGTTTTCCTTGCCGTCAGCGCCTTGCTCACGTTCGTCGTCGGGGAATTCGACCTGTCCATCGCATCGACCCTCGGTCTGTCCGCGACCATCGTGCCGGTGCTGGTAACCCAGCAGGGCTGGAGCTTGGGCCTGGCCTGCGTGGTGGCGATCTTGGCGAGCTCGCTCGTCGGCCTGATCAACGGGCTGCTCGTGGTGAAAGTCGGCGTCCAAGCGCTCATCGTGACCCTCGGCAGCTCCACCCTGTTGCTCGGCCTGGCCTCCTTGATCTCCCACCAGGCCACGGTGTCGGGCCTGCCGGTCAGTTTCGGCGACATCGCCCTGCATCAGGTGGCTGGTCTGCCCATCAGCTTCTTCTACGGCGTCGCTCTGGCCCTCGGTGTCGGGTATCTGCTCATCTTCACCCCGCTGGGCCGGCACATGACCTTCGTCGGCGCCAACCGTGAGGTTGCCCGTCTCGCCGGTGTCGGCGTCGACCGGATCCGAATCGGCGCGTTCGTCGCGGGCAGCACCGTCGCCGGGGTCGGCGGCGTGCTCCTCGTCGCGGCGGCGGGCGGGTTCGACTCGACGACCTCGCCGACCTATCTGCTGCCCGCCTTCGCCTCGGTCTTTTTGGGCACGGCGGTGATTCGTCCCGGGCGGTTCAACCCGATCGGCACCCTGGTCGCCATCTACTTCCTCGCCACCGGCATCCTCGGGCTCCAGCTGCTGGGACAAAGCGGCTGGATTGAGAACGCCTTCTACGGAGCTGCGCTGATCATCGCCGTGTCGATTGCGACGATCGTGCGCCGGCGCACCGCCTCCAGTTGAGAGAGAAGACGAGAGTAATCACATGGGTTACGTCGCACTGGAAGAAGCCTTCGCCATACCGGAACTGGCGGCGCGGCAACCGCCCACCGAGATGCGCATCCGCGCCAAGCAGGAATACGCCGGACTGTGGGCCGAGCGCCTCGCCGACTTCGAGCGGTACCGCATCCCTGACATGGATGAGCACGGAATCGACATCCAGGTGCTCTCCCTCAGCGTGCCCGGGATCCAGGCCGACACCGATCCGGCGAACGCCGTCGAGAACGCCGTCTTCGCCAATGACTACCTCGCGGAGGTGATCACGCGTTTCCCCGATCGCTTCCGGGGCTTCGCCGCGTTGCCGCTGCAGGATCCCGACGCGGCCGTCCGTGAGCTGCAGCGGTGCGTGACCGACCTCGGCTTCGTCGGAGCCTTCGTCAACGACCACACCGACGGCCGGTACCTCGACGATCCAGTCCACGACGAGCTGTGGGGTGCACTGGAAGAATTGGCCGTGCCGCTGTACTTGCATCCCGGATCGATTCCCGTCGACGACTGGGCGGTGCTCCAGGGCCGGCCCGAACTGTACGGGGCGAGCTGGAGCTGGCAGGCGGAAACCGGTGGCCATGCGATGCGGCTGGTGTACGGGGGCGTCTTCGACCGTCACCCGGCAGCGACACTGATCCTGGGTCACCTCGGCGAGTTTCTGCCGTTCCAGCGGAGCCGCTTCGACTCCAGATATCGCACATTGCAGGTCCAGACCCCGCTCGAACTGCCCCCGTCGGCGTATTTCGGCCGCAACATCGTGATCACCACGACCGGTGTTTTCGCACCCGAGGCCATCCAGGCCGCCGTGCTCAATATCGGCCCGGACGCGGTGTTGTTCTCGGTGGACTACCCCTATGAGGACACCGCGGCGGCTGTGGCCGCCGTAGCCGACGCCGACCTGCCGGAGCCGGTGAAGCAGCAGATTTTCCACGAGAACGCCCGTCGCCTACTACGTCTCCACCAGTAATCGATCAGCGACCCCGGGCAGTAGACGAAGGAGCCACGAGCCATGAACCATCCCACGCATGCCGGCCGCGTCGCAGTGGTCACCGGCGGAGCCCGCGGGTTCGGGCGCGCGATCGCAGCCGGCCTGGCCGGCCGGGGCGCCGATGTCGCGATCCTCGATCTGGTCGACGCCGCCGAGACGGTCGGTGACGTCACCGCTGCCGGCGCCAAGGCGTCGTCGGTGGTCACCGATATTTCCGATCCCGAGCAGGTCGCCCAAGCCGCGCGGGCGGTCCTGGACATGTTCGGCAAGGTCGACATCCTGGTGAACAACGCCGGTGTGATCGCCGTGAACGACTTCTGGGAGACCGACTATCCGACCTGGCGCCGGATTCACGCAATCAACCTGGATTCCCAGTTCCTGCTGGCCAAGGAGTTCGCGGGCGCCATGCGCGAAAACGGGTGGGGCCGGATCGTCAACATCGCCTCGAACACGCTCGGGGTCGTCGCCCCCCAACTCACGCCCTACATGGCGAGCAAAGGGGGCGTCGTCGGGTTCACCCGAGGTTTGGCCACCGACCTGGCCGGATACGGCATCACTGTCAACGCGGTCGCTCCCACCGCGTCCTCGACGCCCGGCGGGAAGGAGCTCATCTCCCCGGAGGCGTTGGAGTATTCCGCGCGCATGCAGGCAATCAAACGAGTCGGGACGGCCGACGACATCGTGGGCACCGTCTGCTTCCTGACCAGTGACGATGCGGCATTCATGACCGGCCAGACCCTGGTCACCGACGGCGGCTGGATGCGCGTGTGATCCGCAAGGCAACAGCGCCGCCAAGCACGAGAAATCAGGAGGACATCATCATGGCAACGACTACCCAATCACCGTTGAGCGAGGACCAGATCGACCGCCTCATCGAATCGATGGCCGATTCCTATGGACAGCAGGCCCGCTCACCGATCCTCCAATCCCCAGCCGAGCAGGGCCTGGATTTCGAAGAGATCTCCTTCCAAGCCACCGACGGGGTGCCGATCGAGGGCTGGTTCATTCCTGCCGCCGGGTCGGACAAGTTGATCATCGCCAACCACCCCCGCGGCTTCAGCCGAGCCGGAATGCCGTCGCACCTGGAACCCTGGAAGTCGGTGTGGGAACGCAGCGGTAACGGGTTCGAGATCGACTTCCTGCCGGACTACAAGATCCTGCACGACGCCGGGTACAACGTGTTGACCTACGACCTGCGCAACCACGGACACAGCAGCGCGGCCAACGGTGGCATCGTCTCCAGTGGCCTGTTCGAGTCTCGCGATGTCCTCGGCTCGCTGCGATATGCCCGCGAACGGCAGGACACCTCGGCGATGACCGTGGGCCTGTTCAGCCGTTGTCTCGGCGCGAACTCCACAATGTATGCAATGGCGCGAGAACCGCGCGCGTTCGACTCGGTGCGATGCCTGGTCGCCTGCCAGCCCCTTACTCCGTCCTCGATCGCACGACGCCTGCTGATCCTGGCCGGCGTGCCGGACGAGCGTGTCGCTGATTCCCTCGCCGAGCTCGACCGGCGGATGGTGCTCCGGACGAGTATCAGCTTCGCGCAACGGGACGTGAAGGAGTGGGCAAAAACCATCCGAACGCCGACCTTCATCTACCAGGTACGCGATGACATCCTCACCACCCGGGATGACGTCCAGACGATCTTCGACAATCTGAGCGCCGCCGACAAGGATCTGCTGTGGATCGAGAACAGTACGGCCCGCTGGGACGGATACGCCGAGTTCCAGCGCCGTCCCACACCGATGCTGCAATGGTTCGCCACTCACCTGGGCTGAGCGGGGAACGCCAATGAATACAGACGCGGACATCCTCGTCGTCGGGGCCGGACACAACTCGCTCATCGCCGCCGCCTACCTCGCCACCGCCGGCAAGAAGGTCCTGGTCCTGGAACGCAACGACTACCCCGGCGGCGGGGTGGCCAGCGCCGAGCTCGCCGAGCCCGGCTTCCTGGACGAACTCCACAGCCTCATCCATGTCCGGATCCTGCCCAACCCGGTCATCGCCGATGACGAGCTGGGACTGCTGAGCCGCTACGGCCTGGAATACATCCCCATCGAAACCCCCCACGCCGCGATATTCGAGGACGGAACGTTCATCCCCATCTGCCGCGACCGTGCGCAGACGATGGAGCGGATCCGTCAGATCTCACCGCGCGACGCCGACGCCTACGACCGGTTCATGGACCTCGCGGTAGGCATCGTCGAGCACGTCACACCGGGCTTCTTCGTCCCACCGATACCTCGAAGCCAACAGGTCGCCGGACTCGAGAAGACCCATATCGGGCAGGAAATCCTGCGCGTGACCGGCATGAGCGTCACCGACGTGCTCGCTGAATGGTTCGTTGATCATCGCGTGCGGATTGCGCTGGCCCGGATGGCGTCCGAACTCACGCTGGCCCACCCGGATGACCTGAACACCGGCATGATCACATTCCTCGCACCCGGACTGAACGAGCTGTACGGCATGGCGTTACCGCGCGGGGGCGGGTCGGCCTTCACCGCCGCTTGCGTCCGCTGCATCGAGGACCACGGCGGGGAAGTCCGCACGTCCGTGCACGTCGAGAAGGTCCTCAGCCGGGATGGCCGCGCGGTCGGCGTACGCACAGGCGAAGGTTCCGAGCTGACCGCGAAGGATGCGGTGCTGGCCTCGATCCATCCGTACCGCTTGGGTGACATGGTCGAGGGCCTGGACGTGAAGACGGCCCGCCGAGCCGCGCGGACCACCCTCGCCCCGTACAGCGCCTTCGTGGTGCATGCGTCCTTGGAAGAGCCCCTACGGTTCAAAGCCGACCCAGAGGCTGACAACGTCATCTGGAACACCGTCAGCCCGACCAGCCTGGACAGCGTCACCGAGTCGTTCGACGACATGCGCCGAGGTCGGCTACCACGTGTACCGATGCTCGAGGCGGGCTGCCCGTCCGTCGCCGACCCGAGCCGCGCCCCGGAGGGCATGGCCAACCTGCACATGCTGTCGCTGACCTCCCTGAATCTGGCCGATGGCGGTCCGGCTCGATGGCGGGCGATCCAGGAAGAATATTGCCGGCGGCTGTTCGACCGGCTCGCCGGCTTCACGAACAACCTGCGACCAGGCTTGGTGCGCGCGCAGGCGTTCATCACCCCGCTGGACCACGAACTGAACAGCCTCAGCTTCGCCGGGGGCGACTACACCGGCGTCGCCTCGTTCGGGCACCAGATGGGCGACGCCCGGCCGACACGGGAGTTGAGCGGCTACGCAGTACCGGGGGTAAAGGGTCTGTACCTGACTGGTCCGTTCATGCATCCCGGCGGCGGTGTTGTCGGCGGCGGACGGCCAACCGCTATCAGAATGTTCGCCGATCTCGACATCCCGTTCGGGCCGTTCCGGCGCTCGGCCACCGCCACCCCAAGCCCGGCCCCGGCCGGCTCAACAGCAGAAAGGTGACGACATGGAACTCACTCTGTCGCGGACCCGCGAGGCGTCGACCCAGCTCAGCCGGCAGCGTGTGTACGGGCAGTTCATCGGTGGAGAGTGGGTCGAGAGCGACAGCGGACAGACCATTCCCCTGCACAATCCCGCCACGGGAGCGGTGCTCGCCTACGTTCAGGCCGGTAACGCCAAAGACGCGGAGAGGGCCGTGGAAGCCGCGGCCACGGCGTTCTCGAAATGGGCTCTCTCCTCGTCGAGGCAGCGGCAGGCATTGCTGCTCGCCATAGCCGACCGACTCCGAGCGCGTCATTTCGAATACGCGATGATGGAAACCTTGAACAACGGCAAGCCGATCTCCGAATCGTTCCACATGGACATCAACTGGGCCATCGATCAGTTTGAATACTTCGCCGGCAGCGCCTGGCACATCCGCGGTGAAACCTTCGACTTCGAAGACGCGACCATGCTGGTACACCGAGAGCCCGTCGGGGTCGTTGCCCAGATCATTCCGTGGAACGTGCCGCTGACAATGGCCGCCATGAAGCTGGCCCCCGCACTGGCGGCCGGCTGCACAGTGGTGCTCAAACCGGCCGAAGTGGCGTGCTGGTCTGTCATGGAGTTCATCAACGACATCGCCGACCTGGTGCCCCCCGGTGTCATCAACGTGATCACCGGTTACGGCTCGGACGTCGGCGAGGCACTCGTCCAACATCGGAAGGTCCGAAAAGTAGCCTTCACCGGTTCTCGGCCCACCGCGCAGAAAATCATGACCTACGCGTCGGCGAACATCATCCCGCAGACGATGGAACTTGGCGGGAAGTCGGCGAACATCGTCTGCGACGATGCCGATATCGACGCCGCAGCCATGTCCGCTGTCATCTCGACGTACTTCAACAAGGGCGAGGTCTGCCACGCGGGAACTCGCACCTTCGTGCACGAGGCAGTCGAGGATCAATTCCTGGAGGCGTTCACCGCCAAGCTCGCCGCCATCCGGCAGGGTGACCCTCTCGATCCCGCGACCCAGCTGGGCGCGATGGCCTCCCGGGCACAGTTCGACAAGGTCAATCGCTATCTACAACTCGGTCGAGACGAGGGGGCCACAATCCACGTCGGTGGCAAGGCGGCCACCGTCGCCGGCCTGGACAACGGCTTCTTCATCGAACCGACCATCTTTACCGACGTGCGTAACGACATGCGCATCGCCCAAGACGAAATCTTCGGACCAGTCAACTGCGTCATTCGCTGGAACGACGAACAGGACATGCTGAGGCAAGTCAATGACGTCGAGTACGGACTCGGTGGAGGTATCTGGACCAATAATTTGCGCCGCGCTCACCTGCTCGTCCGCGGCATGGAAACCGGGATGATCTGGATCAACCGCTACTACAACTTCAAGCCGGGAATGCCGACGGGCGGATACAAGCAGAGTGGTTTCGGTCGTGAGCAGTGCTTGGAGACGTTGGCGCACTACACCCTCACGAAATCGGTGGTGATCAATCTGGAGGAGTGACTTGCAAATCTTGCATAGTCGGGTGGCGGCCGGGTTGGTGTGGTCCTCGGCCGGACGCATCCGTATGACATCGCTCTGGAGTGGTGTTGGGAGTTGCCGGCCGAACTGGACGCGGAACTCGCGATGGACCTGTTGGTGGCTACGGCTGGGACTTCGCATGCTGGTCATGGGTGGCCGGGCGGACGATGTTGCGCGTCAGACTTTGTGGCTCAGGGGTTAGGTAGGTTTCCGAGCAGGAGGTATGACGATGAGCCGTCCTCCGGTGTTTCCGGCGGAGGATAAGATTCGGATCGTATTGAGCGTGCTGTCCGGCGAGATGACGATCGCCGAGGCTGCTCGGCCGAATACGGTGTCTGAGCAGTCGATCGGCCGGTGGAAGCCCAGTTCTTGGAGGGCGGCCTTGCCGGGATCGCCGAGGGCGGAAAGGCCGGTCCCTCGAGGCGTGGGGTGCAGTTGCAGTCCCAGATCGACGAGCTGACCACGGCGTTGGGTGAGGCGTATGGACTCGGGCTCGCATCTCGGCACCGTGCTCGTGCCCGGCCATTCGGTCACGAACTTCACCTTCGGCGGAGGCGATCTGAAGACGTTGTTCTTCACCACCTACACCGACTTCGGCCGCATCCGGCTCCGGGTCCCGGGTGTCGCCGTCCCGCGGTCCGGCGACGCCGGGAATCCTTCCTGAACTTGCCGCCTCCAGCCTGCTCATCGTCCTGGCGTCCGAGATGTGTCGAACCATGCTGAGACGCGGTCGATTGCCGTCCGGTCAGGGGTGAGTTCGAAGACGTCGGCGCCGGGGAAGTCCACCGCGGTTCCGTCGTGGGTTCGACCATGGAGCGCCACTTCGACGTACGCCAATGAGCCGTCGACCACGACGCGAGTGATCTCGTCGCGGTGCTCGGCGAACCGATCGAACACTGCTCGCAGATGGTCGGCGATCCCCGTCGGCCCGTGCGCCACGACGACGCCGAGGTTGAGGCAGTCCGCCTGTGCGGTGAAGCACTGCGCGACCGTTGTCCAGTCTCGTGCATTGGCGGCGGCGAGGTAGCGGTCGATCACGGGAGGCATGTCCTGGTTCGTCACAACAACGAAAGTAGGAAAGGCAGATCGCTTCGCACAACGCAGGCGTTCCGCTATGCGGTACACCGAGAGTCGTGACCATGGCCGAATACTGCTATCCGATATAGGATGTAGCAAGTAGGTTCACGAGCTCGGAGAAATGGGGATTCATGTCGTTGGACATCGCGATCAGGAACGGCACCCTGGCCACGGCCGACGCGACCTTCGAGTCCGATATCGGCATCTCCGACGGCAAGGTGGTGCTCATCTCGCAGAACCTGCCGGAGGCCAAGCGCGAAATCGACGCGACCGGCCGCATCGTCGTGCCGGGCGCGATCGACGTGCACACTCATTTCGACCGGGTGCACAGCTGGCACGGCAAGAAGAACACCGACGACTACGAGACCGGCACCCGTGCGGCCGCGATCGGCGGTATCACCACCGTCGTCAACTTCGCATTCCAGGAGCCGGGCTGGGATCTGCGGCAGGGCATCGACCACGAACTCGCCCTCGCAGACGGCAACGCGCACATCGACTTCGGGCTGCACACCGTCGTCGCCGACCTGAGTGTCGACGGCACGCTGTCGGCGATCAAGTCGGTCGCCGACGAAGGCTACGCCAGCGTCAAGATCTTCACCGCGGTGCCGCATGTCGGGCTCACCGACCCCGAGATCCTCAAGGTGCTCGAGGTCTGTCGTGACGATGGCGTGCTGGTCAGTGTGCACGCCGAGGACGACCCGCTGTGCAACCACCTCGTGAACCACTACCTCGAAGCCGGCAAGACACACGTCAGGTACTTCCCGAAGGCTCGTCCGCCGGTCGCCGAGGCGCTGGCCACCGGCCGTGTTGCCGCCTACGCACGTGAGCTGGGCGCGCCGGTGTATTTCGTGCACCTGTCGTCGCGCAAGGCACTGCAGGAGGTGCGACGTTCGCGCGAGGAGGGCGGCGAAGTCTATGTCGAGACACGTCCGGTCTACCTGTATCTGGACGAGTCGCGTTACGAACTTCCCGACAACCAGGGCAATCTCTACGTGTGCCTGCCGCCGCTACGGTCCAAAATGGACCAGGAGACGCTCTGGCAGGGCATGCGCAACGGCGAGATCCAGACCTACGCCACCGACCACGCACCATGGACGTCAAGTCAGAAGCTGGACGCCCCGAACTTCTCGCGGATCCCGGCCGGCGTCGCCAATGTCCAGACCAGCATCGGCATGCTGTACTCCGACGGCGTGACGCGAGGCAAGATCTCGCTCCAGCAGTTCGTCGCCGTCACCTCCACGAACCCGGCAAAGCTGTTCGGCATGTGGCCGCGCAAGGGCACGCTCACGCCCGGTGCCGACGCCGACATCGTGCTCATCGACCCGAGACGCGCCGTCGAGCTGCAGAACGGCGGCCTGGCCTCGAATGTCGACTATGACCCGTACGCCGGCTACCAGGGCGTGGGCTGGCCGGTCATGACCATTTCTCGCGGCGAAATCGTCGCCGAGGAGGGCCGCATCCTGAGTAAGCCGGGTCGCGGCCGCGTGGTCAAACGCTCCCGGTTCCAGTCGCTGTGACGGCCGCGGACGGCGGGTCCGTCTACGACTCGCATATGCACTACGTGCCGCGCGCAGCGCTGGCGCAACTCGACGTGCCGGGCATGGAACGGCTCGGCGTGCGTTACGACGCCGAGCTGGACCGATTCGTCCGCATCGGCGAGACGCACCAGGGTATCCCGTCGTCACTCCTCGACTTGCAGGATCCGGTCGACGGCGGCGGGCATCCCGTGATTCAGGTGCTCAGCCCGTGGAGCGACCTGATCCGGGACGACGTGCCGGAACGCGAAGGCGCCGACTGGTGCCGCGTCCTGAACGACGCGGTGTGGCGCGACATCGAGCAGCGCGCCGGCTTCCGGGCCTATGCGGCGATCCCGATCTCCTCGCCCGAGGTCGCGGCCGAGGAGTTCGAGCGGGCGGTGTCGCTCGGCTTCGTCGGCGGGATGATCCCCACGCAGGTCGGCGGTCGGAACCTCGACGATTGGGGCATCGACCCGCTGCTGGAGGTGTCGGAGCGCCTGGGCGCGCCGATCTTCGTGCACCCGGCTAAGACTTTCGGCCGGGAGCGGTTCATGAAGCACTTCCTGCGGAACATGTGCGGGTACCCGTTCGAGACGACGGTCGCGGCGTTCAGCCTCTTTTTCTCCGCCGCGTTCGAGCGTTATCCCGGAGCCCGGGTGCTCCTGTCGCACTGTGGCGGCACGCTGCCGTTCCTGGCCGGCCGCGCGGTGCACGCCACCTCCGCGGTGCCCGATTTCGGCCGGGCCGGGCTGTCGGTGCGCGACATCGTCGAGCCGTTCTTTTTCGACTGCGTGGTCGCGGACCCGGACGCGCTCGCTTTCGGGCTGGCCGTGGTCGGTCCCGAGCGGATGGTGCTGGGCTCCGACGGTCCGTTCTCGATGGGGCTCGCCGACCCGGTTTCGCAGGTCCGGGAGGCGGCCCGGATCGCGGGGCTGGATCCGGAGGCGGTGTTCCGGGCGGTGGCGATCCAGACGCCGGAACGGATGTACGGGGCGGCGGGATGAACTCCGGCGTGGCCGGACTCACGGCCGGCGAGCTGGGCCGCGCCTATCGCGACGGCCAACTTTCGCCGGCGGAGGCGGTGGGTCTCCTCGCGACCAGGATCGAGGAGACCGGCCCCGTTCTCGGTGCGTTCGCGGCACTGCGTCTGGACCAGGCGATCGACGAGGCGCGGCAACGGTCGGACGAACTCGCCCGAGGCGAGGACCGCGGCCCGTTGCACGGCATTCCCCTCGGGGTCAAGGAACTCTTCGACGTCGCGGGACTGCCCACGTGCTACGGCTCGGCCGTGTTCGGCAGCCGGGTGCCGGACACCGATGCGAGCGCCGTGGCCCGGCTGCGGGCGGCCGGCGCCGTGGTCGTGGGCTCGACTCGGTCACACGAGTTCGGGTGGGGGATCACCTCCCAGCACCCGACGCTCGGAGGTGTCCGCAACCCGTGGGATCTCTCCCGCGTGCCGGGCGGGTCCAGTGGCGGCTCGGCGGCGGCCGTCGCCGCCGGGCTGGTGCCACTGGCCATCGGCACGGACACGGGCGGGTCGGTGCGCATTCCGGCGGCCTTCTGCGGCGTCATCGGCTTCAAGCCGACGTTCGGTCGGATCGGACGCCGCGGAGCGATGCCGTTGGCTCCGTCGCTCGATCATGTCGGCGTCCTCGCGCGTGACGCCAGGGATGCCGCGTTGTGCGCCGGTGCGATGACCGGCGATCCCGGCGAATGCGTGGCCGGGCAGCCGGCCGCGGTAAGGCTCCGATTCCTGCACCCGCCGGACAGCGAACTCGAAGAACTCGACAGCGATTACCGTTTCGCGCTGACCCGGACGCTGGCGGTCCTTTCGGATGCCGGCGCCACGCTGCATCCCTACCCGCCGGCGGGCGGACCAGCGCGTGCTGCGTTCGGGCCGATACAGCTGGCCGAGGCGTACCACCACCATTCCGAAATCCTGCGAACCTACCCGGTCCTGGCGGCCGCATATGGCGAGGATGTCCGGCAGCGTCTCGTGCTCGGTGCCCGCGTGACACTGCGGGAATACGTCAACGCGACTTACGAACGACAGCGCCTCACCCGCCGCATCGAAAGGAATCTGGACGGGGTGGACGCCATGATCTCGCCGGTCTCGAGCCGAGGGCCGGCCTCGGTGCGCGAACCCGATGTGGTCGTCCATCGCGGCAGGCCGGTTGCCTTGCGGGATGTCGTGCTCGGTCACACCGTGCCACAGAACCTGTCCGGGCTGCCGGCCATCGCCATCTGCGTCGGCGTTGACCGCGCCGGCTTGCCGATCGGTGTTCAGCTGACCGGGGCGAGAGGGCGTGACGAGGCGCTTGTCCTGCTCGCGCAGCGAGTGGTCGAACTGCTGGCCGCCGCGGGAGGGCAAGGATTCACGGCCCCTACCCTGCCCACAACATAGACGAAATTTTGTACATCATATATGATGGTAAGAGTTCCGTCGAAAAGAGGGTTCGTCATGGGGTACATCGACATCGACAGCCACGTTCTCGAATGTGACGACACATGGGAGTACTTCGACCCCGCCGAACGTGAGCATCGCCCGTTCCAGTTGCGGATGGACACGCAGAAGGTCGGCGGGGCCGGTACTTCGTTCGGCGCGCTTTGGCGCTTGGGCGACGCATGGTCCGGAGTTTTCCCGCCGGACGCGATGTTGCATGACGGGGCTGGTAACCGGTATGACCCCGATACGGTGACGATGCGGGACCCGTCCCGGCGAATCGCCGAACTCGACACCCTCGGCATCGACGTGCAGATGTTGTACACCACGACCTTCCTCACCGCCGGAATGCGACACCCGGTCGCCGAAGCCGCGATCAAGCGCAGCTGGAACCGGTGGATGGCCGAACGGGTCGCCGACTCCGGCGGGCGGTTCTCCTGGGCAGCGGAAATACCCGTGCGGATGCTCGACCGTGCCGTCCAGGAGGCGGAGTTCGCCGCTGAGCACGGTGCGAAGGCGGTGCATCTGCATGCCGTCGAAAGCGGTTGCTACCTCGACGATCCCTACTTCGATCACCTGTTCACGCGGCTGCAGGCCCTCGATCTCACGATCGTCGTGCACATCGCGGCGCCGTTGGCCAGCAGCCGTGCCGTGTTCTCGATAGGGACCGCGTTCCGGAGCATGGCACCGTACATGGACCACCTCGCGTCGCCTCTGTCGGCATTCTGGACGGTGCTGGCAACCGATCTCCACAAGCGGTATCCGAAGTTGCGTTTCTTCTTCAGCGAAGTCGGGGCGATGTGGACGTTCTCGCTCCTGCATCACTGGGAACGGATCAAGGCGAGCCAGTCCGCGGACTTCCGGGTCAGGCGGATCGACCCGGCGGTGCTGGAGGAGAAGAACATCTTCATCGGCTGCTTCGTCGATGAGGATCTTGCGCTCCTGACGTCGCGGCTGGGCGAGAACGTGCTCGCGTTCGGGACCGACTACGGGCACAACGATCTGTCTTCGCAGCTGGGCGGGCATACCGCGATCGTGGAGCGGGACGACATCTCCGCCGGGATCGCGCGCAAGATCGTCGATGACAACGGCCGGCGTGCCTTCGGGCTCGATTCGGCGTTCCGGCCGGCCGACTCGATCGAAGCCTCGGCCGAGCTGCCGCACACACGTGCGGTCCAGAGTGCGGCCGCCGGGGCGCTCGGCGTCGTGAGTATCGGCGTTTGACCCCGTGCCGCGAGAGCCGTGATGGAGGTGATGCATGAGCAGGGGATCAGTGCGTGACGCGGTCCGGATCACCGAGTGCGACGCGTCGGCCGGCCCGGACTTCCGGCGAGCGATGTCGCGATTCGCGTCCGGCGTCGTCCTGGTCACGGCTCGCGACGGTGAAGACCTCGTCGGGATGACGTGTCAATCGTTCACGAGCCTGTCCTTGAAACCGCCGTTGGTCACCTTTGCTGCCGGCCGCGGGTCGACGAGCTTCCCGCGCCTGTGTGACGCGGGGGAGGTGTGCATCAGCGTGCTGTCCCGGGAACAAGACTGGCTCTCCAGTCAGTTCGCGGTCAGCGGCGGCGACAAGTGGCGATCGGTCGGCTGGAGCCCCGGTCGCAACGGCGCACCCCGCGTCAGCGATGCCGTGATGTGGTGCGAGGGCCGGATCGAAATCGTACACGAGGTGGGGGATCATCTGCTCGCCATCGTGGCGGTCTCCAGCCTGGCCACCGCCGATGGACCGGTCTCGCCGCTGATCTTCCATGACGGCCGCTATACCGGTCTTCACCATGCCGCCGGATAAACCCAACGGCTACGATCCTATATTATATTTGAACAAGAGGAGGGGTCGTGGAACCCTACGTCGTTGACGACATGGAGTCTTCGCGGTTCGTCGTGCACCGCCGCACGATGACCGACGCCGAGTTGTTCGAGTGCGAGCGCCGACTGGTCTTCGATCGCTGCTGGTTGTATCTGGGCCACGAGTCGGAGATCCGCGAGCCTCACTCGTTCCAGACCCGGACCCTCGCCGGCCGACCGCTGCTCATGCTCCGCCAGGCCGACGGCCGCGTCGCCGCGTTCATCAACTCCTGCACCCACCGCGGCGCCCCTGTGTGCAAAGAGGCCTCGGGCAAGAGCAAGTTCTTCCGCTGCTTCTACCATTTGTGGACCTTCGACACGACCGGCGCGCTCGTGAACGTCCCGGACGAGGAGTCGTACGGCGACACGCTCGACAAGCGCGCACTCGGGCTCGTGCCGGTGCCGCGGCTCGAGGCGTACCGCGGGTTCGTGTTCGTGTCGTTCGACCCGGCGATCGAGCCGCTGGCCGACTACCTGGGGCCGGCCGCGGATTACCTGGACCTGGTCGCGAACTCCGCCGAGACCGAGGTCGAGGTCATCCACGGCACGCATGGCTGGGGCGCCAGGGCGAACTGGAAGATGATGGTGGAGAACAGCATGGACTCCTACCACGTGCCGTTCGGACACAAGCGCTACCTCGACGCCATCACCTCGGCCGGGGTCACGTTCAAGCCCGCGGACGCGAAGTCCTCGGGCGGGTACGCGGCGAAAGCCGGGGGCTACGTCCAGGATCTCGGGCACGGCCACACTGTCACCGCGGGCGCGGGCGGCGGTTTCGGGCGTCCGGCGAGCGAGGTGGTCGAGGCCAAGCTGCGGGCGCGCCGCGAACGACTCGAGGCACTCCACGGCGCCGACTACGTGCACAGACTGCACGCGGGCCCACGCAACTGCTTCATCTTCCCGAACCTGTTCGTCATCGATTTGGTGATGGGCACGACGGTGCGCCTGATCGACCCGGTGTCGGTGAACCAGATGCGGATCACCGGCTGGATGGTTGCGCCGCGCGACGAGGACCCCGATCTGCGCCAGTACCGTCTCGACAACTCCCTCGGGTTCTGGGGTCCGGCCGGCCTCGCCAGCCCCGACGACGTCGAGATCGTGGAGAGCTGTCAGGTCGCGTGCGAAGGTGCCGCGAACGAGCTGGGCTGGATCCAGAACTCGCGTGGGATCACCCGCGAGTCCCCGCTCGGTGTGGACGAGTACCAGATGCGCACGTTCTGGCGCCGCTGGAATCAGCTGGTCACCGGCACCGAGCCGAAGGCCGAGAAGCACACGGTGACCTCGACCTTCCAGCTCGCCCAGCCGGAGTCCACCGAGTTGCGCGCGGCGGCCTGCCGATGACAACGACGATCTCCGACGGCGTCGAGCTGCACTACCGCGTGGAGCGGTTCCTGTACGGCGAGGCCGAGCTCCTCGATGCCTGGCGGCTGCGTGACTGGCTGAAGCTTTTCACCGAGGACGCGCGGTACACGGTGCCGGCCACAGACCTCGCGGACCCCGACCCGGTCCACGATCTGTATCTGCTTAACGAGGACTACGGCCGCCTCAAGGAGCGGGTCGATTCATTGCTGGGTAAGTGGGCGCACGCCGAGAACCCGGTTTCGACCACCCGGCGAGTGGTCACCAACGTCCGGGTGCGGCCCGACGGCGAGCACCTCGACGTCCGGGCCAACTTCGTCGTCTACCGCGCCCGTCGCGGTGCGAGCGACACGTACATCGGCGAGTACCGCCATACCCTTCTTTCCCTGCCGGACGGGACTTTCCGGTTCGCATCCCGCAGCGCCGTGCTGAGCCACGAAAACCTCTGCGCCCAGGGCAAGCTCAGCATCATCCTATGACGACAAAGGGACTCGATATGCCGTCCGGCGAGCACTGCCGCGACCTGGTGGTGACGGGGCGCGTACAGACTGCCGAGCGGGTCGTCGCCCTGACCATGGAGGACCCGGCCGGCTGTCCGTTGCCGGACTGGACGCCGGGCGCGCACGTCGACCTCCTGCTCGAGGGCGGCACGCTCGTGCGGCAGTACTCCCTGTGCGGGGCACCGGATGACCGGCAGCGCTGGCGGCTGGGTGTGCTGGACGAACCCGGCGGCCGGGGCGGTTCGCGCCGCGTTCATGAGAGCGTGCACATCGGTGATCGCGTGGCCGTCCGCGGGCCGCGCAACCACTTCGAACTGGTACCGGCGGCGCGCTATCTGTTCGTGGCGGGCGGCATCGGGATCACCCCGATCCTCCCGATGATCGCGGCGGCCGAGGCGGCAGACGCGCAGTGGCGGCTGCACTATGGCGGGCGCAGCCGAGCGGCGATGGCGTTCCTCGGCGAAGTCGAACGGTACGGGGACCGGGTCAGTGTCCGGCCCATGGACGAGCAGGGGCTCCTGCCGTTGGCGGAGATACTCGGCACCCCGTCCCCCGGAACGCTGGTGTACTGCTGTGGCCCCGAAAGCCTGCTGCTCGCCGTCGAGGAGTCCTGCGCGGCGTGGCCGCCAGGCTCCCTGCACGTCGAGCGATTCGCCCCCCAACAGCCGGTCGAGCCGTCGAACGACACCGCGTTCGAGGTGGAGTGCCGCCGGTCCGGGGTCACCGTAGACGTCGGGCCGGGACAGACGATCCTGCAAGCGCTCAAGGCGGCCGGAATCGGCGTCATGACCTCGTGCGAAGAGGGCATCTGCGGCACCTGTGAGACCCGCGTCCTCGACGGTATTCCGGAGCATCGCGACTCGGTGCTGGACGAGGCGGAGCAGGCCGCGAACACCTGCATGATGATCTGTGTCGGCCGTGCGAGGACTCCGCGACTGGTGCTCGATCTCTGAGCAACCTCAGCCATGGCGGGCAGCGGTCTAGACCGCTGCGCCTTGCTGAGTCGCCTGGAGGAACCGGCCTCGCCCGGGGCTGCTCAGCAGCTGGCCGTCGGAGGCGACGACCTCACCTCCGGAGACGGTGACGACCGGCCAGCCGACGAACTCCTGCCCTTCGAAGAGATCGAAGTCGGCACGCGACGCCAGGACGTCCGACCGCACGGTGAAGCGGCGTGCCGGGTCGATGAGCACGATGTCCGCGTCGGATCCGACGGCGATCGTTCCCTTCCGCGGCCACAGCCCGAAAATCCTGGCGGGGTTGGTCGCGGTGAGCTCGACGAAGCGTGACAGCGAGATGCGGCCCTTCCGCACGCCCTCGGCGAAGAGCATCCCAACGCTCGTCTGGACGTTCGACACGCCCGCGGGGACCTCGGGGAACGGGAGCTCTTCGCGTCCTTTCTGCGCGGCCGTCCATGCCACATGGTCGGTCGCGTAAGTGTCGATGTCCCCACTCCGGAGGCCATGCCAGAGCGCCTCTTGATCGGCGGGGGTCCGCAATGGGGGGAGACACACGTAACGCTGCGCCTCGGTGACCGGCAACGAGTATCTGGTGTCGTCAAGGAACAGATACAGGGGGCGGGTCTCGATGAAGGCGCGAGTGCCCGCGCGCCGAGCCCGGAGCGCGGCACGTACGCCCGCTTCCGACGACAGGTAGATGAAGTAGACCGAAGCACCGGCGGCCCGCGCGTAGACGCCGATCTCCTCGACGGCCAGTGCTTCCGCCACCGCGGGGCGGGCTGACGCGTAATGGGCGACGGAACTACGGCCCGACTCCAGGGAACGGCTGGTCAGGTGCGTGCACAACGCGTCGTCCTCCACGTGCACATTGACGATCAACCCGGTCTCGGCCGCTACCTCGAGCACCCGCAACAGGTCCCTTTTCGGGAGGAGGTACGGCGCGAGGCTGGTGAACACCTTGATGCTCGCCTGACCGCGGGAACGGAGCCGGCGAATCTGCCCGAGTGAATCGGGAACGTCCAGGTCGGTCACGGCAACGTGGAAGCCGTAGTCGATGTGCGCCATGCGCGCCAGTTCGAGCTCCCGGCCGATGGCCGTGTCGAGGTCCTCACCCGGGCGCTGGAACGCACAGTTGAGAACGGTCGTGACCCCGCCGAGTAACGCGGCGCGGGTCCCTGCCTCGTAGTCGTCGACACTCCGCGTCCGGGAACGGGCCGAATAGATGGCGAAATGCGTGTGCGGATCGATCGCACCGGGGACGACAACGAGGCCGGACGCGTCGATGTCGGTGGTGCCCGGTGTCAGCCTGGCCGCGACCGCGGCGATCCGACCACCGTCGATGCCGATGTCGGCGCGGATCGGCCCGCCGCCGGTCACCACTGTTCCGTTGCGGACCGTCATCTCGTGGCTCACGTTCCGCTCCTGGTGGTCGCCTGATACGGAAGATCGTGTGGCACATAGGATATGGGACATGGATAAGCGTGACAAGATGTTCCTCGGGCGCCGTGTCGACCTCGGCCCGGCGGGTAACGCCCGGTAAGGTTGAGGCAGTCGAAAGTGGAGATCGAAATGCCTGACAGGGTGCGTACACGCCCGCAGTTCGCTCAGCGGCCGCGGCTGAGTGACGAGGTCGCCTCGTATGTTCGGGACCTCATCATGACCGGGGAAAGCCGGCCAGGGGACGCCGTCAACATCGACTCTCTCGCCCGTGACATCGGCGTCAGCGCGACGCCGGTGCGGGAGGCGCTGATGCGCCTCGAGAGCGAGGGATTCTTGATCGCCGAGCAGAACCGGAGCTACACCGTCGCCCCGCTCACGCGGGAAGACATCGAGGATCTTTTCGCGAATCACGCGCTGATCGGTGGCGAGCTCGCGGCACGGGCGGCGAAGCACGTAACGCCGGCGTTCCTCGCCGACCTCGAGCGGTTGCAGGCCGAGATCGAGGCGAGCCTCGGCCGTCAGGACTTCGTCGCCGCCAGTGCGGCCAACAACCAGTTCCACGATGCGATCGTCAACCGGTCGGGGTCCACCAAACTCGCCTGGTTGTTCAACATCGGGGTCAAGTTCGTGCCGCGGAGCCTGTTCTATCCGGAGAACCCCAAGCCCGCCCGCCGGGGTGGCAAGAAGCATGTGTCCGTCGACGACCACCACGGTGTCCTGGACGCGATGCGGGCAGGAGACGCCGAGAAGGCGCGCGACGCGATGAGCGCCCATGTCTCACATGTCAGCAAGATCCTCGTCGAGTACCTGGAAGGCATCGGGTTCTGGGCGGAGGACGACGACTCGCCGGCGGGCAAGACCACACCGGCGCGAAAGAAACGCTGAACCATCCCGGGGTGCCTGGCGCCCCGTCTCTTCTCGTACCGGCCGCCGAGGCAGGCTGATCAGCGACGCGCGCAGTCGCATGTGGACAGTGCTGACGACTGGGCGACGGCTTGTCGCCTGCTGTCACAGCATATATGATATGCGACATTGACGATATGACATGCGAGAAGGGAACGGGATGACCGTGCGAGTCAACGGGCCCAACAGGGCGACCAGCACCGGCCGCGCGCGTCTCCTGGCTGCTGTCGCGGGAGCGGTTGTGGCACTGTCGCTCACGATCACCGCATGCGGTTCGGACAGTACGGCGGACGACGGGAACTCCGGCCCGCTCAAGATCCGGGTCGCCTACGGGCCCGGGTTCGGGTCGCTGCCGGTGGTCATCGCCGCGGAGAAGGGATACTTCAAGGCCAACGGCCTCGACGTCACGTTGACCGAAGGACTCGACCTGGCCGCGTATCTCGGCGCGCTCGGTGCGCAATTCGACGTCGTGATGGGGCTGCCGCCCGGAATTCTCCAGGCGTCCGGTCGCGGAGTAGCGCTGACCGTTATCAGCGGGCTGAACCGGACCGACGCGGCACACGTCAACAATCCGGTTCTCACCAAGGACGCGACGATCAAGAGCGCAGCGGATCTGGCTGGAAAGACTGTGGGCGTTCCCACCCTGACCGGGATCAGTGCGGACGCCGTGCGCTATGTGGTCCGTCAACAAACGGGTAAGGACGTCAAACTGGTACAGGTTCCCCCGGACGCGATGGCGGACCAGATCACGGCCGGGCGAATCGATGCGGCGGTGTCGGCAATTCCCTACTTCACCGGCGTCGAGTCGCGCGGGATCCGTGTCCTCGACGATGTCGTGATCCAGGCCGTCAAACTCGCCACCGGCAACAAGGACGACAGTGCGTTGCTCGGCGCCTTCATAGCGACACCGTCCTATGTGGACAAACATCCCGAGGTTGCCACGGCCTGGCGAAAATCGCTGCAACAAGGCGCGGACTTCATCGCCGCGAACGAGAAGGAAGCGCGGGCCATCCTCCAGCAGCACGCGAAACTGCCCGCGGCCGTTGCCGCGAATGCGCCGTTGCCGAACTTCGTGGCCACGACGAGCGCGGCGGACTTCCAGCCCTTCGTCACGATCGGCGAGACGATCGGATCGTTGCGGAAGACGCCCGACCTCGGCACATTGATCCACCAGGAGAAGTAGTGGCTTCCGAGACCGGATCCGAGGTAGTGGACGCCCGCCGCGTGGCCGGTGTGCCGCCGTCGCACAGCAGCCTTGCGTACCGCGTCGAGAACATGAGTGTCGAGCTCATGTCCGCCGACGGGCCGCGGCAGATCCTCCGCGATGTCAACTTCACCGTGGGCGCCGGTGAGATCGTGGGAATCGTGGGCCGGTCCGGGACGGGCAAGACGACGCTGCTTCGCGTGCTGGGTGGCATGGTGCGTGCGTCCAGCGGGCTGGTCGAGCTTCACGGCCGCGCGGACAATCTGCCGGGGACCGTCGTCACGGTGTTCCAGGACTACGGGAACGCCCTGCTGCCGTGGCGCTCGGTGGCGCGCAACGTCAGTCTCGGGATCGAACGCGGGCTCGGCCGCGCGGAGCGTGAGCAGCGCGTTGCCGATGTGCTCCGGCTGGTGGGTCTCGAGGGCCGGAGCAGTGACCATCCGTGGCAGTTGTCGGGCGGTATGCAGCAGCGGGTGCAAATCGCTCGTGCTCTCGCCGTGGAGCCACGGGTTCTGCTGATGGACGAACCGTTCGGCGCGCTCGACGCGATCACCAAGGCGACATTGCAGGACGTGCTGCTTCGGATTCAGGCGCAGACCGGTGCGACAACGATCTTCATCACCCATGACATCGACGAGGCGATATACCTCAGCGACCGCGTGTTCGTGATCGCCGGCTCACCTGGCTCGCTGATCGTCCAGGAACCCGTCGACCTGCCGCGCCCCCGTACCCAACTGGAAACCCGCGAGCATCCCCGGTACCTGAGCGTGCGGCACGCGCTCGCCGAGGCGCTCAGGGAGGAGACCGCATGACGAGAACGCACTCGCTTCCCGGGGCGGCCAATCCGGTGGGAGTCGCCGTCGTGGTCGTGGCGATCGTGATGTGGCAACTGCTCGTCGCACTCAGAATCCTCGATTATTCTTTCCTGCCTTCGGCAGGCGACGTCGGCGGCGCACTGTGGCAACTCGCGCGGTCCGGTGAGTTGCTCGACAGCGTAGGACACACCCTCCTGGTCACACTTGTCGCTTCGGCGATCGCCATCGTGATCGGCGTCGCCGCGGGCCTGGCACTCGGCATGCTGCCACTGGTCCATACCTTTTCGATGGCATCGGTGGACTTCTTCCGGACCCTTCCGGTCACGGCCATGATTCCGGCCATTCTGCTCGTGTGGGGGCCCACGGCAGAGGCGGAGATCATCGCCGCGACCTATGCCGCCGCCTGGCAGATCGTCGTGAACACCACCGGGGGTGTCCGCGCCACGCATCCCCGGCTGCTCGACGTGGCGCGGACCTTCGGGCTCACCAGGGAGCAAACCGTGCGGAAGATCGTGCTTCCGGCGGCGATGCCGGCCATTCTCGTCGGCGCCCGGCTCGCGATCGTGAGCGCGCTGGTGGTGGCGATCGTGGCCGAGATGCTCATCAATCCCGCCGGCTTGGGCTGGGGTCTGGTGCAGGGGCAACAGGCGCTGCAGCCCGGAGTCACCTGGGCCTACGCCGTCACGGCCGGGATTCTCGGCTACCTGCTCAACGCCGGGCTGATGTGGGCGGCCCGGCGAATGCCAGGGGGCCGCGTGCCATCGTCTTCCGGAACGAGTGCGGCATGACCACCGCCGTGCCGCGGCGACAGTCCCGGGTGCGTGGGGCCTTCGTGTTCGGACTTCTGCCGCTCGCCGTTCTGCTCGGGTGCTGGCAATTTTTCGTGCCGGCGGACTCGCGTGCCTTCCCGCCACCCAGTACGTGGCCGGGCGCGCTGGCGGAGTTATCCGCCGAGGGGTCGTTGATCCCCGCCGTGCGAACGACGCTCGTGACGTTCCTGCTGGCGCTCGCGGTCGCGACAGTGCTCGGAACCGCGTTGGGAATGCTCATCGGGTCCTCTCGACGACTCGAGCGGCCGCTCACTCCGGTCATGGACTTCTTCCGGACTCTTCCACCGCCGGCCATGGTGCCCGTGCTTGCGCTGCTGCTCGGCACGAACACCTCGATGGCCGTGACGGTCGTGGTCCTCGCGTCGCTGTGGCCGATCCTGCTCAATACCGCGAGCGAGCGGCGGAATGTGCCACCGGTCCGGATGGAGATGGCCCGCTCCCTGGGACTCCGTTGGTCCGAGCGCGTTTTCAAGGTGCTGCTGCCCTCGCTCGCGCCAGGGATCATGCTGGGGGTGCGGGTGGCAGTGTCGATCGCGCTGATCGTGACCCTGCTGGTCGACATTCTCGGCACCGGTGAAGGCATCGGCCGCGAACTCATGCTCGGGCAGCAGTCCTTCAAACCGGCGACGGTCTGGGCCCTGCTGCTGGTGATCGGCGTCTTCGGCTACCTGCTGAACGGTGCTGTGGCCGCCGCCGAGAACCGGTTGATGCGCAAGTGGGGAAGGCGGCGCTGACCTGACGCGCCGCGATGTGAACCCGACGGAAGGAGCAGGATGGGACGGCTGGACGGCAAGATCGCTTTCATTACGGGTGCGGGTCGTGGGCAGGGGCGCTCGCATGCGGTCCGCCTCGCCGCCGAGGGGGCCGGCATCATCGCGGTCGATATCTGCGCGGATGTCGAAACAGCGCCATACGCGTTGTCGTCCTCGGACGACCTGGCCGAAACGGAACGCTTGGTGACCGCGGCGGGCGGTCGCATTGTCACCCGGCCTGCCGACGTGCGGGACTCGGCGCAGCTGGCGTCGGCACTCTCGGCGGGGCTCGACGAGTTCGGCCGGCTCGATGTGGTGTGCGCTGGGGCGGGCATTTTCACCCGGCCGAGACTGACCTGGGAGATGTCCGACGACGAATGGCAGCAGACGATCGATGTGAACCTGACCGGCGTCTGGCGCACGGTCAAGGCGACCGTGCCGTTCATGATCGAGCAAGGGACCGGCGGATCGATAGTCATCACGAGTTCCTCGGCGGGATTCCACGGCTTCCCGCACTTTTCGCAGTACGCAGCCGCCAAGCGAGGGCTGGTGGGGCTGATGCAAAGTCTGGTGCGCGAACTCAGTCCACATAGGATCCGGGTCAACACCGTCCATCCGTCCGGTGTGGACACTCCCATGATTCATTTCGAGGAGCTTTACCGGCTTTTCCTTCCCGGCGAGGACGATCCGACGCGCGAGCAGTTCGCCGAGGCCTTCCGCCGGAATCATCCGCTCGGGATTCCGTGGCTGGAGCCGATCGACATCTCGAACGCGGTGCTGTGGCTCGCGTCCGAAGAGTCCCGCTACGTGACGGGCGTCCAGCTGCCCGTCGACGCGGGGTTCGGGGAGAACTAGCACCTGGCGGAAACGCTCTCTAACGCAAGCTGGTCCGGAAAAGGTCGAGCAGAGCCGTCCAGTGCCGCTCCGCTGCGGCGGCATCGTGCACGGGCAGATCCGCGATCGTCCAGCCGTGCGACGTGCCCCGATACAGCTCGTGACGGTGGTCGACACCCGCTTCCATGAGTGCCTTGACCAGCCGAGCGGCCATCTCCGGCGGGTAGGAGCTGTCCGAGTCGGCCGCTCCGATATGGACCCGGGCACGCATCTGCGGCGCGAGCAGGTGCGGGCTGAGCTCGGAGTCGCCGGCGAGGGATCCGCCGTGGAAGCTCGCCGCCGCCGAAACCCGGTCCGGGTAGGTACCCGCGGCGGTGAGCGCCATTCCGCCGCCCATGCAATACCCGGCTACTCCGACTTTGGGCGTGGTGTCCTCGCGGCTGTCCAGATAAGCGAGGAAGGCTTCGGTGTCCTGCGCCGCCCGGGCATTGTCGGTCGACTTCATCAGTGGCGCCAGCGTGGCCCGGACTTCGCCGGTGGCGAACACCTGACGAGGATCGATTTCGTCATACCCGCCGAGCCGGTAGTACAAATCCGGGAGCAGGACGACGAGTCCCGCATCCGCGAGCCGGCGGGCCATCGAGTGCAGGACCGGACGAATACCGAATCCGTCCATGTAGACAATAGCTGCCGGCCAAGGTCCGTGATCGGCGTCGGGCGAGTAAACCGAAGCCGGGCACGCGCCGTCGCGCGTCGGAATGGTGATCTGCTCAACGGGCATTACGGTCCTCCGTTGCGATTGAATGGTCAGCAGGAAATTGCCGGTGGTGATGGCCAGCGAAGCGTGCTCCGCACCGATCGACCGAGGACCCAGGCGCGTTCTTCCCGGGTCAGCAGGCCGGTGTCGCGCAGGTAGATCAAGGTGTCTGCCCAGGTGAGGCCGTGGCGAGCCAGGGTTGTCGCGTCGCTGGCCCACATGACTCGTTCGGCGCCGTACACGTCGAGCGCGCGTCGCAGCTCTGCCTGGAGCACGGGAAAAGGGTGTTCGCCCGCTGCGAATGCGGAGTGCTCGTGACACCACTTCAGCGAGACATTCGGGTGTTCGGAAAGGCGCAGGACCTCCTCCCAAGCCGGTGCGGTGCGCGCGAAGCCGAGGTGGTCGAGGATGAAGATGCCCTCGGTGAACTCGGTGAGGTACTGCGCGAACCGGTCGTTGTGGCCGGCCGTGAAGACGAAAGTCGGCATCCCGAATTCAGTGGCCGCCGCGAATAGCCTTCGGTACCCCCCACCGGCGAAGTCCTCCGCCCATTCCGGTTCGACCCAGGCCCGAAGCGCAAGGCAATGCGGGTCGCCGGCCGCGAGCCGGACGACGGTTTCGACATCGGGGTCGAGGTGGTTCGCCCGCATGAGGTATTTGAAGCGCTCGGGATATCGCATCGATGCCATTCGGCCGCCGTCGGCCAAGGGCCGCAGGATGTTGTTGTCGAGCACCTGGTACGGCTGGACGGGCGGCGTGTTCGTCCACGCTTCGTCGACGAGTACCGACCGGATCCCGAGTGCGTCCATGGCCGACAGGCACGCTTCGGGTGTCAGTCCGTGGAAAAGATGAACCTGGGCATCGACGATGTCGAGCCGCTTCCGCACCTCGCTCACAGCCACACCTTCCCCGAGTAGACATCATGGAAGCAATATCATATTCTCAACATCATATATGAGAGAGGTGGGCCGGTGGCAACAGATCTGACGGGACGGGTAGCCCTGGTGACCGGCGCGGGCTCGGTGCCGGGTCGTGGCATGGGACGTGCCATCGCGAGTGCCCTTGCCGCTGCCGGGGCCGCGGTAGTCGCGGTCGACATCGACGCCGCGCGGGCAAAAGACACTGCCGAGGCGATCCGGAGCCAGGGCGGCAAGGCGGCTCCGTTCGCGGCGGATGTCACGCGCGGCGGCGACGTCGACGCGATGGTGGAGTTCACCCTCGAGACGTTCGCGAGTCTGGACATACTCATGAATCACGCCGGACGCGGCAGCATCGCGACCGTCGAGGAGACTACCGAAGACGACTGGCGCGCGATGGTCGAGATCGACCTCACCGCGCCCTTCCTCACGACTCGTCGCGTGCTGCCACACCTGCTCGAACGGGGCGGCGGCGTCATCGTCAACACCGCCTCGATCTGCGGGCTCGCCGCCGGGCGTGCGGGCGCCGCGTATACGGCGGCGAAGCACGGGCTCATCGGGCTGACCCGACACGTCGCCGCCACCTACGGCGAACGAGGGATCCGGTGCAATGCGCTGTGTCCCGGCCCGGTCGGCGAGGCCAGACCGAACCGGCCGCTGGATGAATACCCTCGCGCGTTTCGCGGGATCTACGCGTCGGCTCCGCGCGTCGGCCGCCCGGACGAGGTCGCACCGCTGGCGGTGTTCCTTGCCGGCGACGAAGCGTCGTTCATCAACGGCGCCGCCATCCCTGTCGACGGTGGCTGGACCGCCTGTTGACGCGAGTGACCGACAGACAGGAAAACCGATCATGACCACTACCGCTACGCCGGCTTCTCGAGTGAGCCCTGACCTCGGGCGTCGCCTCTACGGTCTCATGACGCTCGCCGCGGGAGTCGATGAACGGCTGCGCAAGGGAATCAGGAACGGCGAGTTCGGTGTGCACCTGCACTCGCCGCGCGGTCACGAGGCCGTCGCCGCGGGCCTCGGCACGGCGCTACGCTCCGACGACCGCCTCGTCGCCACCTATCGCGGTCTGCACGTCCAAATTGCGAAGGGCGTCCCACTCGCCGAAGTGATCGGCGAGATCCTCGGCCGCAGCGCCGGCGCGGCGCGTGGCAAGAGCGGTTCGATGCATGTGACGTGCCCGGAGGCTGGGCTGATGCACAGCACGGGCATCGTCGGCAGCGGAGTACCGGTGGCCGTCGGCGTTGCCCTCGCCGCTCGCCGGCAGGGCAGCAGCCGGGTCACCGCGGTGTGTTTCGGCGACGGAGCCGCGAACACGGGGTCGTTTCACGAGGGGCTCAACCTCGCCGCGGTCTGGCGACTTCCGGTGGTGTTCGTGTGCGAGAACAATCTGTGGGCCGAGATGACGCCCGTCCACGAGAGCATGCGGGTGGAGACGGTCGCCGAGCGTGCCGCTGGGTACGGCATGCCGGGTGTCCGCGTCGACGGGAACGACCCCGAGGCGGTGTACGAAGCCATTGCGACCGCGGCCAAGGTCGGGCGCGCGGGTGGTGGCCCCAGCCTGGTCGAATGCATGACCTTCCGGCTGGCCGGACATTCGACCGGCGATGCACACCACTACATGCCCGAAGCGCAGCTCGCGGCCGCTCACGCGGCCGATCCGGTGCCGGCGTACCGGCGCAGCCTGCTGGAGCGCGGTGTGCTGAACGAGAGTGAACTGGCGGCGATCGACACGAGTAGTGCGTCGCAGGTGGCGACTGCGCTGGCCGCGGTACTGGAGTCGCCGCCGCCCGGGCCCGCGGAAGTCGACCGGGATGTTTATGCGGACATGGAAGGGATTCCGTCGTGACGACGACAGCGCCGGCTCGGGCGCTGACCATGAAGGCGGCGATTCACGAGGCGCTGGACGAGGCCCTCACCGAAGACCCGCGGGTATTTCTCCTCGGGGAGGACGTCGCGGACCCGGGTGGCGGGATTTCCGGGGTGACGCTCGGATTGTCGGCGAAACATGGCGCGGACCGGGTGCTGGATACGCCCATCTCGGAGGCGGCGATCCTCGGTGCCGCCGTGGGTGCGGCGTTGGAGGGCCAGCGACCGATCGCAGAAATCATGATCATGGATTTCATCGCCATCGCGATGGATCAGATCGTGAACGCGGCGGCGAAGGCGCGCTTCATGTCGGCCGGGCGAACCACCTGCCCGCTGACGATTCGCACCATGACCATGGGCGGCAGCGGGGCGGGCGCGACACACACCCAGTCGCTCGAGGGCTGGTTCATGGGGGTGCCCGGACTGAAGGTGATCGTGCCGAGTACTCCGGCCGACGCGAAGGGCCTGCTGCGTACCGCGATCGCCGATCCTGATCCTTGTCTCTTCGTCGAATCCCGGATCCTTTACGGGGTTCGCGGCGAGGTGCCGCCCGGAGAGCACCGCGTGCCCCTCGGCAAGGCGGACGTCAAGCGGCCGGGGACGGACGCGACGATCGTGACCTACGGCCGCGGGGTGCACGAGTCGCTCGCGGCCGCCGACATCCTGCGGGAAGCCGGCATCGACGTCGAGGTACTCGACTTGCGCACGCTGGTGCCGCTGGACATGCGGACCGTGCTGGGGTCGGTGGCCCGGACCCGGCGGGCGGTGGTCGTGCACCATGCGACGCGGTTCGCGGGACCCGGTGCCGAGGTCGCGGCCCAGATCGCGGACCAGCTCTTCGGGCAACTCGCGGCGCCGGTCGCGCGAGTCGGGGGCGCCTTCCGGCCGAATGCCGCGAAGGCATTGGAAGCACGGACCAGCCCGACACCGGACCGGATCGTCGAGGCGGTCCGGGCAACGATGGAGATCTCTCGATGACGTCCGAGGTGGAGGTCCGCGTCCCCAAACTGAGCATGGATGCGGTGCAAGCGACATTCGTCGCCTGGTTGGTCGACGACGGCGCGACGGTGGAAGACGAGCAGCCGTTGTACACGGTCGAGACGGACAAAGTCGAGACCGACGTCCTGGCCCCGGCATCCGGTGTGCTCCGGCGAGGATCGGCCGTGCCGGGAACCGAATATCCGATCGGCACGGTGCTCGGGGTCATCGAGGCCGGCTGACATGTTCCACATCGCCGAACGCGCCGCTGTCCGGTGCCGTGCCTTGCACCCAGCATGAGTCTCGCCGAACGGGTTTCACGGGCTGGTTCAGCTGTCGTATTTCATATATTATGTAGGAACTAGGAAAGCGGGTAGCGATGACGGTCAGCCTTGACGACGTCCGGGCCATGGACATCGACAGTCACGAAATGGCGCCGCTCGACCGGTGGGGAAGTACCTGGGGTCCCCACTTCGGACGATTCGCCGAAATGCTCGCGCCGAGTCTGGGCCGTTTCGGGGACAGTCCGAACAACTTCGATCGGCCCGGGCTCCAGGACGAGCTGCCGATCGACGACGAGACCGTGTGGAACGAGCGCGGGCCCTCGGCGCCCAGTGCGTTCGATTTCGATCGCCGGGTCGAGGTCATGGATCTGATGGCCACCGCGCGCCAGCTGGTGTTCCCGTCCGCGGCGATGACGGCGTTCGGCTGCCTCCTCGGCGGCGAGCTGCGTCAGGCTTTCATGGCGCACCTGCCCTACGACGAATACGCATCGACACTGCAAGGCGCGGTGGACGAATACAACGCCTGGGTCGCGAAGGAGACGGCGAAGCACGGCGACCGGCTTCGCTTCGCCGGGTTCTTGCACGCCGAGAGCCCGGCCGAACTCATCCGGCGCGCGGAAACAATGCTGGAGAGCGGCATCAAGGTCTTCCACCTGCCGGTCGGTGTCGGCCCGGGTGGCACGTCGCCGGCAAATCACGACCTCAACCCGTTCTGGCAGCTGGCTTCGGAGAACAACATCCCGGTCGTCAGCCACCTGGGCGGTCAGGCCGGCTATCGGGCGTCCGATGTCTGGACCAAAGCGCCTGAATTCGCCCCGGGCAAGGTCGAAAGCACCGAGGTCGGGTACAACCCGCTGAGCGTGAGTACGGTGCACCAGGCGGCCACCAACTTCATTTCGGCGATGGTGCTGGGCGGTGTGTTCGAGCGATTCCCGTCCCTGCGTTTCGGGGCGATCGAGTTCGGCGCGTATTGGGTGGGGCCGCTGGCGGAGACGCTCGACCTCTGGGCCACGCGCGTTTTCCGGAAACGGGTGTCGGCGTACCTGTCGATGAAACCTTCGGAGTACCTCAATCGCAATGTGCGGGCGTGCCCCTTCTACTTCGAGGACCTCACCTCCTATTTCGAGCGATTCACGGAGGTCGCGGACTGCTACGCCTACGGAAGCGACTACCCGCATATCGAAGGCGGCAAGAGTCAGCTCCAGGGTTTCTACGACCAGGTTGCTCCGCTCGGCGACGACGTCGTGCGCAAGTTCTTCGTCGGCAACGGTGAGCTGCTGCTCCCGGAACTCGGCTGATCACCATGGCGGGCGGGAAAGAGGCGGCGGCGGATCCGTCGTATGTGCTCGAAGCGAAACAGGCGATCACCGAGGTGCTGCACAAATACTGCGAGGCCGCGGACCAGGCGGATCCGTCGCTGGCGGCCGAGGTCTGGCACCCGGACGCCGTGGTGAACTACGAGGGAACGTTCGAGGGCACCGCGAAGGATTTCATGGAATGGGTCGGGGCCAGGCAACGCTCGAACAAGGCGATGGTGCACTACGTCATGAATGCGGTCGTCGAAGTCGACGGTGAGCGCGCCACTAGCAGGTCCTACGTTTTCGGGTACGTCCACACGGCCGACGACCGGCACAACATCTCCTCGGGCCGCTTCTCCGACGTCTGGGTGCGGTTCGACGGCGCGTGGCGGATAGTGGAACGCCGCCACCGGCGTGACGTCTTTCTCACCCTACCCGTGGCGCCGTCCAGCTGACGGCACACGATTCCACGACATCATTCGGCAAAGCGAGGCGCAATGAGCTGGTCTGTCAGCTGGCGGGAACGCGAGTGGGACAAGGATCTGTTACTGGAGATGTACCGACTGATGGTGCGGATCAGGCACTTCGAGGACGAAGGTGAGGTCTATCTGCGCCGGGGCGATTTCAGTGGTCCATACCATGCGTCGATCGGCCAGGAGGCCGCCTGTGTCGGGCCTCTGGTGTCGTTGCGCGGCACCGACTATGTGACCGGGACGCACCGGTCGCACGGTCATCAGATCGCCAAGGGCGCACCGTTGAAGACGCTCGCCGCGGAGATCTGGGGCCGGCGTACCGGAGTGTGCAAGGGCAAGGGCGGATCGATGCACGTAGCCGACTTCTCCGTCGGTGCGCTGGGTGCGTCGGCCCTTCTCGGTGGGGCGATGGGCATTGCCACGGGCGCCGCACTCGCGCAGAAACTCGACGGCACGGACGGCGTCGTCGTCTGCTATTTCGGTGACGGCGTGGTGAACGAGGGCACGTTCCACGAGACGCTCAACTGGGCGGCGACGTGGAAGCTGCCGGTGATCTTCCTCTGCGAGAACAACCAGTACGCGGTGACCATGTGGTACGGCGACACCACCTCGGTCGACGTGCTGAGCAAGCGTGCCGTGGCTTACGACATCCCGGGGCGCACCGTCGACGGGATGAACGCGCTCCAACTTCATCATGTCTGCGAGGAGGCCATCGCGAGGGCGCGAGCCGGCGAGGGACCTTCACTGATCGAGGCGATGACCTACCGGTACAAGGAGCACAGCACCCGCCTGGTCATGCCGACGGGAGTCAAGAAGCGCGAAGGGATTCTGCGCGGATACCGGGAGTCTGCCGAGATCGAGGCCTGGCAACAGCGCGATCCGATCATTGTGCTGGCGGCGACCATCGTCGGCCAGGAACACGCGAGTGAGTCCGAACTCGACCGAATCGAGCAGGAAGAGATCGCGCAGGTACGCGACGCGTGGCAGTTCGCCGCGGATTCCGACTGGCCCGACGTCGAGGAGATCTGGACCGACACCTGGCCTGAGCCGGTGCAGGCCGACAAGCGAGTGGAGCTCATCTGATGGAACGAACGGACGGCTCGACACACAAGGTCACGTTCATCGAGGCCCGCATGGAGGCCGTCGCGGAGGAGATGCGCCGCGACCCGAAGGTGATCACGTGGGGCGAGGACATGCGTAGCGGCCTCATGGGCTTCGGCGGTGCTTCCCTGATCGACGAATTCGGCGCCCACCGGGTCTTCGATCCGCCCATCTCGGAGAACGCCATGGTCGGCGTCGCAGTCGGAGTGGCCGCGCTCGGTTACCGCCCGATCGTGAATCTCTGTGTCGCGAACTTCGCGACCTACGCGTTCGATCAGATCGTGAATCAGGCGTCGCGGGTCCGGTACCTGTTCGGCGGCCAGGCGGCGTCCCCGTTGACGGTTCACATCGGTATGAACACCGCGCTCGCCGGCGGTGCGCACCACACGGACCGGACGTATCCCATGCTGATGAACGTGCCGGGGCTCAAGATCGTCACACCCACCACGCCGCGCAACGCCCGCGGTCTGTGGAAGGCGGCGATCCGGGACGACGCACCGGTCATCGTGTACGACCGGGCGATGTTGTCCGCGCGAAAGGAGGAAGTCCCCGACGACCCGGATTTCGTCATCCCTATCGGGCAGGCGGAGATCGTCCGCGAGGGGACAGACGTCACACTCGTCTCGGTGGTCTGCCGTGACGAGACCACCCGCGCCGCGAAGAAGCTTGCCGAAGTGGGCATCTCGGCCGAGGTGATCGATCCGCTGAGCCTGGTTCCGCTCGATATCGACACCATTCTCGCGTCGGTCGAGAAGACCGGCAGGCTCGTGATCGCCGACGTCGCCAACGACACCAACAGCGCTGCCTCGCACATCGCCGCGCTTGTCGCTGACCGCGGTTACCGGTACCTGCGGGCTCCGATAAGACGGGTATGCACGCCGGACGTGCACATCCCGCACTCCCGTCCGTTGGAGTCGGTGGTGTTTCCCACGCCGGCCCGGATAGTGCGTGAAGTCCAGACCCTCGTCGAGGCGTCTGACGCGCTGGAACTCGTAGTGAGGTGACATCCCGATGACCATTCCCATCAAATTGCCGTCCTTCGGTGACATGACCGACGGAACGGTGCTGTCCTGGTTGAAACAGGTCAACGACCCGGTCACCGAGGGCGAACCTCTGGTGCTGATCGAGACAGCGAAGGCCGAGGTGGAGGTCGAAGCGCCCGCTTCGGGAATCCTGACGAAGATCGTGGCGGAACCGGGCGAAACCGTGGATATCGGAGACGACCTCGGCGCCATCACCACTCGGGAGTAACGGCTGTGGCGTTGACCGTGACCGAAATCCTTGAACCGACGTCGATACGCCGCATGATCGCCGGCAGGCTGGGCGCGAGCCACCGGGACGCGGTTCAAGTGCCGTTGCATCGGACGGTTGACGTCACGTCGGTCGTCACCGCGTCGCGGGCGGACCCTGCCGCCCCCAACCTCGTCGACACCCTGCTGATGGCCACGGCGCGAGCGCTCGTCGACCACCCGTCTTTCAACGGCGTCGTCAAGGACGGTAAGCACGCACTGGTGCGTGAGGTGAATATCGGTGTCGCCGCCGATACGCCGCACGGTCTGCTGGTGCCGGTCATCCGTGAGGTCGACCGGCTGTCGCCGGGCGAGTTGCGCTTCCGGCGCAAGGAAATCTCGGCTCGCGTTCTGGCCAGGAAGCACACGCTGGAGGACCTGTCCGACGGCACGTTCACCGTGTCGAACCTCGGTACGCTCGGCATCGACGTGTTCGATCCGATCATCAACCCGCCGCAGCTGGCGATCCTCGGGGTCGGCCGCGTGCGTGAGGAGGTCGTGGCAGACGGTGCGAGCGGGATGTGCGTCGCGGCGCGGATGACGCTTTCTCTGTGCTTCGACCATCGTTTCCATGACGGCGCACCAGCGGCACGTTTTCTCGCCTCGATCGCCTCGGGGCTCGAGGCGGGCAACGGGTGATCGGACACGGCGGCTATGGCTGTGCCGCGCGCCCCTTGGTGGCTTCGAGATGACGCAGGACCCCGAGTTCCCCGGCGGTGGGGTGCGGGGTCTCCGCGAGGTCATCCGCAATGGTGAGTTCCCAGCCGGTTGCGGCTCGTACGCGGTCGGCTGTTACTCCCGGATGCACCCGATGCAGCACGAGCTCACCGCCGGGATGGCGCTCGAACTCACCGAGGTCGGTGATGACCGTGGCGACGCGGTGCCCGAGGGACGTCCGGAAGGCGACCTGATCGACGAAGGTACGGGTCGACTGCCGTACGACCACGATGACGCGGCCACAGGATGAGGCGATCTCCGGTGCGCCACCGGCGCCGGGGAGCCGCACGTCCGGCTGGGCGTAGGACCCGATGACGGTCGAGTTGATGTTTCCGTGGCGGTCGATCTGGGCCGCGCCGAGGAATCCGACGTCGAGTCGTCCGGCCTGCAGCCAATAGTTGAAGGTCTCCGGCACCGAGACCAGCGCGTCGGCGGTCGCGGCCAGTTCACCGTCCCCAATGGACAGAGGGAGGATGGCCGGCTTGGCGCCGATGGTGCCGGACTCATAGACGAGGACGAGACCTGGGGCGTGGGTGCGGCGAGCCAGGTTGGCCGCCGTGGACGGGAGTCCGATGCCCACCAGGCACGTCTCACCGTCCGCCAGGCGGCGCGCTGCGGCCACGGTCATGATTTCGTCCGACGTCCACTCCATCATTCATCCCTTCCGGACGGTGCCCAGCACGTTTTCCCGCATCCAGGCGGTGAAGCGGTCGCGGTCGCGGCTGATCGCGTCCCAGGCTTGGTAGAACCCGTTGTCCCGGGCCGAGTAGCCCTGCGCGTAGCTCGGCGCCGCTCCGCCCGGTACCGCTACGACAGCGGTCAGGACCCAGGCGGGCAGGACCACCGCTCCCGGGCGTGGCTCGAGGTGGTCGACCACCTCCTCGACGGTGACGACGGCGCGGTCCGCGCTGAGTACGGCTTCCTTCTGCACACCGCTGATGCCCCAGAACTGCACGTTGCCGTCGCGGTCGGCCTGCTGAGCGTGGACGAAGGCCACGTCCGGGCGCAACGCCGCGACCGCGGTCAGTTCCTCGCCCGTGAACGGGCAGCGGATCGTGTCGATGTTCTTCGTGTTCGCCGGGAGGTCGGTGCCCGCGTACCCCCGCAGCACGGCGAAGGGAAGCCGGCCGGCGCCGGCGACGTAGCGATTCGCCATTCCGGCGTGACTGTGCTCCTCGAGTTCGAGGGGGCGTGGCCAGCCGTTCTGTACCGCGTCACGGAAACGGTGCAACGATCCGACGCCGGGGTTTCCACCCCACGAGAAGACGAGTTTCGCGGCCATCCCCATGCCGATCATCTGGTCGTAGAGGATGTCCGGCGTCATCCGCACGAGCGTGAGATCACGACGTTCCTGGCGGATGATCTCGTGACCCGCCGCGTACGGAATGAGGTGGGTGAAACCCTCCAACGCCACCGTATCGCCGTCCCGCACCGTGCACGCCACGGCCTCGGCAAGGCTCCCCATCAGACCGCTCATACCCGCCACTCCGTCATCAATGTAGTATAGGATATATGGTCCATGATGTCGAAGAGTGAGTTCACGCCGATGGTCGTGGTGGAAGACGCAACTTCCGACGTCGATCGTGGTTCGAGTTCGGCGGCCAAGGCTCTCGCGATCCTCGACGCTTTCTCCGGCCCGCGCGCGATTCTCGGCGTGACCGAGCTCGCGCGGGCGATCGGAGTGCCGAAATCCACGGTGCACCGGCTGCTCGCCGTCATGATCCGAAGCGGCTACATCTGTAAGGTCGAGGGCCGGTACTCCCTCACTGAACGGGTCTTCGAACTGGGCAACCGGGTCGGCTCCGGGGCGCTGCGTGCGAGCGGACTCCGGCACCACGCCATGCCGTTCATGTCCGGCCTGTATGCGAGCACCCGGGAGACGGTCCATCTGGCGACGCTGGCCGGAACCGAGGTGCTTTACCTCGAAAAGGTTTTCGGCCACGGCGGGGCGCGATGCACGACAGCGGTCGGCTCCCGGCGACCCGCCTATGCAACCGCCCTTGGCAAGGCAATCCTCGCCTACTCCAGCGACGCCGTTGTCGAGCGCACCCTGCGTGGGCCGTTTCGTCAACTCACCGGCAGGACAGTGCGTGCCCCCGCCGCGCTGCTGCGAAAACTGGCCGAGGTCCGGACCAGTGGGCTCGCGACAGACCACGGTGAGGTTCAAGCCGGTATGTGCTGCGTCGCCGCGCCCATCCGGGATCCACGGACGCGTCGTGCTGTCGCGGCGGTGTCGATCTGCTCGCTCGCCACTCGCAACCTGGAGTCGAAGTACGGCCACGCGGTGGTGGATATCGCACGCGACCTGTCCCGAGTCGCGCTCGCCGGACCCGTCCCGCTCGACTAGGCGTACCCGGCCAGGATGTTGGTAGCAGCGTGTCTGTTTGAAGTAACGAGAACCTCCGACCGGAGGTTCTCGTGTCCCACGGTAGTGCCCGGCGCAAGTGCGTGAGGACCTGGATCGACCGCTTCGCCGCCAAAGGCGATCGGCCCGAAGGTCGGCGTTGCAGCACGGACGGTGCCACGGATTCTGCGCCGTCACGGAATCCCGCATCTGCGTGAGTGCGACCCGATCACCGGCGAGCGAACTCATGGCCGTGCCGGCGGGTCGATCCAGCGCGCCCGCAACACCAAGGTCGGAAAGGGCCCGACATGCGCCGCGTTCCTTGCACGCGCGATCGACTACTTCGCCGCCCGCGGCATCACCTCGATCGAGCGATTGATGACCGACAACGCCTGGCCCACCGGTGCTCGTTGCGCGAGGTTTGCGCCACCCACCGCATCCGGCAGAAGTTCATCAGGCCCCATCGCCCCTGGCAGAACGACAAAGTGGAACGCCTCAACCGAACCGTGGCCACCGAGTGAGCCTACCGGCAAGTATTCCCCACCAACACCGAACGAACAGTCGCGCTTGTGCCCTGGCTTGAGCAGTACAACACTGAACGCCGCCACAGCGCACTCGCAGGCCGACCGCCGATCAGCCGATTACCACCAACCTGATGGCCGGGTACAACTCCAGGCGTATTGACCGTTGGACGTTCCGTGGACCAGAACGTCTTCGTGAAACCCGGCGTCGGCGCCCGCAAGGATGGAGCCGACGAAAGGACGCGCAGATGGGTTATATCAAGGGCCTCGGGTACATCGGTATCGGCGCCGAGGATATCGACGCCTGGCGTGAGTTCGGCACCACCGTGCTCGGTCTGCAGATCGGGGACGCGTCCGAGGCGGAAGACACGCTTTATCTCCGGATGGACAGCCGTACGTACCGGCTGGCGGTGCACCCGGGGGCGAACGGCGAAGTCCGCTACTTCGGTTACGAAATCGGCAGTCATCAGGACTTGGCGGCCTTCGCCGACCTGCTGCGCCAACGCGGAATCGACCTCGTCGAGGAGTCTCCGGACGTGTGTGCCGTGCGTCGTGTCGCCGCGATGCGGAGCACCACCGATCCCATGGGTAACCGGATCGAGTTCTTCGTCGGTCACGAGGAATCGACCGCGCCCTTTGTGTCCCCGACCGGAGCTTCGTTCGTCATCGGGGACATGGGCATCGGGCACGCGTTCATGACCTGTACCGACATCGACGAATTCCGGCACTTCTACCTCGACCAGCTCGGCTTCAAGCTCAGCGACACCGTGAGCCTGGTGCCGGGCAACGCGACGTATTTCCTGCACTGCAACCCACGGCATCACACCTTGGCGAGTGTGGCTGTTCCGGGTGCCCCGCCGATGCTGCATCACATCATGTTCCAGGTCGACTCACTCGACACGGTCGGCTACGCGCAGGACAACGGTAGCGCCGCCCTCGACTTGACGATCGGCCGGCACACCAACGACCACATGGTGAGCTGCTTCTTCAAGTCCCCATCGGGTGTGTGCATCGAGTACGGCATCGACGGCCGGCGCATCGACGACGACGATGCCTGGGTCGTCTCGCACTATACGGCCGCCTCCTCGTGGGGACACGCACGTCCAGCCGCGACGGCCTGAGCCACGGGAGCGACATGTCAACGATCAGGTTCGACGGCCTGACCGCGATCGTCACCGGCGCGGGCGGCAATCCGGGACTGGGCCGGGCTCACGCGATGTTGCTGGCACGCCGCGGCGCGAAGGTCGTGGTGAACGACATCGGCGTCGACCCCGAGGCGCAAGCGTTCCGCGAGGCGGCGTCGGCTGAGGCGGTGGCCGCCGAAATTCGTGCCGCCGGCGGGGACGCGGTGGCGGACACCAACTCGATCGCGACGGAGGCAGGAGCGCACGCACTGATCGAGACGGCGCTGCGTGCCTTCGGTAGCGCCGACATCCTGGTGAACAACGCCGGTACGGCTTCGCTGGCGGCCTTCGACGAGATCACGTCGCGCGACATCGTGCGACATATCGACGTGAACCTGCTCGGCACCATGTGGACCTGCCGGGTCGTGTGGCCACACATGAAGCAGCGCGGCTTCGGTCGCATCGTCAACACGGGCTCCGGTTCGATGAGTGGCGCGGCTCTGATGACCGCGTACGGTGCCACGAAGGGCGGTGTCTTCTCGTTCACCCGTGCACTCGCGGTCGAGGGGGCGCCGTGGGGGATAACCGCCAACGTGTTGCTCCCGGCGGCCCACACCCGGCTGATGGAGGCACAACAGCTCGACGATTCGCCGCTCCTGACCGACGCTCGCGAGAACCGTCCCGCCGAGCTGGTCGCACCGCTGGTGGCCTATCTCGTCCATCCCGATACGACGGTGAACGGCGAGTGCCTCGCGGTGCGTGGCAGGCACGTGAGCCGCACATATCTGGCCGAGACGCCCGGCGTCGAGCTCCTCGACCTGTCGCCCGAGACGGTCAAGGGCGCGTTCGACGCGATCACGGATGAGCGGGAATCGCGGACCGTCACAGCCGGGTTTCTCGACGTGGATTCATGGCGTGTGCGGCCCTACCACGCCACCTAGCGCTGCCCGTTCAGGCAGGCGGAACTCAGGGCCGCCGCCGGCCGGCCTGGACGCGTAGCTTCGGATCGAAGTACTGCTGCGCGCAGACAGGAGACATTCTCATGCTGAACCGGGTGTACCTCGTCATTGTCCGGGATCGACTGGAAGTCTTCGACAACAGCGCGGCCGCGGAGGCGTTCGCCGGCGAGGACCCCGGCGCCGTGATCCGGTCCTGCCCGCTGCGCCGGGGCACCGATGACGCACGCGTGGTCCACGACTGGCGGGTCGTCGTCCGGGATGGTCGCCTGGCGAGCGAGCGCAGGCGGCGGCTGATCGAATTCTACGAGGGGGAGTTCGAGCCGCCGCCTGCCGATGTCGAGGCGTACGAGCACGAGCCGGGGGAGTGGCATGTCGCCGGGCACGGCACGGACGAGATGGCGTTGAACGCCGCCATGCGGCGGGTCGTCGGCGGGATCCTCACCAGCCGGACCTGATCGGCGATGACCTAGGCATCGGCTTCGCCCGCGAGGCACGCTTCGATCACCTTCGTGAGCCTGCGTTCCAGCGCCGCGCGTTGAGGTTCACGCAATTCCTCGAACGGGCCCCCGAACAGCGCGCCGAGGCCGAACAGCCCAACACCCATCGTCAGTGACGTCACCAGCCGCACAATGACTTCGGCATCGGCGCGGCCCCGCAGCCTCTCGCGCAACGGAGAGATGATGCGGTGTTCGAGTTCGGTCTGTAACAGCGCCCCGTTGTCGAGATCGATGGATCGCACCAGTGCGACCGCCGAGGTGCGGGCCTGGACGTTGCACCAGAAAGCAATCAACCCTCTTGCCAGCTCCGGGGCGGTCTCGGGCACCGTGTTGTCGTAGCCGAATTCGGCCGCGGCGACGACCTCGAACAGTGCGCGCTTGGAACCGAAATACCGGTTGATCAATGCTGCCGTGACGTCGGCATCCGAGGCGATGTCCTGCAACGTCACGTGGGCGTAGCCTCGTGCAGCGAAATGCCGGGCGGCAGCCTTGACGATTTCCGACCGGGTCACCTCGGCGTTGCGGCCACGCGCCGGCCCGCCGCGCGCAGGGGGTGTTGTGCTCATCGGGCCAGCCTTCTCAGGACCACAGGATTGGTTGGGGCGGTAGCAGCCCGTCGAGCTCTTCGAGTTGCGGCCCGGCCAGCAAGACCTCGACCGCGGGGACGAGCTGGGCCAGCTCTTCGACCGTCTCCGGACCGACGATCGCCGTGGCGATTCCCGGCTTGGCGAGAAGCCATGCCAGCGCGGCACTCGATGACGGAATTCCCCAGCCGTGCGCGAGTTCGGCGACCTTCCCCGCGAGATCCCGTTCCTGTTCGCTGAATGCCGCACCTCCCCAACGAGCGTCGCCAGCATAAGGCCGGCCTGCGGTGCCGGCCGCGAACAGCCCACCGGCCAGCGGGCTGAATACCGCAGTCGGCACATCGAAATGCCGGGCCGCGGGAAGCACTTCTTGCTCGACCCAGCGCTTTGCCAGGCTGTACCGGGTCTGGTGGCAGACCGGCCGGCGAATTCCGTTGTTCGCCGCGACGAGCAGCGCTTCCGTCAGCTGCCAGCCGTCGTAGGTCGACAGGGCGTAATGACGGATCTTGCCCTGCCGGATGAGATCGTCGAATGTGCTCAGTAGTTCCGCGGTATCGGTGTCGGGGTCCGGATGATGGGCGTAGTAAACGTCGAGAAAATCCGTTCGAAGGCGGCGCAGGCTTCGTTCCAGCATCCGCGTTATGTGGGTGCGGCTCAGTCCCCGGTCGTTGGGGCCGGCCCCGATCGGCTCGCCCACCTTGCTCGCCAGCACGATCTCGTCCCGGCGCTTGCCCAGTGCGGCACCGACGATCTCTTCCGCGGATTCGCGCTGGCCGGCCGCCGGGAGTCCCGCCCGGTCGAAGCGCGCCTGGTTTCCGTAGCTGTTCGCGGTGTCGATGTAGTTGATGCCGGCATCGAGCGCGGCATCAACCATGCGGCGAGCGACGGTGGCGTCCGGCGCCAACCCGAAGGTGGCCGTACCCAAGCCCAGTCGCGACACGCGCAGCCCCGACCTGTCCAGGACCGTGTACTGCATATGGCTCCGTTCGTGTGAGGCCCGAAATTCATGGCAGCTGTGCTGACCCGCCGAGCGCGACCTGAGACAGCTCCCGCGCCGTTTCCAGCACCAGGTGGCCGTATTTCGCCTCGACATTGTGCGTGGTCAATGAACAGATGGATACCGCCGCAATGGCCTGGTGGGTCCACGGATCGACGACGGGTGCCGCAACACAGTGCACGGCGGGATGCATTTCCCCGTGATCGGTGGCCAGTCCGGTCGACCGGACTTCCTCGAGTCGCCGTTGCAGCCGGTCCCCATCGCGCACGGTGCTGTTGGTGAAGCGGTGGAACGGCCCCTGTACGGCACGGCTGAGCACTGCGTCGCTGGAAAATGCGAGCATGGCCTTACCGAGCGCGGTGGCGTAAACCGGCCGCCGGGTGCCCACGGCCGTCGAGCATTGCGCTTTGCTGTGGCCGAACAGCTTCTCCAGATACAGCACATCGGTTCCGCTCATCGTCGCGAGGTGAACGGTTTCGCGGGTGCCCACGAAAAGGCCGGCCAGATAGGGCATCGCGCGGTGCCGGAACCCGGTCGAGCGCACAGAGCCGACTCGGTTACCCAGCTCGAAGACTCTTTCCGTCAGCGTGTACCGCCCGCCGACCTTGCGAAGGTAACCGCTTTCGATCAGCACGGACAGCAGACGATGCGCCGTCGACTTCGGGACCCCGATGGCGCGCGCCAGCTCCGTGACGCCGAGGACGGCACGAGGTCCGGCGAAGACATCCAGGATTGCCAGCACTTTCGCTGCCGAACTCGGTCCCCATCGGCGATCCGCGTGATCTCGGTCCGGAGGTTCGCTCACCGCGGGGCCGCCGCCTGACAAAGTGGCTGTCATGGCCATCTCCTGCTCCGCTCACCTGCGACGCTCATGTAAATGGTCATTTACATACGCTGGCGACTGTAGATATCGGGGTCGAGCTGTGTCAAGCGTCACTTCGATGACGGCGTCGCCGGCTCCCGTTGAATGTCCCGCGTGACGGAACACTGACGTGCCGCCGGAGGCGGGACGCGCCGCAAGCTTGTGTCACGTGGCGGATGGTCTGCCGTGTGACTCCTGAAGGGACTGCTTCCGTGGCTTTGACCGATGAAGGGATCTTGAAGGTCGACGGCTTGCTGAGCCGGTGGGTCCGGCTGCCGGGTGGCGTCAAGGCCCACTACATGACCGCAGGTGAGGACGGCCCGGCGGTGGTACTGCTGCATGGCGGCATCATCGGCTCGTCGGGCACGGCCGGGTGGCGCTTCATGGCGCCTTTCCTGGCGAAGAACGGCTTCCGCGTGTACTGCCCGGACCAGCCCGCGTTCGGCCTGACCGAGGATCCGCAGGGTTACTACGAGCCGGGTCGCGCCGGGCACGTGGATTTCTGCCATGACTTCACCACGGCGCTCGGGATCGACCGTTTCCACCTCGCCGGCAATTCGATGGGCTGTCTCAACACGGTGAACTATGTGGTGGCGCATCCGGAGCGAGTGATCAGCTATGCACTGATCGGCGGCCGAATCGGGGATCTTCTGCCGGACGAAGAGGAACAGGCACTCCGCGAGAAGCTGAACCATGTGGTGCCGGATATCCGGATCTTCGACGGCACGAAAGAGTCGATGAAGACCATGATGGAGAGGATCATCCACCGGCCGGCGGCGATCAGCGATGATCTCCTGGAAATGCGGACCCGCGCGGCCAACAACAAGCGCGACGAGTACGCCAGGCTCACCGTCAAGACATTCGAGCCGGCCACCGGCAGCGACGTGGCGCGCTTCACCACCAAGGGGCGCCTCGACAAGCTGCCGATCCCGGCGATCTATCTCTACGGCAGGCAGGACGTGGTCTTCCCGGTGGATCTCGGCTACCTGCAGGAAGAACGCCTCCCGAACGTCCAGTTCTTCTTCCCCGACGAGTGCGGGCACCAGGGGCAGACCGACCAGCCGGACATGTTCAACCAGGTTTTCCTGGAGTTCTTCCGGGACGGGAAGGTCAGCAGGGCGACCGCCGATTGGGCGGGCGTGTCGAAGAACCGCCCGGAGATCGCCGAATACGTCGCCGCCAGGTGAGTTCGGCCGCCGGCAGATTCCGGCAGTCCCGTCGATCCGCATCGCAGCATCGGGCGGGGCTGCCGCGAAGCTGTGCCTTTATATGTCCACAGTAGACGAACTGAGCGGGTTCCATGGATCGGAACGCCGGCCTGGGGAGAGCTACGGCACAGTGCGAGCGTAATGGCCACACGTGGGGCGCAAACACGAGAAGGGGTGTCCGCATGAGCGCGGCTCTGAATGCGAATCGACTTGACGAGCTGGTGTCGTTGGAGCGCGGTGAGGTGGATCGGCGCATCTTCTCGGACGCCGAGATCTTCGAGCAGGAGATGACCCTCATCTTCGGCCGGGCCTGGCAATTTCTGTGTCATGAAAGCCAGATCCCGAAAGCGGGTGACTTCTTCGAGACACCGATGGGCCGCGACAACGTGCTGACGGTCCGTCAGCGGGACGGGTCGATCAGGGCCATGTTGAACACGTGCACGCACCGCGGCAATGCCGTGTGCCGCGCGGAGGAGGGCAACACCAAGGCGTTCATGTGCACCTATCACGGCTGGTCGTTCGACTTGGCGGGGAAGCTGATCGGCGTGCCCGACGTCGAAAAGTTCTACAAGGGTGATCTGGACAAGTCGAAGTACGGGCTGGTTCACGTCGCGCAGCTGGAGAGCTACCACGGTTTCGTCTTCGCCACGATGGACCCGGCGGCACCCGCGCTGGCGGACTACCTCGGGCCGGCCGGCCGGATCGCGATCGATCTCATTGCCGCGCGCGAGGTGGAAATCATTCCCGGGGTGCAGAAGTTCACCATCGACTGCAACTGGAAGTTCGCCGTCGACAATGTTTTCGACTGGTATCACGCGCAAGTCACCCATATGTCCGCGGTGGCGTCGGGGCTGTTCCCGCCGGCCGAAGGCGAGGTCGAGGTCGGCGGAGCGCGCAACACGCTCGGTGAATCGCTGGACATCCCGTCGGGCTTGATGGGCAATGGTGTCGACGACCTCGTGCTGGTGTCCGAGTTCGGCCATGCGGCGGCCGGCCCGTCCGTCGACGGTTTGGGTGGCATGCCGATCGACACCTCGTGGCGAAAGCGGCCTCAGGCCGTCGAGTGGCTCGGTGAGGTCGGCAGCAAGGTATGCGGCTATCCGAACATCTTCCCCAACGCCTGGCTCGCCACGGCGGGCGGGCAGCTGGCGCTGCGCGTCCCGGTCAGTCCGAACAGGACGGAGATCTGGTGGTTCAGCTTCGTCGAAAAGAATGCCACGCCCGACCAGCGCAAGATGACCGTGATGCTGGCCGGCCACATTTTCGGTCCCGCCGGAATTCTCGAGCAGGATGACGGGGAGAACTGGGCGCAGTCCACCCAGCAGACGTATGGCCACCGGAGCCGGCAGGTTCCTCAGCTGCTGAAGATGGGTCTTGGGCGGGGCAAGGTCGTGAAGGAAAACGGCTTGGCCCGTATCGAGGGATCGACGAGTGAGCATGCGCAGTTGTGGACCTACCACGCCTGGGCGCAGTGGATGAAGGGGCTGGACTGGGACGAGCTGCGCGAAGCGACCATTCCGCCGGACACGCTGTGAGCGCACGAAACCCGATTTCAGGAAAGGAATTCCCGCGATGACGGCTGTCCACGAAACCGGGGTGGCCCCGGACTTGCTGGCCGCGATGCTGCGGCAATACCAGGTGGAGAAGTTCTACCACGACGAGGCGGCGTTGCTGGATGCTCATGATTATGAGCACTGGGTGGAGCTGTTCTCCGAGGACACGCACTATTTCATGCCGATCCGGCGGACGAGGCTGCGCCGGGAGCTGCGCAAGGAGTTCACCAAACCCGGTGAGATGGCATATTTCGACGACGACAAGGCGATCTTGACAGCGCGGTGGAAGAAACTGGCCAGCGGGTCGGCCTGGGCGGAGGACCCGCCGTCACGGACCCGGCATCTCATCACCAACGTGCGTATCACCGAAGATCGCGACGACGAGCTGAGCGTGGAATCGAACTTCCACGTCTACCGCACGCGGTTGAAGTCGGACGCCGATTCCTGGGTGGGCTCGCGTCAGGATGTGTTGCGCCGCGACGGGGATTCCTTTTTGATCGCGAAGCGGCTGATTCTGCTGGAGCAGACGGTTCTGCTCGCGCGCAATCTCAGCACGATGTTTTAGAAACTGGGCTCGCCGAGCCCGTGCCGATGGGGGTCTGGGGAATGCGACCGACCTAGCTGCGAAATTCTCACCGACGAGGAGCAGGCGACGATGAAGGTATTGACATGGCGGAGGCGTAGTGGCTTGGTAGCCGCTTGCGGCCTGCTGGCTGCGGCGGCACTCGCCGCGTGTGGCGGTTCGTCCGGCGGCACCACCAGCGCGTCCGGCGGCGGTGATTTCGTTCCGACTTCGGCCTCTTGCCAAGGTGATCCGGTCAAGTTCGGGGTCATCTCGGTGCTGACCGGGGACAGTGTCATTCCGTCCGATCCCTCGGTGGTCAATGGGGCCAAGGCGGCTGCCGCGGCGTTGACCAAGTCGTGTCAACTGGGCCGCCCAGTCGCGGTGATCAGCTGCGACAGCAAGGACGACCCGAACCAGGAGGCCGCCTGCGGCCGCAGGCTCGTGAGCGAGAACGTCGTCGCGTTCATGGGATCGGACCTCGGCGCCTCGACCTGGTTCCCGATCACGTCGGCCGCCGGCATCCCCGAGATCGGCGGCAACGGCCTGTCCAGCGTCGAAGTGACCAGCCCGCTGTGGTACCCACTCGCGGGTAACGTCCATGACGCTCTCGCCTACGCGACGGTGGCCGCTTCCGCCCTCCAGGACAAGGTTCGCGCCACGGTGCTGCCGCTGGACAACCCGGGAGTTTCGTTCTTCCTCGACTTCTTCAAGCGGTACACCGAGGGCATCGGCGGCACTTATGCCGGCTCCTTCCCGGTGCCCGCGGACACGGTCGACATGAGCCAGTTCGCCGCGCAGGTGAAGGGTTCCGGTGCAAACGCGGTCTACCCGATCCTTGCCGGTGACCAGTTCCTCGGCCTGGTCCAGCAGATGGTGGCCCAGGGCAACCCGCTGACCAAGACCGTGGTCATCCAGCTCGGCAGCGGTGCCACGTGCAAGTTCCTGAAGCAGGTGGGCACGGCAGGCGAGGGTCTCTGGCTCGTCGACTCGGCGTGGCCGGTCGCCTGGAATACGAAATCCCCCGGGGCGCAGCAGTACATCGGCGAGCTCAATGCGGCCGGGTTGCCATCGGGTTCGTGCGACGTGACCGAGTTCGGCGTGCAGGGCTGGTCCGCGGTCCACATCATGGCCGACCTGCTCAAGGGATCCCCGGCGCTCGACGCCAAAACCCTGGTGCAGAAGCTGAACACGGCGGGGCCGATCACGCGGTCGGAATTGCCCGGCACGATCGACTGGAGCAGGAATCCGTTCCCCAACGACCCGGCCCTGTCGAAGCTGCGCGTCGCCTCCAACCAGTTCTACGTTTCACGCATCGTCGACGGCAAACCGGTCATGGCGTCCGACGCTCCGGTGACGATCGGGGAAAAGTTCACGCCGAAGAACTGACGTGCACGCTGCCCCCGAGTTTCTCGTTTCCCATTTCCTGGAGAAGAGCCTGTGATGACCGAGTTGGCAACGTCATTCGTCAGTCAGCAGACGGTGCAGTTCTCGCTTCTCGGTATGGCCACCGGGTCGCTCTATGCGCTCGTCGCATTGGGCATCGTGCTGGCCTACCGCTCGTCGGGCGTGCTGAATTTCTCGGCGGGGTCCGTCGGCGGCGTCGCGGCTTTCTTCTTCTACAGCATGCGCGACGATCATGGTTGGGCGACCGCACCAGCCCTGGTCACCGCGCTCGTCCTGGCCGCAGCGCTCGGTGCGGTCACCCAGATCGTCATCCTGACGTTTCTCCGTCAGGCGTCGCTGGTCGCGAAACTGATCGCGACCCTCGGCGTGATGGCGACCGCACAGGGCGCCGTGGCACTCATCTTCGGCAACGAGTCGAAGGGACTGCCGAGTTCGGTCCTGCCCGACGACACGGTCCGGATCACCGATCAGATACTGATTCCCCAGGGCCGCCTGATCATCATCGGGGTCGCGATCGTGCTCGCGGTCGTCCTGAAAGTCTTGTACTCCACCACGTTGTTCGGACTCGCCACTTCGGCCGCGGCGGAGAACCGGCGGGTCACCAGTGCCTACGGCTGGTCGCCGAGCAAGATCGAACTGCTCAACTTCACGCTCGCAGGCCTGCTGTCCGGTATCGCCGCGATCATGCTCGCGCCGATCATCGGTCTTGCCGAAAGCACGCTGGCGCTCGCCGTGTTGCCGGCGCTCGCCGCGGCGCTGGCGGGCCGCCTGTCCTCGTTCGCGCTGACCGTGATCAGTGCGCTGGCGATCGGGGTGGCCACCAGCGTCATCGGGCTCTTCCTGCCGGATATCGCGCGGACGCTCGGAGTCAGTATTCCGTCGGTCACCGGTCTGCCGAACACGATTCCGCTGCTGGTGGTCATCTTGATCACCGTGTTCGCCGGCCGGGCACGCCTGCAACGCGGTGAGGCGTCGACGAGAATGCCGTTGCCCGGCGCCGGAAAGCTCAGGCCGGGCTGGATCATCGGCTCCGGTGTGCTCGTCGTGATCATCGCGTTCACCGTCTCGGACAGCTGGGTGGACGCGATCGTCACGAGCATCGCGGGCGGCCTGCTGGTCCTCTCCGTGGTGGTACTCACCGGTTATGCGGGTCAGTTGTCCCTCGCGCAGTTCGCGCTGGCCGGATTCGGCTGCTGGGTTGCCAGCCGCCTCGTCGCGACCCGGGACCTGCCTTTCGGGGCGGCGGTGATTCTCGGCGTGATCACCACCGTCGCGGCCGGGCTCGTGGTGGCATTGTCGGCGTTGCGAGCGAGGGGAGTGAGCCTCGCTGTCGCGACTCTCGGGCTGGCGCTCATGATCAACGCGCTGATCTTCACCAACGGGGCGCTCACCGGTGGGTTCGTCGGCACCCTCGTGAAGACCCCGAGCGTGTTCGGCTACTCGCTCGACCCGATCGGCCACGCGGCCCGGTACGCCACGTTCGGCCTCGTCGTCTTCATCCTCGTCGGACTCATGGTGGCCAACCTGCGGCGCGGTCGCACGGGCCGGCGCCTGCTGGCCGTTCGCGGGAACGAGCGGGCCGCAGCGTCGCTCGGGATCGGCGTCTACAGCGCGAAGCTCTACGCATTCGGGGTGGCGTCGGCAATCGCGGCGCTGTCCGGGATCGTGCTCGGGTTCCGCCAGCCGCATATCCAGTTCAGCCAGTTCGACATTTCGGGGTCGATCAACGCTCTGCTCAACGCGGTGCTCGGTGGCGTCGGATACGCCTCCGGCAGCGTGATCGGTGGCGCTCAGACACAGGGCGGCATCACGACGCAGATTCTCAACGAGCTGTTCCCCGGCAGTTCGAACGTGGTCTTCTGGCTGGAGATCGTCTCCGGCGCCGGCGTGATCCTGTTGCTCCGTCAGTCCCCGGACGGCCTGGCGGCCCTCTACACCAAGCTGGTCGGCGACCGGCTGCCCACGTTCAAACGGCGCCGGCCCGGCGCCTCGGCGCAGCCGGTGCCGCGCCGACCGCAGGTGCCGAAGGCACTCGAGGTTCGTAACGTCACGATGCACTTCGGCGGCGTGGTCGCACTCGACGACGTCAGCTTCAACGTCCACCCCGGCGAGGTCGTGGGCCTGATCGGGCCGAACGGTGCCGGCAAGACCACCATGCTCGATGTGATGACCGGTTTCACCGGTCAGACGGCCGGTTCGGTGCTCTTCGGGGGCCAAGTGATCGACGGGTGGTCACCGGAGAAGCGGGCCCGAAGTGGTATGGCCCGTTCGTGGCAGAGCGTCGAACTGTTCGAAGAGATGACGGTCCGCGAAAACCTGCTGGTGGCCGCCGACCGGCAGCGCGCGGGGCATTACCTGCTCGACCTCGTCTGGCCAGGGCGGCAACGGCCGAGCGAAATCCTGCAGGACGTGGTGGCGGAGTTCGGCCTCGGCCCGTTTCTGGACCTGCGACCGTCGATGCTGTCCCAGGGCACGGCGCGCCTGTGTGGAATCGCGCGGGCGATGGTCGCGCAGCCTTCGGTGCTGCTGCTCGACGAGCCGGCGGCCGGTCTGGACACCCACGAGAGCGCGGAGCTGGGAAAAGTGATCCGGCGCATCGCGAAGGAGTGGGATGTCGCGGTGGTGATCGTCGAGCATGACGTCGAGCTGATCATGGGGCTGTGCGACCGGATCACGGTTCTCGATTTCGGTAAGCAGCTCGCCGACGATGTTCCGGCCGCGGTTCGCGAGAATCCGGAAGTCGTGCACGCGTATCTCGGAGATGCGCCCACGGTGGGGCGGCCGGAAAGGGCGGGCGTCGCCGGCCCGGACAGGTCCACGGCGGTGCTCGAGGTGGAAAACCTTTGTGCCGGATACGCGCGTACCACCATTGTCCGGGATCTCGATCTGCGGGTGGGCCGCGGTGAGGTGGTCGCATTGCTGGGCACGAACGGCGCGGGCAAGACGACCACGGTCCGGACCCTTGCAGGTGAGTTGCCCAAGCATGGTGGGGTCGTGCGGATCGCGGGCTGCGAGGTGGTTTCGGCGGTGCACCACCGGGTTCGGGACGGTCTGGGGCTGGTTTCGGAGGAACGAACGGTATTGATGCGGATGACGGTGGCCGAGAATCTGCGGCTCAGTCGTGGTGACCGTCAGCTCGCGCTTGATCTGTTCCCGGAGTTGGAACCGCACCTCAATCGCCGGGTCGGCATGCTTTCCGGTGGGCAGCAGCAGATGTTGTCGCTGGCGCGGGCCTTGTCACGCAAGCCGCGGCTGGTGATCGCCGATGAGTTGTCCTTCGGGTTGAGTCCGCAGGCGGCGGCGCGGCTGTTGCAGGCGATCCGGGCGGCGGCCGATACGGGTATCGGAGTGCTGCTGGTCGAGCAGCAGGTCCAGCGGGCGCTCGAGGTGGCCGACCATGCCTACATCCTGCGGCACGGCCGGGTCGAAATCAGCGGAGCCGCCCCGGATCTGCGCGAAGCGATGTCGGATATCCAGAGCTTGTATCTCACCGGAGAAGGAGTGAACAGAGTATGACCTGGATTCGCGCCTGTGAAGCCGCCGCTGTCGCCGAAGGCGAGACAGCCGTGGTGGAGCGTCCCCCGGCCGCACCGGTAGCCGTCTTCAATGTCGATGGCGACTTCTATGCCACCGACGACACCTGCACCCACGACCGGTACTCACTTGCCGATGGCTACATCGATGACGACGTCGTGGAATGCCCATTGCACATGGCGAAGTTCTGCATCCGTACCGGCAAGGCACTGTCCTTGCCGGCCACCACCGACCTGACGCCATATCCGGTGAAGGTCGAGGGCGGCGTCGTGTACGTCGACCTGTGATGGCCGAGCCGAGCTTCGTCATCGTCGGTGCGGGCCTCGCCGGGTTGCGTGCCGCCGAGACAGTGCGGGCGGAGGGTTTCGCGGGCCGGGTGGTGTTGATCGGCGATGAGCCACACCTGCCCTACGATCGTCCGCCGCTGTCGAAGGGTGTGCTCGACGGCTCGCGGAGCCCGGATTCCACGCGCCTGCGTGACGAGTCGTTCTACGTCGACAACGACATCGACGTGGTGGTCGGCCGGCGCGTCGCGGCGTTGCGCCCGCATGAAGGCACGGTGGAATTGGCGGACGGCACGATCGTGGCCGCCACGAAGGTGTTGCTGGCCACCGGCGGGCGGCCCCGCACGCTCGCTGTGCGCGGCGCTGATCTGCCTGGTGTACGGCTATTGCGCACACTGGACGACGCGGTGGCCGTGGCTTCCGAACTTGATCCGGGTGCCGCGGTGGTCGTCATTGGCGCGGGCTTCATCGGCGCCGAAGTCGCCGCATCGGCGAGAACCATCGGCTGTGAAGTGACCATGTTGGAGGCGGCACCGATTCCGCTGGGGCGGGCGCTCGGGCCCGACATCGCTGAGCGTTATGGCGCACATCATCGTGCTCGGGGCGTCAATCTGCGGTGTGCGATCGGAGTCGACGCGATCGAGGGCACGCGACGGGTCCAGGCGGTCACCACCACCGACGGCGTCAGGTATCCGGCCGAGGTCGTCGTGGTCGGCATCGGCATCGTGCCGAACACCGAGCTCGCTGACGCGGCGGGAATCACCCTCGGCAACGGGATCGTCGTCGACGAGACGTGCCGGACGAGCAATCCCGCCGTTTTCGCCGCGGGCGATGTGGCCGACTTCCACTCGACCGTCGTCGATCGCCGGGTCCGTAGAGAGAGCTGGCAGAACGCGCTCGATCAAGGTGCCGCAGCCGCGATGTCGATGCTCGGCAAGGGCTCGCGATATTGCGAGACGCCGTGGTTCTGGACTGATCAATACGACCTGAAACTGCAGATGGCCGGTACGCCGGAACCGACCGACGACGTTGTGTGGCGGGGAGATCCGGACAGCGGCGAATTCTGCGCCTTCTACCTCCGGGATGGGATACTGACGGGCGCGGTCGGCATCAACCGGCCCAAAGACGTGCGCGCGGCACTCGCGTTGATCATGGCGCACAAGGCGGTGCCGGCCGAGCTCCTCGCGGACCCGTCGATCGACCTGCGCAAGGCGACCCGGTGAGCGAGCGCATCTGGGTGATACCGGGGCGAAACGACCGCAAGCACGACCTGATCATCAGCGGCGGGGAGAACGTCTATCCGACCGAAGTGGAGTCCGTCCTGCTGGACCACCCTCAAACCTGGGCATGTCGTCACTCCGCAGGACCTCATCGAGTTCAGCAGAGCGGGTCTGGCCGACTTCAAGGTTCCCCGTTCGGTGCGATTCGTCGATGAGCTGCCGACGAGTTCAACGGGCAAGATCTTGCGCCGCCTCGTTCGTGAAGCGAGCAACGCACAACAAGGCGAGTGATCCGATCTCACCGCAAAGCCTGAGGCGTCGAATGCGGCGCGAGTGGCCTCGGGATTGTTCCAGTAGTGGTCGAGCAAAACTCCTTCGCCACGCGTCCAGATTTCGCCCGCCGTCCCGACCGGACACTCCCGGCCCTGATTGTCGCGAATGGACACCGCGCGTCCCATGGTCGGTCTCCCGACCGAGGCCTGCTTCTCGTCGGGATCACCCGGTCGCAGCGACGTGACGACGCCCGTTTCGGTGGCCCCATATCCTTCGTTGACCTTGACGTCGAGTACTCGCTCGGCCTCGCGTTTGAGGCTCAACGTGACCGGGGCCGAGCCGACGAGAACGGTGGTCAGGGACGAGGTGTCGAGCGACGCCAGTTCGTCGGGGTCGGAGGTCTCCCGGCTTTGCGCCGACCTGGACGAATCGCTTCGTTCGGGACCGTGTGTAGCGATGGCCGGCCGCCGCGAACCAGAGCCCGCTGACCGTCCTCCTTGCCGTCGCAGTGGCGACGTTGCTGGTCTGGGCGCTCGCGAGGACGGGCGTGCCGCCGCCGTGGCACGCCATCGAGGTGTGGCTCGGCCGGTGGTGGCCGGCCATGGTGAGTGCCGGCCGGCTCGTGGCCGTCCTGGTCCTTCTACGGCGGAGGCGGACCCCTGCCGATCCGGTGCGCCGCTGGACACGGCTGACGGCCTCGGTCACCGCGTTCACCGCGTTGGCCGCTTTGGTGTTCACCGCACAGTCTCTGCGGGCCACCCGCGACCAGATCGGCGTCACCGAGCAAGGCCAGCTCACGGACCGCTACACGACCCCACGGCACGCTGTCCCGCCACACCAGCGGACATTGAGGCCGCCTTCGTCGTACTGACCAGGCGCGACGTCGCCAGGGAGGCGCACGACTTGATCGTGATCGACCTCCGTGACACCTGCCTGGCCGGTATCCGGGCGACGGGTGCGGACCTCAGCGGCATCTCGCTCGTCGGATCGGACCTGCATGACGCCGACCTGCCGAAGGTCCACGGCAACCTGATCGGGCTCAGCAAGATCACGCTGACCAACGCCAACCTTTACGGCGCCGACCTGTCCGGATACGTCGCCGGGTTCACCGACGCGGACCTGACCGGCGCCACGCACGACTCCTGCACCAAGACCACCGGAGCCACCCACGACACCACGACGACGGGTGCATGGTGGTGACACGGATATGGCGACACCGGAGGCGCGAAGCGCAACCGGGACGTGTCGCGTGGGGTGTTTTCGGCCCGACATGCTGGGCTGAGGTCTGGCGGGATGGGCACGGAGAGTGATGGACTCTGACGCTGTGGGCGCGGAGAAGAAGACCGGGAGGTCGGGGTGGCAGTTGTCGCCGGAGCAGGCCGTCGCGGCGGCGATGGTGGTCGAGGCGAAGCAGCGCGGGCTGGCGTTGGCCGGGCCGGGTGGCTTGTTGGAGCTGTTCACCAAGAATGTGTTGGAAACGGCGCTGGGCGAGGAGATGATCGAGCATCTGGGCCGTGAGAAGAGTCAGGCGGAGCCGGGTCGGGGTTCCACCAGTGTGCGGAACGGTACACGACCCAAAACGGTGATTTCGGACGCGGTGGGCGAGGTGGACATCGATGTTCCTCGTGATCGGGAATCCTTGTTTGAACCGAAAATCGTGAAGAAGCGGCAGTGTCGGTTGACCGATGTCGACGAGATCGTGCTGTCGCTGTACGCCAAGGGGCTCACGACGGGAGAGATTTCGGTGCACTTCGCGGAGATTTATGGGGCCTCGGTGAGTAAGGAGACCATTTCGCGGATCACCGACAAGGTGGTCGGTGAGATGGAGGGATGGCGCAGCCGGCCGTTGGACGCGGTGTACGCCGCGGTGTTCATCGATGCGATCGTGGTCAAGGTGCGCGATGGTCAGGTGGCCAACCGGCCGTTCTACGCCGCGATCGGCGTCACCGTGGACGGCCGCCGGGACGTGCTCGGGTTGTGGGCCGGTTCCGGCGGCGAAGGCGCCAAATTTTGGATGAGCGTCCTTGTCGACCTGAAAAACCGGGGCGTGAAGGACGTGTTCTTCTTGGTCTGCGACGGGTTGAAAGGGCTACCGGAGGTGATCGAGGAAGTGTGGCCGCAAACCATTGTGCAGACGTGCGTGATCCATTTGATCCGCAACTCGTTCCGCCTCACGTCCCGGAAACATGTTGACGCGCTCAAACGTGATTTGAAAGCGATGTATGAGGCGCCCAATCCGGACGCCGCAGCTGTCGCATTAGCGGAACTGGATGAGAAGTGGGGAGCCAAATACCCGGCCCTGGTGCGCCTGTGGCGCAACGCCTGGACAGAGTTTGTTCCGTTTCTCGATTACGATGTCGAGATCAGGAGGATGATTTGCTCGACCAATGCCATTGAGTCGTTGAACGCCCGATGCCGGCGCGCGGTACGGGCGCGTGGGCATTTCCCCACAGAGCAAGCAGCGATGAAATGCCTGTACCTTGTGACCCGCAGCCTCGATCCCACCGGGACCGGAGCAGCACGATGGCTGATGCGCTGGAAGCCGATTCTCAACGCGTTTGCCATCACATTCGGTGATCGCCGGCCGGTCACCGAGACCTACTGATCAAGAACGCCGAAACACCGTTTGCGACACAGTCCCGGATATGGCGACACCGGAGGCGCGAAGCAACCTGCCCTCGTCACAACGGGCAGGCGGCCGTCGTTGGTTCAGGGGTGGGCGCGGAGTTCGACGCAGCACTCACCGGCGCGCGGGTCGAGGACGGCTTGTACGGAGGTGGCGCCGAGTCCGTCGAGGAGACCCGCGAAGAAGGCGTGGTTGACCCCGCACACCATCTCCGGTGCCTTGGCAGCGAGGGGATGGAACGGGCAGGTCCGCAGCCGCAGGCAAGTTGGTGAGATGCGGTCGGGCTCGAACCCGTGCCGGTGCAGCATCGTGGTGGCCACGGTGAGGGCGCGTTCGGCACCCAGCCGCCCCGGTTGCGGGTGTTGGCGATCGATGAATCGGCGGCTGAAGTTGTGCTACGGATCTTCGCCGAGTATCTCACCGGGAAAGGCGATCGGGCGATTGCAAATGGTCTGAACCGTGACGGTATTCCCTGTCCATCGGCGCGGCGGCCGGACCAGAACCGGCATCGGCTGGCCGATGGGTGGCAAGGCGCTTCAGTGAGGGCGATCTTGGAAAATCCTCGGTACACCGGGTACGCGTTCTTCGGCCGGTGGACCAAACATGTGACGTTGCTTGATCCCGACGACGTGTCCGCCGGTCACGTGGTGCGGTTCCGGCGGGCCGAACCCGAACGCATCGTCAGGTCCCGCCGGCCCGCGCATCCCGAGATCATTTCGGTGGAGACATTCACGGAGGTACAGCTGCTGCGCAGGTCGCGGGCGGCGGGTGGTCTGGATGCGCGCCGGAAGCTGGAGCGTGGGCCGAAGAAGACCAAGAAGGTGTATGCGCTGCGGGGGCGGGTGCGGTGCGGATACTGCACGCGGCGGATGGAGGGCACGCCGCGCGAGAGTCGGATCTACTACCGGTGTGCTGCGCGCACGATGGTACCGAACTCGCCGGCATTGGAGGGGCATCCCAAGAACGTGTACCTGCCCGAGAGCGCAGTGATCGAGCCGGTCAACGTGTGGCTCGGCGACGTGTTCGACCCGGACAACCGAGATCAGATGGTGAAAGCGCTGATTGCGTCCCAAGGTGGGGCCGCCGAGTTGGGTGCGCATGAGGCCGCGCAGAAGCGGCTCGATGCGGCGGACGCGAAACTGCGGCGCCTGCGGTCAGCGATCGAGGCAGGAGTTGATCCCGCTGCGTTGGTCGAATCGATCAATGATGCGCAAGCGCAGCGGACGACCGCGCGAGCTGAGCTGGATGGGGCACCTACGCCGAACGTGCTGGCGCCCGCCGAGGTGTACGCCATGATCGACTCACTCGGCGACGTGGGCCGCGAGCTGAACAGAGCCGAGCCGGAGAAGCTTCAACAGCTGTACGAGAAGCTCGACCTGGAGATGGTCTACCAACATGAAGAACGGGCGGTGGATGTCTCCATCTGTCCCGCCCGTAGGGTTAGTGCCGGTGTCCGAGGGGGGAGTTGCACATTATTCACCCGTCTGCGCCTGTCGTCGTGAGCGCCGCCATGTCCAGAGTCGAGAGTCGATGTCGGTTTTCCCGGGAAATGTCGGGTTTGATCGCGGCTCGTCCTACGGTCCCGAACAGTAGGAATCGACAGCGGTCGCTGCTCGCCCGGGCCAGGTTTGGGTTATCAACACCCCACGCGTCGGCAACGGCCGATAACTGCCGTCTCTGAACTCGTCCGCCAACTCGTCCAGCAGCCGGGACACCCCGTAGTCCCGCAACGCGTGAAACCGTCGCCCGGGATCAACCGTGCCCCGGTGGCAGCAGCGGGGCCGCAGGTACCTGTCGCACGCGCGGTGCACGTCGAAGCCCGCGTGCCGGACACCACGATCCAGAGGATGACGTGCTTGAGGTGGAGGCGCAGCACGAATGAGCGAAGCAGGCTTCACCGGCGAGGCTGTCATTGCCATGCACACGACCAGTGGAGGGCCCTACTGCGGACGCCGCGCGCGAGGGTCGCTTCCTTCGTGTAGTTAAGCCGTCTATAATGCAACTGCCGTTTCACTCAACGAGATGGTTGGAGCAATATGTGTTGCGACAACGAAAGCCTACCTCCCGCCGTAACCGAAATGTTGCACAAGTATCGGAAACTTTCAAGCGACAACGAATTCGACTGGGGGAAAGAGTTCGAACCAGCTGGTAGAATATTGTTACGCTTTATGGACAGATGCAACATTGACAACTGGATTCAGAACTATTTTAAATTGCGAGATGAGGGCGTACTAGTCAATCCGGTTTCTATTACATTATCGTGCTTGTTGGACCCGCTCCCGGTCGGCGTAGCGATATTAACTCCAACAGAATTCAGAGTCCGGTCCCCGCTACCGTTCTCTATCAACGACATGAGTACGACCTACGACGTCTTCGTATGCGACAAAAATGGATCCGTAAGCCTCGTTGAAGGATCAGTATCCAGCGCGCAACCAGTGCTCGAGGTTCACGACAGGACAACACTTGCCGTTGAGCCGACAAAGGCAGGCACCTTGCGACTGATCGCAGACCAGGTCTCGCGGTGGTCGGTCGTCGACGAGCGAGGCGGGGCATGGTTCCCGCGCGGATACGTCAACAGGTACGACTCCGATGGAAGACCGATATTCCATGGTAACAACCTCACGGTTGACGTACCAGTTGGCGAAGTATCGATAGAAGTAAATCGTGGTTGTGAATACGAAGCTGCTAAAACAACGATCCGGGTCAAGCGCAAGACTGAAACAGTTGTTGAGCTCTCCCCTCGTAGAATCTACGCACCGGCGGTATATGGCTGGTATGGGGGTGATCTTCATGTTCATATGAATTACTCGGGCGATTCGGTATGCACTCCGGAGATGGCCAGCCTGATGCAACAAGGTGAGGGCCTGCATCTAATGAACCTAGTTGCAGCCAATTGGTCAACCTCGTTGATTTATGATGAAGCAATGCTCGAGAGCTTCTCCGGAAGAGACCTTCCTTGGAGTGACGGGAACTGTTTGGCGAGATGTGGAGTTGAGTATCGCAATGACATTCTAGGGCATTTCCATGCATTGAACCCTGCCGCACCACCGAAGCAATACCAATCCGGTCATCCAAGGTCGAATCATCCCGATGACTGGCCGCCCAATGCCAGCGCAGCTCAAGAGCTTCGAGACCTCGGCGCTACCATTGGTTACACGCACCCCGTTCTAGTTCCCCTAGACGAAAATTGCTCTCCATCGACGGTTTTTGCGCACAGTCGTTCGCACTCGTATGAAGCACGCGAACTGGTCGCCGATGCCGCACTCGGCTTAGTGGATTCGATGGACCTCGGTGGGCCGTGCCATATCGATTCGACAGAATTCCTGTATCATCGCCTCCTGGGGTGCGGCCTGTCGTTGGCTGCAACAGCCGGAACAGATGTATTCCTCTCTCATCGCCGAATGCGGTGGTACTCGAACCCGCCGGGATGGACCCGTGCATACGCCTATCTCGGGGGATGCGAGCTGACGGTCGAAAATTGGCAGGACGCGATCAGAAAAGGACGAACGATTGTTACCAATGGGCCATGGCTAGAATTGACAGTCGACGGCAAGATTCCTGGCGATCGGGTCAATTTCATGCAATCAAGAATCATCGAGGTCACCGCTCGAACCATAGGATCGGGCGTTGAAGAAATTAACATCTTGGGGCCGGATGGGACTATTTCGGTGGAACAGGTCGGCTCCGAATGCACAAATGCGCAGCATACAATCAGTCTCAAGGTCGAGGGCGCCAGCTGGGTCGCGGCAAGCGCCCGGGGAGGAATCGAGGAAACCCCCTTCGGTTCACAGACGAGAACCTACGCACATACCAGCCCCGTCTGGTTGGACTGGAAGAAACGGAAAGTGAGTAGACCATCAGATGCGAAATGGTGTCTTGACTGGCTAGACAGAACAGAAAATCTCATTAACACCAAAGGGACTTTTTCGACCTCCGAGCACCTTCAAGACGTCTTGAAGGTGCTCAATGACGCAAAGAATTTTTACGAACGGATTCGATGACAGTGGCGGGTGATGCTGAGTGCTGTTTACAACTGAGCTCAATTCTTTCTTCGGTCAACGCAAATCGTGTCGTCAACGAAGCAGCTCTTATTGCAGCCAGCGCCTTCCGCAAAAAGACCTCTTTGCGCTCTGGATAATCCACGCACGACAGTAGTATTTCAACGGCGTCCGAGCAACAAAGGCACGCCTCAAGAACGGGGTCGGGCTTTTGACGCTTGCGGTTTGATTTCCAGATGGCCCAGGTTAGTCGCGCAGTGTTCCGATGCAAACGCAGATCAAGTTTCAACATATCCAAAAAATTGTTATCGAAAATGCGGTGATTATAGGCTTTCATCTCAAATACCCCGAGCGGCCGGACGAAAATCGAGCAAGCGCCGGTCCCATAGTGTCCGGGTCTCTTGGATGAGTTCTGAACGGTCTCCTACACTTTGGAACCTGTCTAAGATATCGTTGAGAGGTGTCCGCCCGTCAGCGCATTGCAAGATATTGTAGATTTCTTCCGAAATCTCCGAACCGGTACTTCCGCGACCTTCAGACTGCAAAAAGTATCGCCTCGAAAGTTCATCGAGACCGGCTATTCGGGTTTCGGTTGCAAGCTTCGTAGTCTTCCTCAAACTAGGACAAAGAAGAGCTAGATTAGATTCATCCGCATATCTACGTTTAACCACGTATTCACCAGCTACCAGGACATCTAGCGAGGTAGTAAGGAAGCAGCTGACAGCGTCGTCTATAGTTTGCACTATTGGCTCGAAATTATTGTTGAAAGAGGTGTTCAGTAGCACGGGCACGCCTGTCAGTTGGCCAAACCGAGTGATTAGCCGATGAAACAGCTCGTTGTAACCATCGTTGTAGACGATCTGGACGCGCGCGGTGTGGTCAATGTGCGTGGTCGCACGGAGGGTGCTTTGATATGCCTCCGCAACAGGAACGACAAAAGACATATAACGGTAATCGGCAACAGGTGTCGGCAGGTCAAAGTACTTCTTTGCTGCGTTAGACGTTACAGCCGGCGCAAACGGACGATAACTCTCGCGCTTCTTCACCATGTCGTTGATCTTGGCTTTGTTCTCGCCGGGTCGCGCATCTGCGAGGATGCTTCGATTGCCCAGAGCTCTCGGACCGAATTCCGACCGCCCTTGAACCCAACCAATTACCGCGCCTTCAGCCAGGAGGCCTGCACTCTCCTCGACAATATCGTCTGCCCGGTGGAACTCGATGACGTCAGTCCAGGAATCTAGTCGACTACTGATAGCCGCAGGAGAACCGATATCCGGCCCAAGGCTTGCAGTTGTTATCCGTAGGTGCGGCAATGACCCTTTGCTCAATTTACTTTCTACGGCCAAAGCAGCACCTTCAGCAGAGCCCGCATCGTGAGATGCGGGATGCACAAACACTTTCGGGAACATATTGGACGCTAAAATTGCGCCGTTGAGTGTACTGTTGTGCGCCACGCCCCCCGAGAAGCAGAGATTTGGATTTGAGAGCTCTTGTGACCAATATTTCAGAACATGTAAAATGATCTTCTCGAGTGTAGCCTGCAGGCCAGCGGCAAAATCTGCGTGAAGTTGTGTGAAAGGTTCATTTCTTCGACGCGGAAAGAATCCGGCATTCAAGAAGGCTGGGGCGATAAAGTTATACCCCGTGAGTCCAATATTCAGATCGCGTGTGTTTTCTAGGGTGTAGTCCCCGTTTGGCTTGAGCGTAAATAGGCTTTCGAATATTTCCCCGTATCGGCCCTTATCTCCATACGGCGCTAGTCCCATCACTTTGTATTCGTCGCCAAATGTGTATCCCAACATTTGGGTCCCGTGTAAGTAGAACGCGCCCAAAGAGTTTCTCGCCGAATGTGTAGCTAAAGGTTTTAAACCAGCCGCACTGGCGTTGAATATGGTGCCCGAGTGATCCTCGCCGGCTCCGTCGATTACGACAACGAGAGCGTCCCTAAACCCAGACCGGACAAAGGATGAAGATGCGTGCGCGACGTGATGCGGAACAAAGAACAGTTTGTCGTCGGGGAGGTCGAAGTCAAATGAACTTTTCAGGTGCTCGACTATGCGTGCCCGCGCATATTTTATTTTTTGATCCCTATTCGCGAGGTAGTTCTTGTTCAACGCGACGTCCAGGAAGGATTCCTCGAAATAGTAGCACACCGCATCGATTGACGAGAGTGTTTTCCCTGCGATATCCAGGCATTCCTGAATCGCTCTGACCGGGAAGAGGTCCGTCTTCTTCAGTCTGTTCAGTCGCTCCTCCTCGACGGCGGCCAAGGTTTGTCCCTCCTGGAGAAGGCAGGCGGATGCATCGTGCAAGTATCCCTGAGAGGCCTCGGATGAGGGTCCAGACGCTGAGATTAGACCACCATTTAAGCCGAGTAATAGCATTGCTTCCTTCCTTGTTTCGTGAGCCCTTGCTATCCCGCGAGATTACGGTAAGCTATTTTGAATAGTTGCACACGTCAGAGCTTTTTCCAGGATGTTAGTTATACCTCCAACAGTGGCGCAGCTGTTTCAGGAGCCTTCGTGAAAACACGGCACTAGCAGACGAACTGACATACGGGCCTGTGGATGGGCGTCGGTGGCGAGGGCGCGAAGTTCTGGATGAGCGTCCTGGCCGATCTGAAGAACCGCGGGATTCGCGATGTGTTCTTCCTCGTCTGCGACGGCCTCAAAGGTCTGCCGGAGACCGTTGCGAATGTGTGGCCGCAGACCATTGTTCAGACGTGCATCGTTCATTTGATCCGCAATACGTTCCGGTTGGTGGTGCGGCAGAACTGGGACGAGATCAAGCGGGATATCAAACCTATCTACACGGCACCGAATCCTGACGCCGCACTCTCCGCGCTGGACGAACTCGAGGAGAAATGGGGCAAGAAATATAGTGCGATGGTTCGACTGTGGCGCAACGCGTGGGAAGAATTCGTGCCATTCCTCGACTACGATGTTGAAATCCGAGGCATGATCTGCTCGACGAACGCAATCGAATCACTGAACGCCCGCTACCGGCGGGCGATCCGCGCGCGTGGACATTTCCCCACCGAGCAAGCAGCCATGAAGTGTCTGTACCTTGTGACTCGCAGCCTGGACCCGACCGGGACCGGCCGCGCCCGATGGACAATGCGTTGGAAGCCAGTCATCAACGCGTTCGCCATCACCTTCGGTGACCGCTGGCCGGGAGCCGAAACCTACTAACCGAACCGCCGGAAACGCCGATCACGGGATAGACTCGAGCGTTGTGGGCTAGCCCGTTCTGGTGCGGGGTGTTGGCGTTCAGGTGTCGTTGTCTGGGTGGGGGCTTGGTTTATCGGGTTGTGTGGTGTGGGCGAGGGCGGTGGCGATGTCTTCGAGGCTGGCTTTGACGTAGGTGCCGGTGGCTGTGTCGTGGTGGTTGAAGTGTCCGGCGTAGGCGTGGGCGGTGGCGAAGCCGAAGTGTCGTTCGATCCAGGTGAGGGTGGTGTGGCGGAGCCAGTGTGTGGAGATTTGCTGGGTGGCTGCCCAGGGTAGGTGGCGTTTGACGCGGTTCCAGATGTAGTCGTAGCGACGTCGGCTGATGGGGCGTCCGGTGGCGTAGTGCAGGAGTGGGCCGTCTGGGTCGGTGGCGCCGCGGGTGGTGGCGTGGTTGAGCAGGTGTTGCATCAGGGTGGGGGAGACGGGTTGCCATCGGACGGTTTCGTCTTTTTCGCGGAGGTAGATGAGGCATTGTTGTGGGTCGAGGTCGCGGGGGCGCAGTGCGAGGGCGCAGTGCGAGGGCGCCGCCGCGGCGGCAGGCGGTTTCGGTGTGTAGCCGCAGGAGCAGGGCGTCGAGTTCGGGGTCGTCGCCGGTGCTGGCCACTACGTTGATCTCGTCCAGGCGGCGGGCGGGGCGCTGCC